>JAWXBA010000341.1:0-3857 GCA_034439775.1 Gemmatimonadota bacterium | reverse complement strand
GTGGTGGCGAATGCTGGCACCCAGGAACTGCGGATTTTCGACTCCAACGGCGCCCTCCTTTCCCGGTTCGGCCGTCGAGGCAAGGGGCCCGGAGAGTTTGAGCGATTGGGGTGGGTGGGCCATTCGGGTGACACCGCCTTCGTCTTCGATGGAGCCAGCAACCGCCTCTCCACGATCCGGCTCGGTGAGTCCCCGCTGCTGCTCGACGGCTTGAACGTGACTTCAGATGGCGGCAAAGGCCGGTACTCGATCACCGGGCGACTGGCGGATGGCCGCTGGCTGGCCACGACGGGGATCCAACCGACCTTTGACGGTCCGCCGGGCGTGCACCGACTGCCAGGTTATGCCGGCCTGATCCCGATCACGGGCGATGGTCAGGTGGATTGGCTGGCCGAACAACCCAGCGGCGCCATCTTCGTGTACAATCCAACTGGTGACGTTGCCAACGCGGCCGTGGGGGTCATTGCTTTCACCCCGTGGTTCCACGCGGCAGCGGCCGGCTCCAACTTCTGGTACGGGGAATCGGGCGCAGACTCCTTGATCCGCCTCGATACCCGAACCGGAGAGCGGACGGTGGTCCGGCTCCCCTTCCCTGCTGCCGCGCCCTCTCCCGCGGCGATCGCGGCCCTCAGGGCCGAGGCGCTGGGGCAGGCCCGGTTTCCGGCAGACAGCGGCTATGCCGAGGCCAAGCACAGCGGCCGGTATCTCCCCAAGCAGCTTCCCTACTTCGGGGGGCTCCGGGCGACCTCCAACGGCGAACTCTGGGTACCAGAGTATTCCGAACAACCGCCAGCACCGACCCGCCACCTGGTGCTGAACGAAACCGGCGTGGCATTGGCGTGGGTCACCATGCCAGCAGGGGTACGCCTTCTGGATGCCGGGGCAGACTACATCATTGGTGTCCATTCCGATCTCGACGGCATCGAGGCAGTACGCGTCTATCGACTCTCGCGGAACCAGTGACGACCGGGGACAGCTTCCCTTTCGCTTTGTCACCATCCCGTCACAATCGCCTCCGCGACCTGTTTGGCCCTAGCCCACATCGCATTTCACCCGTATATTCGCCTCAACGCATATGGCTTCCGGCGAATCCCCCACCCAACTCCTCCTGACGATTGCGGAACCAACCCGGCTCCGGATCTTGAATTGCCTGACAGCCGCCCCGCTCTGTGTCTCCGACCTCCAGGCCATCCTGGACCTGCCGCAACCGACTGTCTCGCGCCATCTGACGGTGCTGCGGAAGGCGCAGATTGTCCGCGACACTCCGATCGCCCAGTTCGTGCTCTATCGCCTCAAGCGAGAAGGCGGCCCCCAGGGTCGTCTGGTCCAGGCGATCCTCGACGCGATCGGCCACGACGAGGCGATGCGGGTGGAGCGCTACCGCGCCCTCGACCGGAGCCGCAGCCACACTCGAACCCTCCTCCCCGCCCCGATGCGGGAGAGTTGACCCCGTGACGCCAATCCCCTGCCCACCGAGCCTCCGATGAGCCACCGGATCCTGGTCGTCGACGACGAACCCGACATCACCGCCCTGGTCGCCTACCATCTGGCCAAGGCGGGGTATCGAGTCTCCACTGCGGCGCGCGGCGGCGAGGCGCTCAAGGCGGCCCAGGAGGAGCGCCCCGATGTGGTGGTGCTGGACCTGATGCTACCGGGGGGCAGCGGCTTTGATGTGCTCCGTGAACTGCGGTCCAAGGAGGAGACTCGAGATATCGGGGTCATTCTGCTCACGGCGCGGCGGGAGGAACCGGATCGGATCAAAGGACTCTCGCTCGGGGCCGATGACTACCTGACCAAGCCGTTCTCCCCGCAGGAGTTGACCCTGCGGGTGGCCGCGCTGCTCCGGCGCCTTGCGTCACCGGCGGTGGCCGCCGGCTCCTCGGTGGTGGCCGGCCCCCTGACGATCGACCGCTCGGCCTACCGTGCCAGCATCGACGGCGAGGAATTGCCGCTGACTCCCACGGAGTACAAGCTGCTGGAGACTCTGGTGGAGCGGCGCGGGCGAGTGCAATCCAGGGAACGATTGCTGGAGGATGTCTGGCAGCACCAGCCCGACATGCAGACCCGTACCGTGGACATGCACGTCCAGCGCCTGCGCGCCAAGCTCGGCGATCACGCCGGGCTGATCGAGACGGTCCGCGGCTTTGGCTATCGCTTTCACGACCCCGAGCGCGGCGGCCGGTCCCGATGAAGTTTGCGGGTCGGCTCGTGGCCGGCACCGTCCTGGTGCTGGTGGCGACGATGGCCGTCGTGGTGCTGGCCGCCGACCGGGCGCTCCGCGCCGACCTGGAGCACGACCTTCGGGTCGAGATCGAGCGTGAGGCCCAGTTGGTGCGCGATGCCCTGCCGGATAGCAGCGACGACTGGCAGGCCGCCGTCGCCCGCCTGGCCGGCGCCAGCGAGCACCGGATCACCCTGATCGACACGACCGGCCGCGTGGTGGGGGAGAGCCAGGCCCCCGACGGCGGCATGGCCGTCATACCCAATCAGGGCGAGCGGCCCGAGGTGCTGGAGGCCTTGGCTGGTCGCGTCGGCTCTTCCCGCCGGCTCAGCGCCACCACTGACATCTTCGCGCTGTATGCCGCCATCCCCGGCGGGCCGGGCGTGGTTCGGATCGCCTCGGACCTGACGGTCGTGGACCGGATGATCCGCACCGCCCAGCGCTCGGTGCTCGGCGCCGCCCTCTTCGCGCTCGTCATCGGCGTCCTCCTCGCCACCTTGGCTGGGCGCTCCATCGCCCGGCCGCTGCACCAGATCACCACCGCCGCCCAGGCAATGACTCAGGGGACTCCGCCCCGGTTTCCACGGTCCAGCGTGCCGGACATCGACACCCTGGTCCAGGCGCTGCGCGAGATGCACGAGCAGCTGGGCAGTCGGTTTGCGGAACTGCAGCAGGAACAGGCCGAATCGGCGGCACTGGTCAACGCGATGGTGGAGGGGGTCATCGCCTCGGATGGGAGAGGCCGGATCGTCCGCGCCAACCCCGCTGCGAGGCAACTGCTGGGCTACGGGAACGAGACCCTGCCCGACCTGGAGCAATTGTTCCGCGTCAAGGCGGCCCGCGAGGTCGTGGTGGACGTCCTGGCGGGGGCCCCGGTCCTCGACCGGGAGCTGGAGCTCGACTCCCGGACCCTGCTGGTGAACGCCCGCCCGCTCCCGGGCGGTGGAGCGGTGCTGGTCCTGCACGACCTGACCACGATGCGCCGGCTCGAGACGGTGCGGGCAGATTTCGTGGCCAACGTGTCGCACGAGCTCAAGACCCCGCTGACCTCGATCTCCGGTTACGCGGAGACGCTGCTCAGCGATCCCCCCGATGCCGCCACGACCCGCCGGTTCCTGGAGACGATCCACAGCAACGCCCGGCGGATGCAGCACCTGGTGGACGACCAGCTCGACCTGGCGCGGATCGAATCCGGGCGGTGGCAGCCACGGATCGAGGCACTCGACACCGCCGCCACCGCTCGCGACGCCTGGGCCGCCTGCGCCGATCGCGCCGCGGCAAAGGGTGTCAGGTACGCCCAGGAGGTGGAGGCCGGCGCGGCCACTCTGCCGGTCGATGCCGATGCGATTCGCCAGGTGCTGGTAAACCTGTTCGACAACGCGATCCGGCACACCCCGGCCGGCGGCGCGATCACCCTCTCCGCCCGGGCCCGGGGCGCCGGCATCGAACTCGCCGTCGCCGATACCGGCAGCGGGATCGGGCACGAGCACCTCCCCCGGATCTTCGAACGGTTCTACCGCGCCGATCCGTCGCGTTCCCGTGCCGAAGGAGGCACCGGGCTCGGCCTGGCCATCGTGAAGCACTTCATCGAGGCGCATAAAGGGACGGTCCGCTCCGAGAGTACGGTGGGTCGGGG
>JAWXBA010000340.1:0-3685 GCA_034439775.1 Gemmatimonadota bacterium | reverse complement strand
GACCGTCCAGCTCGACAGTTGGGGAAAGGTTTCGAGCAGGGTCATCGCGATCGTGAATGGTTCCTGGCCGCTGGAGGATGCGGCGCACCAGATATTGAGCCGACGTTCCGCCTGCCGGCGCTTGAGCACCTCAGGCACCACCATCGTCTTGAGGGCGTCGAATGGGTGGAGGTCACGGAAGAAGCTGGTCTCATTGGTCGTCATCGCCTCCAGCACCTTGCGGTGGAGGCCATTGGGCGACTTGGACCGGAGTCCCTCCACCAGGGCTTCGAGGGACGCAAAGCCGGAACGTCTGGCCAGCGGGCCCAGCCGTGACTCGACCAGGTACTCCTTCCCTGGATCGAGCACGATCGCTGAATGCTTCCGGACCAGGTCCCGGACAAACTCAAAGTCCACCGGACTGATTGACATTCGCTTTGCCTCGCTATCCGGAGATCACTGTTGGCCGCGGCACCGCTGAGACTCGTCCTGCGCCCACTCGCCGGATGATCTCGCGGGCCAGGTCGTCGAGCGGGAGCACCGCATCGGCGAGGCCCGCATTGGCCACATACCCCGGCATCCCCCACACGACGGACGACGCCTCATCCTGTGCTAGCACCTGTCCCCCCGCCTGCACGATCTCCTCGGCACCACGCAGCCCATCGTGGCCCATGCCGGTCAGCACGACGCCGAGCACCCGCTCATGGTATAACTCGACCGCAGATCGGAAGAGCGGATCAACCGCCGGGCGGCAGGAGTTCTCCGGTGGCCCCTGATGCAGGCTGAGGCTGACGCTGCAACCCACGCGCCGCAGCACCATGTGATGGTCGCCGGGCGCGATCCACGCGACGCCAGGCTCCACGGCGCCACCCGGAATGCCCTCGCGCACCCGGATCTGGCAGGTCTGATCCAGCCGTTCCGCGAGCAGTCGCGTGAACATCGGGGGCATGTGCTGGACGATGAGCACTGGCACTGGCAGGTCTCCCGGCAGGAGCGGCAGCAGGTGGGCCAGGGCACTCGGCCCGCCGGTGGAAACTCCGAGGACCAGGACATCCACACCCTGGACCGCCTTCGGCGTCGCGGTGGCGACCCGGGGCGCCGCCGCCATGGCGATTCGCGGCGCCGGTGGCTCCGCGCCGCAGAGCGCCAGGATCTTTGGCAGCAATTCGTCGCGCACCCGCTGCTGCGCCAGTGCCACGCTGCCGACGTTCGCCGGTTTGGTGACATAGTCGCTCGCACCCCGGGTCAGCGCATCCAGCGTGGTCGTGGCCCCTCGCTCAGTGAGGGTGCTGAACATGATGACGGGCAGCTTCGGCCAGGTCTTGCGGATCTCGACCAGCGTGGCCAGCCCGTCGAGCACCGGCATCTCGACATCGAGCGTGATCACGTCGGGATTCACCTGGGGAATCTTCTGCAGCCCGATCGATCCGTTCGAGGCGGTGCCGACGACCTCCATCCGGGCATCGCTGGCCACGATGTCGGTGACCATGCGGCGGATCACCACCGAATCGTCGACCACCAGAACCCTGATCTTGCGCATCGAACCCTTCCAGCAGCTGGGCGAGTGGATCTGCATCCGGAGGCTACCACTGGCTATCGGCCGCGCCGGGGACTACTTGAGCGCCCCGGGGGACGTGCCTCAGCCTCGGGTGGCCGGAGCCGGATCGTCAGGCGGGGCCAGCATCGCACTCTCAGGGACGGTCGCCGGTTAGCCGATCGTGTCCACAATCACCGCTGCCACCATCACCGCAGGGCCTCCGAGAACACCCGGGTCGGGACGGCGCCTCCCACCTGTGGGGTCGGACTCGGCCTGACTCCTCCCTGGCCTCCTGCTGCACCGACACTCGGCTGTTCCTGGGAGGCGCTGATCCGGCCGATCAGTTCACCGATGCCCCGGATGGCGTCGAGGGCGTGCCTCGCGTCGGCCTGGATAGCTTCGATCCGGGCGCTGATGTCTTCCGAGGCCTGGGCGCTCTCCTTGGCCAGCTCTTTGACCTCGGTGGCGACGACCGCGAATCCCTTGCCGACGACACCCACCCGTGTCGCTTCGATCGTCGCGTTGAGCGCCAGCAGGTTGGTTTGCCTGGCGATATTGGCGATGACCTTCACGACTCGCCCGACTTCGCTGCTGGATGACTCCAGTTTGGCCACCGTCCCGTTGGCGGCCCCCGCGGCGGTGATGGCCTCGGCAGCGTAGGCCTGCTGCCGGTCGGCCGCCTCGGACACCTGCCGTTCCATCTGGATGGAACGGGAGATGTCCTCACAGGTGAGCATGGGGCCCAGGTACTCTCCCTTCTGTCCCCGGATGGCTGACATCACGAACTCGACTGTCGCCGGTCCGAACTGCGTCGTCCAGCGGTGCGGCAAATTGTTCGGATCCCGGAGCAGCAATTCCATGCGCGCTGGATGCTCCGTCAATTGCGTGACCGAGTTACCGGACATCGCCTCGACCGCCATGGGCAGGTGGCCGGCGATGGCCTCAAACAGCGCCACGGCGGCGGGGTTCATGTAGCGGATGGTGAGGTCGGGATCTCCGGACAGAATGGCCGCCGGCGAACTCTGCACCATGGAGAGCACCCGTTCCAGCTCGACCTGCCCCTGCACCCGCTTGGTCACCACTTCCCAGGTGATCATCGGACCCAGGAATTCTTGCTGGGCATCGAAGAGGGGGCTGACCAGGAGATCGAGCACTTCCGATCCCAGCTCCACGCGCGCCTTGTGGGGCAATGCCGCCGGACTCTGCAACTTCGACCGATGGCGCTGGAGTTCGGCATGCAGAATCTCGACTGGCTGCCCCAGCAGCTGATCCACGGAGATGGGAAGATGGGCCTGCAGCTTCTGCAGCGTCCGGTGGGCCGCGGGATTGACATAGCTGATCCGCGACTCCCGGTCCGCACGGATCGTGTTGATCGGCGAGTTCTGCAGCATCGCGGCGAATTGGGCCAATCGGCGCTGGGCGATCCAGCCGGACACCAGCCCCCCCGCCTTGCGCAGGGTATCCAGCTCGGCCGGTGATAGCACGCGCGTGCGCATGTCGTAGAGTTCCAGCGTCCCCAGCACCTCGTGGTTCACGATCAACGGGATACAGACGGCCGTGCGCACCCCGACGCGGCGCGCGATGGGGGCCCGCGCAAATGCCGTCACGGCGCCGAAATCGGCGATTACCACCAGATCCCCGCTGTCCCACGCCCGGCCGCTCAGCGCCTCGCCCTGACCGAAGCGGGCTCCGGTGGTGGCGCGCCGGAACTCCTCCGCCATGTCGCCAGAGTCCACCACGCACTTCAGCAGGTTGTCCAGCGGATCCCGGTGGAAGTACGCGGCGTAGCGCCAGCCGCAATCGGCCCGCAGCCCGTCCAACGCCGCACTGGCCGCCTCCGATTCGGAGCCAGCCGCGCCAATGGCGTTCATCAGGTGGAGCAGCGTCGCGCCGGTCGCCGCCTCCCGGCGCCACGGCAGCCAGAGCCCGAGATGCTGCATTGTCATGATCGTTCCCTGGTCGTCGCGCGGCCCGCCAGGCGGCCACCGGTGGATGACGCCCCTGCCCAGCCGCGGGCACCCGTTACCCGACGGGCACCGGCGGGCGCGCCGCCCGCTTCGGGGATCCCGGCGACCCGGACGGACTGGGCGGTGGCCATGTCGCCGATCTTGAACTGCTGCACCAGGCCCTGCAGCTCGCTCGCCAGCTTGGCCAGCTCCGCCGCCGCCG
>JAWXBA010000339.1:0-3716 GCA_034439775.1 Gemmatimonadota bacterium | reverse complement strand
GCCGCGAAGCCGCCGGCTACGCCGATGACGTCTGGGAGATCCGCAGCGGCCAGCTGCTCGGCGCATGATCCGCTACCTGCTCCGCACCCTCAATACCCGCTGGCGCACCGGCAAGAGTCTCCTCATCCTGTCGTGGTTCGGGGTGACGCTCGGTGTGGCATCGGTCCTCTCCATCCAGATTCTGAACAGAAGCGCGTTTGCCGCCTTTCAGGGCGGTGTCACCGCCATTTCGGGCCGCGCCGACTTGAGCGTGACCGGTATGACTCCGCGGTTTGCCGACAGTCTCTATCTGGTCGTCATCGCCGACCCGGACGTGGCGCGCGCCTGGCCGCTCCTTCAGACCTCGGTCATTGCCGAGGCCAGCCGCAAGGTGGTGCTCGACCTCTATGGGGTGGACCTGTTCCAGCCCACCGGCCTGCCGCTGGAGGAGATGAGCGGAGAGATCGGCGCCCCGCTGACCGATGGCTGGGTGGCGATCACCCCGGCCTTTGCCACCGAGCACGGATTGTCCGTGGGCGACACCTTGATGGTCTCCAGCGGCATCCTCCGAGTACCGCTCCGGATTGGCGCGCTGGTAAACCTTCAGCGCCTGACTCCCGCCGCCAACCGCACCATGGCGATCATGGATATTGCCCAGGCGCAGGGGCTGTTCGGTGCATCGGGCCTGCTGACCCAGATCGATATCGGCCTGGCGGAGGGCGCCGACCCTGCCACAGCACAGGCTCGGATCCAGGAAACGCTTGGCCCCGGCGTGACTGTCGCCACCCCCGCCGAACGGGCGCAGCAAGGGAGCGACCTGTTGGCAGCGTTTCGGCTCAACCTCACGGCGCTCAGTTCAATCAGCCTGCTGGTGGGTCTTTTCCTGGTCTACGCCAGCACCCAGGCATCGCTGGTGCGGCGACGCAAGGAGCTGGGACTGCTGCTTTCGATTGGCGCCAGCCGGGGTCAGGTGCTGGGGCTGATCCTCGCCGAGATTGCGGTGGTGGGTGGGTTGGGCGTGACGATCGGCCTGCCGCTCGGCTACTGGATTGCCAGCGCCAACGTCAGCTCGGTCAGCGCCACCATCGTCAACCTCTACCAGCTCAACGCCATCGAGACGCTGGCCCTGCCGTGGACGATGTACGCCCTGGCTGTGGTGGTCGGGCTGGGCGGTGCAATCCTGGGAGCGCTGTGGCCGGCGCTCGAGATCAGCCGACGGCCGTCGCACGAATTGCTGGCGCCGTTCACCCTGCACCAGTCGCTGCGGTCGGCGGCGGGCGCGATGTTCGTGGCTGGCATCACGATTTTCGTGTTGAGCGGCGGCTGGTACTTCGCCTTCGGACGGGCGTGGCGGCCGGCCGGGTTCGTACTGGCGATGGCGCTGATGGTGGGACTGGCGCTGCTGGCACCGGCCACGCTGGACGCCGTGGCGCGGCCCCTCGTGGTCCGACGCCTGGGACTGGCCTACAGCGTCAAGACCCTGGCGGCTCGGCTCCAGACCAGCGCGGTGGCCGTTGCCTCGCTCGGCCTGGTGGTCAGCATGCTGGTGGGCGTGACCTTCATGGTCGGCAGTTTCCGCGAAACGGTGGCGGTCTGGATCGAGGGCACCGTTCACGCCGACATCTACATCACCACCGAGTCGTGGGCCCGATCGGGGGATGACGCGGCACTCAACGACAGCACCATCCAGTTCATCACCAGCCGCCCGGAGGTGCAGGCGTTTGACCGCCTGCGCGCCACCTCGGCAACGATCGGCGGCCGCCGGACCTTCGTGGCCGGGGTGGACCTGTCCCAGGAGCTGCCCGACCGCTTTGCCTTCCTGCGCGGCGATCCGGTCCGCGCCACCAGGCTGGTCCGCGATTCCGGCGCGGTCCTGATCAGCGAACCGCTCGCGCGCCGGATGAACAGTTGGGTGGGAGACACGATCCGGGTACCCGGCCGCGTGGAGGCGGCCTTTGTGGTGGCGGGGGTGTACTACGACTACGGCAACGAGGCCGGGGCGGTGGTGATGGACCTTGGGACCATGGCGGGCCTGATCGGTCCCGGGCCGGTGAGCAACCTGGCGCTCTACCTGAAGGATGGGCTGGCTGCGGACAACCTGGTGAATGCACTCCGCTCCGAGATGGGGGCACTCCCGCTGCAGATCCGTTCCAACCTGGCGCTCCGCACCGAGGTACTGCAGATCTTTGACCGCACCTTTGCCATCACCGCGGTGGTCCAGGCGCTGAGCCTCATCATCGCGGTGGCTGGGGTGACCCTGACCCTGCTGGTGCTGGCGCGGGAGCGAGTGGCCGAGCTGGCGCTGTACCAGGCACTGGGCGCCAGCAGGCGACAGATCTTCGGGATCTTCCTCGGCAAGGGGTTCACCATCGCGGCGCTGGGGCTGGTGCTCGGGCTGGCGGGCGGTGTGGTGCTGGCGGCCATCCTGATCTACGTCATCAACCGCGACTACTTCGGCTGGACCATCCAGGTTCACTGGCCGCTGGCGACGCTGGCACAGCAGGCAGCGCTGATCCTCGGGGCAGCGGTGGTGGCGAGCCTCTACCCCGCCCTGCGCGCCTCCCGCACCCCAGCCACGGAGCTGACCCGTGAGGATTTCTAGGATGCCGCGCGGGTGGCCACTGGTGTGGGCGCTCCTGGGAACGCTGCCGGGGTCGGCCCAGGCCCAGGTACCGGAGTGGCGGCTGGCCACCCCCGACTACGCCTGGGAGTTTCCTCGCGATCACTGGTCGCACCCCGGATACAAGACCGAGTGGTGGTACTTCACTGGGCAGCTCGTGGCAGAAAGCGACTCGACCCGCCGGTTCGGGTACCAGTTCACCTTCTTCCGGGTGGGGGTCACTCCCACGCCGCTGGCGTTGGCATCCACCTGGGCGATGACCGATCTCATCATGGGTCACCTGGCAATTTCCGACCCGGTGTCGGGGAAGCATTGGTTTGCCGAGGTGGTATGGCGGGCCAATGGGGTGCTGGGCGGGTTTGGAATGTCGCCCGACCCGCGGGTCGCCTGGAGCAGAGGACCGGCGGGAACGTCGGGGACGTGGGAGCTGGAGTGGCGGGACGGAGGGTTCGCGTTCCGGGCAGCGGATACTCGGCAAGGGATATCGCTGGAGCTGGCGACGCAATCGGGAAAGCCACTGGTTTTCCAGGGACCGAACGGGTTCAGCGCCAAGGCCGTGGGGAATCGCTCGGCAAGTCTCTACTACAGCCAGACTCGTCTGGCCACCACCGGCACGGTCGAGGTAGATGGGGAGCGGTTCCGGGTGGTGGGTGAGAGCTGGATGGACAAGGAGTTCGGCAGCAATCAGCTGGGCCAGGAACAGATTGGCTGGGACTGGTTCAGCCTGCGGCTGGACGATGGTCGAGACCTGATGGTGTACCAGCTGCGAAACTCCGCCGGGGAGGTGGACTACGCCCGCGCTACGGTGGTGGGCCCGAATGGCCGGCCGGAGTACCTGGAAGCGACGGACTTCGATCTGGCGGTAACCGACTGGTGGACCTCACCCGCCACCAAGACACGATACCCATCGAGGTGGAGACTGCGGGTGCCGGGGTCTGGGCTGGAGCTGACCGTGGTGCCGGAGATGGAGGCGCAGGAGAATGTCAGTCGGCTGATCCCCAACCTCTTCTACTGGGAGGGTTCGGTCCGGGTACTGGGCCCGGCCGGTCAGCTGCTCGGCCGAGGATATGTGGAGCTGACGGGGTACGGGAAGGGGGCCAGGCCGGCGATTTGAGGG
>JAWXBA010000338.1:0-4489 GCA_034439775.1 Gemmatimonadota bacterium | reverse complement strand
TCCGGTGCCTGGACCAGGAAATACAGCCCGAACAGCGCGAAGGTCAGGTTGAGGATGGTATAGGTGACGCCGCCAAGCAGTGACAGGGCATTGCTGGCCACCCAGCGGAGCAGCTGCGTCCCGGCCTGCTCGAGCTGCATGCCGACATCGTACCCACCAACCTGCAGGGTCTTGAGCTTGTCCAGGAAGGGGCTCTGGAGCAGGGAGTTCACCATCCCCGGGGTCTCATTGGCGGTCAGCATGATGACGCCCACGAGCGGCACCACGACAAGCAGGACGCCGGCCAGCACAACCAGCATCGCTGAGATGCTGGGCCGGAACCACCGGTTCAGCATCCGGTACAACGGGACCAGCGCCACGTAGAGCACCGGGGCGCCCACCAGTCCCGTGACGAACGGCGCCAGCGCGATCGTGACGCCCACGCCAAGCAGGACAACCAGGGCGGCGGCGCGGAGGTGGGGGGAATCGAAATAGCTCATCTGGGCCGAAAGGTTAGCCACCCGGTGCAATGAACGCCAGCAGCACACAACCATCCCGACGGGTGAAACCCCGATGCCCCACCGACCCGTCTGACGCCCGTGCCACTGCCCCCGGTCTCCCCGATCGACGCGATCCGGCACGAATAGCGTCTCCCGAGCACCGCCACTATTATATAGGGATGGGGAACTCTGTCCTTTCGGGCTGGCGCCAACAGCTGGCGCTGCTGATCCTGTCGGCCATCCTGGCTGGGTGCGGCTCGGTGGCGACCGATGGCCTGCCTTCCGGGACCGCGTCGCTGGCGGTGGTGCCAGAGTATCCGGCAAACTTCGAGGCCGGGGCCCTGAACCTGGTCATCGATCGGGTCCGGCTCCGGGTCGTCCGCCCCCCCTCCGAGTGGATTGCCGACACGTCGGCCACTTTCCCCGCCGACGCCCAGAGCGTCACGATGCGGCTCTCCCTTCCCCTCAAGGCGCGGCAGGAGCAGCTCGGGGTCGTGCTGGAACTCTGGGCTGGCCCACTTCTGATCTTCTCCGGCGCCCGGACGCTGGAGGTGACGGAGGGCACGCCGATCGGCGATCCACCCCGGATCCTGCTCACCTATCGCGGTCCCGGGGCGGAGGCACGATCGATCCGGATCACCCCCCGCGACACGGTGCTCCGGCCGGGGCAGCAATTTCAGTTCGGCGTCGCCGCCGACAACGGCGCCGGGCAGCCGGTCGGCGATGTCTATGTCAACTGGTCGCTGGCCGGGGCCGGGGCAACAGTCACCCCGGGAGGATTGCTCTCTGCCCCGGGCCAACGGGGCTCGATCCTGCTTCGGGCCGCCGCCGCAACCGGCGCCAGGGACTCCACCCGGATCTGGTTCGCACCGCCCCCGACAGTGGTCCTCCCCCTCACGGGTGCCGGGCAGGTCGGAGTGGCTGGTGCCGCGCTTCCGGCCCCCCTGGTGGCCAGGGTGATGGCGAACGATGGCTTGGGGGTACCGGGAATCCCGGTCCAGTTCTATTCAGCGGCCCCAGGTGCCACGATCGGCTCTGCCACGGTGATCACCGATGCCGATGGAATTGCGAGGAGCAATGTGGGGCTGGGGACTGTGGCGGGGGGCCAGGGGTTCGTGGCCTACGTCTCGGGTGTCGGCGCGGCTCAGTTCGGCGCCACCGCCACTGTCGGCGCTCCGTCCCTGATCGTGATCGTGCGCGGCAACAACCAGGTGGCCGCGCCGGGCAGCCAACTCCCAGTCCCGCTGGAAATCGCGGTCCGCGACCAGTTTGGCAACACGGTCCGCAACGCGCTGGTCCGCTGGAGCGTCGTTCAGGGCGGCGGTGAACTCGGCCTGACGGAAACGCTCACCGATGGCAGTGGGGTGGCCCTGTCGGCGTACCGCATGGGGCCGACTTCCGGCACCAACGTCGTGCGCGCCACCCTCGACCTTACCGGAAACTCAGTGCTGTTCGTGCTGCAAACCCCCTGACACCCCACTCGGGCCGATTCCCGGGCCCCCGCTGGACCTCAGTTTCGTTCGACCGCCCGCAGCGCCTCCAGGACCGTAGCCCAGACCAACTCCGCGATCCGTCGATGACCCTCAGGGGTGGGATGGATGCCGTCGGCCTGGTTGAGTTCGGGCACACCTGCCACCCCTTGGAGCAGGAACGGCACCAGTGCTGCCCCGTGGGCCGTTGCGGCGGCCGGGAAGACGCCGCGGAAGCGCTCGGTGTACTGCGTCCCGAGATTCGGCGGGGCTTCCATCCCTGCCACAATGAGGCGGGGCGGTGGCACCTGCCGCTGGGCCCGCTGCAGAATGGCGTCGATATTGGCCCGCAGCGTATCGGGGTCCTGGCCCCGCAGGCCGTCGTTGGCGCCGGTTTCCAGAAACAGCACCGCCACAGTCCCCTGGCCCATTACCCAGTCAATCCGGCGCAGGGCGCCGGCACTCGTTTCGCCGCTGATCCCGGCGTTGACCACGCGGAATTTCAACCCGGCGGAGTCGAGCCGCTCCTGTACCAGCGCCGGATAGGCGAACGATGGGTCGCGAAGCCCCTGCCCCGCGGTCAGACTGGTCCCGAGGAACACAACCAGCGGCCTGCTGTCGGCCGGCGCGGTCTCCGAAGGCTGTGAAGCCGGTGGAGTCTCCGCCGGCTCAGCCTTCGGCTCGGAGCCGCAGCCGGACAGGCAGGAAACGAAAAGGGCGGCGACGGCGTATCGGTGTATCATTCTCGCGCTTCCAATCGACTTGAGGATCGCATGCTGTCGTGTCACAACCTGACCCAGACCTACCTCTCGGGCGGACGGTCGCTGACCGTCCTGAACGATATCACGTTCTCGCTGGAGCCGGGTGGATTCCTGGCCATCGTCGGCCCATCGGGCAGTGGCAAGACCACCCTGCTGGGCCTCCTGGCGGGGCTGGACCGGCCCACCGCCGGCCGGGTGGTGCTCGATGGTGAGGATCTCGGCGCCATGGATGAGGACCGCCGCGCTCGGATGCGCGCGGCAAAGGTCGGGTTCGTGTTCCAGTCGTTCCAGTTGATTCCCACCCTGACCGCCCAGGAAAACGTCCAGGTTCCCCTCGAACTGCGGGGCGAACCCGCCGAAGAGCGCGCCGCCGAGCTGCTCGGCCGGGTCGGTCTTGGCGAACGAGGACACCATTACCCGGCTCAGCTTTCCGGCGGGGAGCAACAGCGGGTGGCGCTGGCCCGCGCGTTCAGCACCAAACCACGGATCCTCTTTGCCGATGAGCCGACCGGCAATCTCGACGCCAAGACGGGCGACACGGTGATCGCACTGATGCGGGCGCTGAACGAGGAGGTCGGCACCACCTTGGTACTGGTGACCCACGACCCGACCCTGGCCACGATGGCGCACCGGATCCTCCGCCTGGCCGATGGCCGGGTGGTGGAGGACACCAGTCGGTGATCGGCCCGCGATTCGTCTTGCGGATGGCGTGGCGCGAGGGTCGCGCCGCCAGACGGCGATTGTCCCTGCTGACCGGCGCGGTGGCGGCCGGGGTCGCAGCGCTGGTGGCGATCAATTCGTTCACGGTCAATCTGACCGAGTCGGTGGCTGGACAGGCGCGTGAGCTGCTCGGCGCCGACCTCTCGATTTCCAGCCGCCGGGCGTTTCCTGAGCGCACCGCCGCCCTGATCGACTCCCTCGAGTCCACCGACCAGGTGGCCCAGATGGTGAGCTTTGCGGGGATGGCCTACGTCGGGCGCACCACCGGGGTGCAGCTGGTTCAGGTGCGGGCCCTGGAGCCTGCCTACCCTTTCTACGGCCAGATCCTGACCGATCCCGCCGGCCTGTGGCCAACGCTCGCGGGGGGCGGCGTGGTCCTGGTGGATCCGACGCTGCTGCCGGCGCTCAACGCCCGAATCGGCGACACGCTCTCGCTCGGCGAGGCGACGTTTACCATCGGCGGCGTGGTGCTCAACTTCCCGGGCACCGTGGCCATCGCCTCGGCGTTCGGCCCCCGGGTCTACATCAGCCGGAGCGATCTGGCCGCCACCGGGCTGGTCCAGTTTGGCGCCCGGGTCGAGTACGAGGCCTACGTCCGGCTGGCGGACCCACAACAGGCCGCCACCCTGGACGAGGCGTACCAGCAGGATCTTCGCGCCGAGCGTTCCAGCATCCGGACGGTGGAGGAAGACCGGGACGACCTGACCCGGGCCCTCCAGCGTCTCGGGGACTACCTCGGCCTTGTGGCCCTCGTTGCCCTCTTGTTGGGCGGGCTGGGGGTGGCCAGCGCCGTCCACGTGTTCATCCGCCAGAAGCTGGACGTGATTGCCGTCCTGCGCTGCCTCGGAGCCACCACACCGGAGGTCTTTGCGGTCTACCTCCTCCAGGCGGTGGCAATGGGGGGTATTGGCAGCATCCTCGGCGCCGCGATCGGCATCGGAATACAGCAGCTGATGCCCCTTCTGTTCCTGGACCTGCTACCGGTGGACGTGCGGGTGCTGCCAGCACCACGGGCAATCCTGATTGGTATCGGCCTCGGCTTCTGGGTCTCGGCGATCTT
>JAWXBA010000337.1:0-6766 GCA_034439775.1 Gemmatimonadota bacterium | reverse complement strand
CGGCACGCATCGCCGCCCAGAAGGACTCCCTCCGGGGGATTCTCCGCGATGCCGAGGCCTATGGCAAGGCGATCGACGCCGCGGCCCGGGATCGCGCCCTGCCTGCGCCGAGACATGATCTCGTCCTGGCCGCACTCGTTCCACTGGTGCGTGGCGAGGTTCCCGCCCTGATGCCTGCCGATCGTGCGGTGGACATCCAGGATGCCGTGGCCTTTGCCCAGGAGATGGGGATCAAGCCGATCATCCTCGGGGGCCGGGACGCCTGGCAGATCACGGATTATTTGAAGCAGCACGACGTGCCGATCCTGCTGGCCAGTGTGCTCTCCAATCCGCCGCGCGAGGACGATCCCTACGACGTGAACTATGCGTCGGCCGGGAAGCTCGCCGCCGCTGGGGTGCGGTTTGCCATCACCTCCGGCGATGCCGGCTCCGAAGCCCGGAACCTGCCGTATGTGGCGGGGATGGCCTCAGCGTTCGGGTTGGCGCCTGAGGCGGCACTCCGCGCGGTGACCCTGGCTCCAGCCGAGATCTTCGGAGTGGCGGGTCAGCTCGGTTCAATCGAGGTGGGCAAGATGGCCAATCTGGTGGTGACCACCGGCGATATCCTCGAGGCCAGGACCGACACCCGGTACCTGTTCATCGATGGACGGCCGGTTCCGCTCAGCACCAAGCATTCGGAGCTGTACGACTTCTTCAAGGGCCGGAAGTAGGCTCTGTCCGGCACCGCCTCCGCCCGATCAGGGGTGGCGGCCACCGCACGGCTGGTGCGACTCGGTCAGGCGGGCATGAAGCAGGTCAGCCATCCGGTTCCGATCCGTCTCGCGGGCCGGCTCCGGGTGGAAGGTGAGGGTGGCCTCGATTCGGGGTATGGCCAGTAGCACCGAGGCGTGGCCACCGAAGGCCGCGTCCCCCCACCAGCACACCACGACGTCCGCTGGCGTGGCGGGGTTGCCAGTGGCGTATCGAAGGGCAGCGGCATGGACAGGCTGTTCCCGCCGCACCGCCCATTCCAGCAGCGCCGACTTCAGTGGGTATACCTGATCACCCCGGGAGCTGGTTCCTTCGGGGAACAGCACGATCCCGGCACCTTCGGTCCAGGCACGATCAATCTCTCCCAGGACCCGGATGGCATCGCGCCGCCGCTCGCGATTCACGAAGATCGCTCCGGTGACCCGTGCCAGGTGGCCGAGCACCGGCCAGCCGGCAATGTCGTGCTTGGAGATGAAGGTGGCGCCAAGGGTGGAGCCGAGGACCAGAATGTCGACGTAGCTCAGGTGGTTGGCCACCAGGAAGAACGGCGGCGCCGGGGCGCGGCCCACGATGGTGGTGCGAATCCCGAAGATCCAGAGCAGCCCCCGCGACCAGGTGCGGATGATGACGCTGTTCCAGCGGCGCGCCGCACCTCGAAACGGAACGGTCAGCAACGCGCCGAAGGCCCAGCCCAGGTAGCAGGGCAGGGTCCAGGCGGCCGCCAGAACCAGTCGTCGGAAGCGTCGCACTCGCTGTCGCGCGGTGGGCGGGGGAGTCACGGGGGGAAAGATACCGGGGTCGACACGAATCCCGAGGCGACGGCCAGCGGCGTGCCGCGCTTTTCGCCGCCGACGGGCACCCCTATCTTTCGCGGCAACATGGGGGCGGATCGGGCCTGGTGGTTCGGACGATCTTCAAAATCGCTTCGGAGACGCCTCAGGCGGCTCTGGTGGGTTCGATTCCCACACGCTCCCGCCATCTTCCTTGCCGGCAGGAAATCCCGCTCGTGACTCTCTTCCGCCAGGCTGTGATGCGTCATGCCCGTGGTTCCGCGGGCATGGTCCTCACCGTCCTGGCGCTCGCACCGGCTCCGGCGGCGGGACAGGTCATCCTCCCGCCACCGGTTGCAATGTTCCCGGGTGCCACCGGGGACACGAGCCGCGCCGTGGTGGCACCGTTGCCGGCGTTCTTCCGGTCGCTCCTGCTTCCGGGGTGGGGCCAGGCAGTGCTCGATCGAAAGCTCACCGCCGGGCTCTTCCTGATCTGGGAGGGGGTTGGCCTGGGCATGACCCTCAAGACTGCTTCTGAAGTGCGGTTCCTGGCCGCCACGGAAGCGTCCCGCGTGACGCCGGGGAGTACCACCGAATCCTCCCGGCTCCGGGCCAAGAAGGCGGAGCGGGAGGACTGGATCGTCCTGATGGCATTCAATCACCTCTTCAGCGGGCTGGAGGCGTACGTCAGCGCCCATCTCTGGGACTTCCCTGGGGACCTTCATTTCCGCGCCCTACCCGACGGGGGCCGGATCCGTCCCGCCATCGGCTGGCGGATTCCCATCGGGCCGCCGTGACCGCTGACCCCCTGGCACCGATCGGGATCTTCGACTCCGGTCTCGGCGGCCTGACGGTGGCACGGGAGCTGTTTGAACGCCTCCCCCGCGACAGCACGATCTATTTCGGCGATACCGCGCGGGTCCCCTACGGTCCCAAGTCGCCCGCCACGGTGCGCCGCTATTCGCTCGAAATTCTCCACTGGCTGCTGGGACAGCGGGTCAAGGCGGTGGTCGTGGCCTGCAACACCAGCACCGCCCACGCGCTGGAGGTCCTTCGCGCCGAGTCGCCGGTGCCGGTCATCGGCGTCATCGAGCCGGGGGCCCAGGCCGCGGTGCGGGCTGCGGCGAGCGGTCCGATCGGTGTCATCGGCACCGCCGGAACGGTTGCCAGCGGGGCCTACGAGCGGGCGATTCGCGCCCTCCAGCCGGACGCCGCAGTGATCAGCCGGGCGTGTCCCTTGTTCGTCCCGCTGGTGGAAGAGGGGTGGTTCGATCATCCTGCCGCCGCGCTGGTGGCAGAGGAGTATCTGGCCGAGATGCGGGCCGCCGGGATCCGCGCGCTGGTGCTGGGGTGCACCCACTATCCGCTGCTCAAGCCGCTACTGGGTCGGGTCCTGGGTCCCGAAGTGACACTGATCGATTCCGCCGCCGAGGTGGCGAATGCCGTGGCGGTGGAGCTGGAGGCCCGTGGGTTGTCACACCCGCACGGCGGTCCGCCGGGGCTCCACCGTTTTGCCGTCAGCGACGATCCGGCCCGGTTTGCCGCGGTAGGGAGTCGGTTCCTCGGTGACCGTCTCGGGCAGGCCGAGACGGTGGACCTCGAGGCGTTTCATCGACCGGTGAGCTAGGCGATGCCGCAGGCGACGGAGAGGATCACACCCACTGCCGCAGCTCCACTCCAGCCTCCGTCGCCACGGCGTAGCGATAGCCATCCATCCAGGCGCCTGGGTTGACGTAGATCGCGCCGGACGGCAGCTGGTGAAGGGCTGGACGGTGGGTGTGGCCCATCACCAGCAACTGGAGGGCGCTGTCGCCGGCCAGGCGCTGCTCCGCCCAGGCCGCCTGGCTCTGCGCGGCTCGGTCCAGGATCGCGTGGTCACGGGTGGAATCGGCCAGCCGGGTGCTCATCCGGTCCACCAGGCGGAACCCCAGGTCCGGTGGGACGGACCGAAACAGGAAGGCGCTGATCGGGTGGCGGGTGATCCGGTGGATCATCCGTCCGCCCCAATGCTGTTCGGCGATCCCATCGCCATGGATGGCCAGGCCACTGCGATTGCCGACCTGGAAGGGCAGTGACCCGTTGCTGAAGCGGATGCCGGCGTCCCGGTCCCAGAAGGAGTCGCCCCACCGGTCGTGGTTGCCTCCCGTCATCATCACGGGGATCTTTCGGGCCAGGCGGGCCAGCTCGGCCGCGACCAGGAACCCCTTTCGCGGAATGGCCCGGCGGTAGGCAAACCAGAAGTCGAACAGGTCGCCGTTGACCAGCAGGGCATCGCCCAGGCTCGGCACCTGGTCGAGGAAGGCCATCATTGCCTGGTCTACATCGGGGGGGGCCGCTCCAAGATGGGCGTCCTGCACGATGACAAGTTGTTCGGCAGTCATGGCGGAAGGGTAGAGGTGCCCCCCGAGACGCCGCAAGCCGGAACCCTGTCGAGCTCAAACCGAGACCTGTTCTTCATTGCCAGGATGCCATGTCCAGAGACTCCCTGATTTCCGAGATTTCCCACCGGGTCAATTACTCGGAGATCGACCAGATGGGGGTGGTCTACCACTCGCGCTACGTGGTCTGGCTGGACGAGGCCCGTACCGAGCACATCCGGCGCACTGGGGTCAGCTACCGCGACCTGGAGGCGAAGGGGATCCGGCTCGTCGTCGGTGAGTTGCGGGTCCGCTACCGCCAGCCGGCCCGGTACGACGACCTGGTGCAGATCCGGTGCTGGGTCCGGGAATGCGCCTCCCGCCGGATCACCTTCGGATACGCGGTGTACCGCGATGACGAGTTGCTCATCACCGCCGAGACCGCCATGATGGCGCTGAACGACTCCTATGCTCCTTCCCGACTCCCCGATGAGGTGATGGCCTTGTTGCCAGAATCGCCCGACCCGGTGCGCATTTGATGCGCCTTTCGTCCATTTGTCTTGGCGCCCTGCTGGCGCTCCCTGCCGGCTCCAATGCTCTTGCCCAGGCCGATCCCCGGGTGGCGACGCTGGGACAGCTTGTGGCTGCGGAGGATCGACGGGCCTACGAACCGGGGCTGTTTGACGCCGCGCTCCGCTCCACCGATCCGATCGTCCGGCGACAGGCGACGCTGGGCGCCGGCCGGATCCAGGATCACCGGGCCGGCCCGCCCCTCCTGGCCCTGCTCGACTCTCCGGATACCACCGGTCACGCCGATGCGATGTTTGCCCTCGGCCTGCTCGGGGACTCCACGGTGACCGGCGCCATCGTGGCCCGACTCTCCGATCCGCGTCTGCTCGCCGATGGCGCCGTCATCGAAGCGCCGGGGACTCTGGCCAAGCTCGGCGCGGGCCAGGCGCGGACCCTGTTCAGCCGACTCCTCGATGGTACCAGCCGTGCGATAGCGCCGCGTCGCCGCCAGCTGATGCTCCCTGAGCTGCTGGTGGAAGGGTGGCGCTTCGGGCGTCATGCCCCGGTCCGCGCGGCGTTGGCACACCTCCGCGACAGCAGCGACGCCGTGCGATGGAAGGCGGCGTACCTGCTCGGCCGGACCAGAGCGGCGGCAGGTACCCGGGCACTGCTTGGCGTGAGTGGTGACCCCAATCCGTGGGTGCGCCAGCACGCCATGCGGGGGCTTACCCGCATCGCCGCCGATTCCGGGTCCGTTCCTCGCGATTCCATCCTGCCAGCGCTGGTGGCGGGGCTTCAGGATCCTGACGCTGGCGTGAGGGTCAACGCCCTCATTTCCCTGGTATCCTGGCAGGACTCGACCACGGCGGCGGCGGTTGCCGCGTTGGGTCGCGACGCGGTCCCGAATGTCAGGATGCAGGCGGTCATCGCCCTCGTTGGGCTGCCTGGGAGCGAGGCCCGCACTGCGGCGGCCGCCAACGCGAACGACCGGAGCGTACCGCTGTCCATCCGACGGGAAGCTCTGCTGGGGATCCTGCGAACTGATACTGCCGCCGTGGTTCGCATTGCGGCCGGGATGCTAGATGAACGCGACCCCCGGCACCGCCTTTTGGGGATTGAGCTATCGGCTGCGTCGCGCGGGGGGGATGCCGCCCTGCTGTCGGCGCTGCTCCGCGATCCCGATGTTGTGGTTCGGGTTGCGGCGATGAACTCCCTGGGGGTCGTCTCCGCGGAGCTCGAGGCAGAGACCCGGACTTTCGCCGGGACCCTGCTGGACGATCCCGATCCCGTGGTCCGGTCCTCCGCCTGGTCGGTATATGGCAGGAAGGCGTCCGAACCTCAGGCGGTTGCTGCCCTCGTCGCTGGATGGAATCGCGAGGTTGCCAGGGGGCGATCCGGGATCACGGCCCCGATTCTCGGGGCGCTGCGTCGTCTCCATCTGGCGGGCGGACCGGCTGCGCGGGCGGTGGACTCGCTCTTCCTGCAGCGGGTAGCAGCGCCAGACAATCCCCAGCTCCGCCAATCGATAGGCAATTGGCCAGCGCTGGCGGCGATATGGGGAACCGCCCCGGCCACTGTCGTCCGGTACACCGCCGCCGAGTACCAGGCGGTGGCGGAACGCTGGTTGCTCACGCCTGCCGAGCGTAGTCGCCCGGTGGTCTGGTTTGAGACGGAGGGGAAGGGTCGGGTCGAGGTAGAGTTGCTGGGTGACCAAGCTCCCCTCACTGTGGCTAACTTTCTGGGATTGGTGGAGCAGAAGGCCTTTGACGGGGGGGAGTGGCACCGGGTGGTACCCAATTTCGTCGTCCAGGATGGGGCTGGGCCAGGCTCTGATCCGATCCGGGGCGTGCCGCCAATCCGGGACGAGTTCAATCGGATCCGCTACGACACCCCGATGCTTGGGATGGCGCTCAGTGGCCCCAACACCGGCACCAGTCAGTGGTTCATCAACCTGAGCCCCCAGCCGCATCTGGACGGGGGGTACACGGTATTCGGGCGAGTCGTGGGTGGCCAGCCGGCCCTGGCCGCCATTCTGCAGGGCGACCTGATCCGGTCGATCTCTCGGCGGTGAGGCTCTAACTTGTGATTTCCCAACAGTTTCCAGTTGACCGGGTGAAGTCAGTTCTCTATCTTGCCGGGGCCTTCCTGGTTGCTGGTTGTGGTGGGGCCAGGCTGGGACCGGTCCTGCCGACTGGGATGTCTCCGGCGCCAGTGGCCGAGGCGGGTGCTTGGGTGCTGGGGACCCGTCCAGAGGCCAACCGGTTGGTGCGCTTCAGGTTCCAATTCCGAGATGACCGCGGCGCCGCGGGCGGACGGGGCTCGATTCGAATCACCCCCGGGGATTCGTTGCGATTTGACGTGATCGGGGCGCTTGGGGTG
>JAWXBA010000336.1:0-5053 GCA_034439775.1 Gemmatimonadota bacterium | reverse complement strand
CTCGTCGAGGCGCGCCTCGACGAGCAGCTGATAGCGGCCCTCGGTGGCCTCGGCGCTGAGCAGCGCGTGGTGCAGTTGGTAGGTGCGCAGGCGAGATCGTTCCAGGTCGGCGCTCACCGAACCGCTCAGGTGCAGCAAGTCGGGCCCGGCCAGGGTGACATCGAAGTTGCCGTTGACCAGCCCCTCCACCCCTGGTGTGGTCATCACCGAGGACGGGTCAAACTCCTGAATCGTTCCCCGGGCCACAATCGATACCGGGGCGTCGGGGCCCACCTGGACCCGGGCTTCCAACTCCAGGCTGGCCCCGTCTGCGGTGCGGAAGCTGCCATTCCCGACCAGCTGGTCCTGGGCTCCCCCGCGCAGGGAGAGCTCCCCGGTGATCGGCGCACCGCCCACCATGGGGAAGAACGGCGTGAGGTCGTCGAGCGCCAGCGGTGCGGCCCGGATCCGGAATGTGGTCCCTTCGGTCCGCCCGCGAGTCAGGGTGAGCGGGAGCGTCCCGGCCGCCACCAGGTGGGTCCCGGGGGCGTCGACCAGCAGGGTGTCGATCTGTACTGCCACGGAGTCCCAGGAGAGTCGTGCCACCAGCTCCCCCGACTGATCGGGATGGCCCGCCAGCCGGATCGAGCCGGTCAGGGTGTCGATGGTGCCACGCATCTCAGGTCCCACGCGGAGGTCGCGGGCCAGGAGCACCAGATCGGCCAGCCGGTGGGTCGAGTCGGGCGCCAGTACGGCCGAGACCGATCCTCCCCGGACTACTGCCTGGTCCACCTCGAATCGCCACCCGCCGCCAGCGTCCGGCGGGCCGGCGGAAGGGAAGAGTCCCCAGGTCGAGTCGGCGCGGTGGATCATGGTGACGCGCAGGTCGCGGGCTTCGAGGTGGCGCAGGGCCACGGTGCCGGACAGGAGTGGCAGCAGGCGGTAGCGGGCGTCGAGCCGCACCGCGCTGAGGGCGGTGTCGCCATTGGCCCGCCGGATGGTGATCGAGTCGAGCGTGAGCGAGCGCCAGACACTGCCGCTGACCCGGGCCACGGTGGCGGTGGCGCCGTCCGGCAGCGCCATCCGCACCACTCGCCGGGTTGCGGCGGTGGCCACGGCGTCGATCTGGAGCAACGCCAGCAGCGTCAGGAGCAACAGCACTCCGGCCACCAGCGCCCGCCCGCCCCAGCGCAGGAACGCGCGGGCCACGCGATGGCCCTTCGCCGGTGGCGTGGAGTCCCCGCTCATCGGGTCCAGGCAGGCGTCATATCCCCACCGTCTTGAGGAGGCCGCCGCGGAGCGTGACCCAGAGGAACTTGAAGAGCGGCTCGTGCCAGGGGCGCTTGTGCCAGAGCCCGGTTGGCTCGGCGGGCTCGCCCTCCGAGCGCGGGTTGGCGGTGCGCAGGGCGAACTGATTGCCGATGAAGCTCATGATTTCATCGCCCAGGTCCTGGCGTCGCGTTACCTTGTCCAACTTGTCGATCCGGAGGTTGCGGTAGATCACCAGCAGGGTGCCCTGCGCCACATCTTCGGCCACCGAGAAGTTCCAACGAATCGTGTCCACCGTCCCCTGGGTGATCCGGACCCCCTCAAGGTCCACCAGCACCTCGTTGAAGATGGCGGGATCGGTGCGCGATAATGTCCCCGCAACCGCCATCGTCAGTCCCGGCGTGGCCAGATCATACTCCATCTGGACGTCGAGTCTGCCTTGGCCATAGACCAGGGTGGTCCACTCGATCGGCACCGTGGAGGGGGTGCCGGGTTCCGGGAACTGGACTCGCCCGATGCGGGCCTGCAGGCTGTCAAAGGTCAGTTCGGCGAACCGCGCACCGTCGCCGGCGCGCTCGTGGTAGCGCAGGAGGCCGTCGCGGACCTCGATCGATCCGAACGCTCCCCCTCGCTCCATGCGACGGAGCCGCTGGTGCGGCAGCATGACGGTGTCACGGGGGCCCCGGCGCGGGATCGTGCGGTCCCGCCAGGTCTGAAATTCGGGCTGATGCACGATCACCGCGCCGAGGTCGACCTGGCCGCGCAGCGCAGCGAGGCGACCGATTCCGGTAATTTCGATCCGTGGCACCGTCACTTGGTACCGTACCGGAGGCTGCGCCCCTTCGCGTTCCAGTCGGGCCATGGTGGCGCTGTCCGGTTGCAGGGAGAGATCGGTTACGATCAGGCTTCCCCCGCTCAGGCCCAAGCGGGTGGCACCGACCCGGATCCGGTGGTATAGCGCCAGCTCGGGGCCCAGCGCCAACGTGAGCGCCGCCGCCACGCGTTCCGGGCTGGTGGCTCGCACCGCCCAGAGACGCAGGGCCACCGCCGTCAGAAGCAGCAGCAGCACCCCCAGTATTCCGATCCGTGCTCGTCTTGTCATGACCTGCCTTGGTTCCCTTATGTTCCGGAGGGGACGAGCCGCGGGGGCCCGGTGGGCACACTTAATATGCGGGGGTGTTGATGGCCGTGCGACTGCCGGGGGTGCTCGCCACCCCACTCACGCTGATGTGGGAGGCCGCCAAGAGCTGGTCGAAGGACGATGTGCCCCGGCTGGGTGCTTCGCTGGCCTACTACACCCTGTTCTCCCTGGCGCCGATCCTCCTGATCGCCATCGCGATCGCCGGCGCCCTTTTCGGGGAGGGGGCGGTGCGGGGCGAGGTGGTCACCCAGCTCGACGGCCTGATCGGACCGGAGGGCGCTGCGGCGGTGCAGTCCATGCTCGAAGGGGTAAACCGGGAACGCTCCGGGGCCCTGATCGTGGTCGTGGGTGCGATCACCTTTCTGCTGGCCTCAACCGGCGCATTCCTGGAGCTGCAGCACGCGCTCAACAAGATCTTTCGAATCCAGACCGATCCCGACAGCAAGATCCGGGAGATGCTCAAGGACCGGTTGCAGGCCTTCAGCATGGTGCTGGCCATCGGGTTTCTGCTGATGGTGTCCTTGGCGATCAGTGCGGTGCTGGCCGCCCTGAGTTCCTGGGTCAGCCTGCGCTACGAGTCGATTTCGGCGGTCTGGCAGGCGGCCGACTGGGCAATTTCGCTGGGCATCATCACCGTGCTGTTCGCCATGATCTTCCGGTACCTCCCCGACGCTCGCCTCGGCTGGCGTGACGTGGGCCTGGGCGCCTTCGTCACCGCCATCCTCTTTACGATTGGCAAGCAGCTGATTGGCCTCTACCTCGGCCGGAGCTCGGTGGCCTCCGCGTACGGGGCGGCAGGCTCGGTGATCGTCCTGCTGCTCTGGGTGTACTACTCCTCGCAACTGCTGCTGTTTGGCGCCGGGTTGACCAGGGTCATCGCCGCGCGCCATGGTAGGCTTCCCACCCCCAGGCCGTATGCCCGGCGCCGTCGAGGTGCACCCCCAGAAACGGAGTAGCGCTCCGCGCCCTCGGTGCCCCTCACCCCTTCGGCAGTTCCAACCGCAACCCTCGCCGGATCTGGGTAGCGCGCTCACCCTCCACTCCCGCCTGCTCCGCAAACTCCCTCCACTGCGACACTGCGCCGTGGACCTCGGCATGGATCGCCGCCGCCCGCCCTCGCTGCATCGAGGCGCTCCGTGCCACCGCCTCAAAGTCGGCCAGCGTAAACCCGTCCCGCTTGCCGTTCACCGTCATCTGATGGCGTCTCGTCCAATCCCCCGAGGGGTTGAAGGCGTAGTTCACGTCGAACGCGGGGGCAAGCGCCCATCGGCCATGCGGGTCCATCAGGAACGCGATGTTCTTGACGTGGTCGCCCTGGTTGCGGGTCAGCACATTGAACAGCAGGCGCCGATACTGCTCCTCGATGGCCTCCATCCCAATCCCCAGGCGGCGAATGGTCAGCAGCGCCTGCTCGTAGCCGTGCGCTCCCGCGGTGTTGAAGTCGAGATGCGCCATTGCGCCGAGCGAGAGCATGTGGAGCTTGTGCCCCTCGGCGGTGCGGTCAAAGCGACGAGTCATGAAGTGGCTGCGATCGTTCGCCTCGAAGAGTCGGCAATCGCTTATCGCAATCCCCGCGGCCCGGGCCATCAGCGAGTAGGCATACTCGCTCCGTCCGAAGCCGGCGGGATCGCTGAATGCGGTCCCCTCGCTGCCCGAGACACCGTCGAACTTGAGGATCCAGTGCTCGAAGCCCGAGCCCGCCTCGATCTGCCCGGAGCGGACCTCGTTGCTGTCGGGGTTCCAGGCAATGAGCGCCTTGGCCCGGGCTCCGCCGGCCGAGGTTCCCACCCGGAGCAAGTCGCGGAGCGCCTGATCCTCCTTGCCCGATGTCAGCAGGAGATGCATCCCCTCCCGCTGGCCCAGGATCCGCCCGGCGAGGTCGGCCAGGGCGTCCACTTCCAGCTTCCGGCTCTGGGCCGGCGCTGGTCCAATCGACGGTCGGTACTCCAGCGCACCGGTGCCGCGGGTCCCGACGTAGCAGAGCCGTTCGATGGCACTGAAGTCGGCTGCCCGGCGGCCTTCGCGCGCCAGCCAGGCGTCGATCAACGCGTTGCCGAAATGGTCGGGGAGGGAGTCGGCGAGCAGGCCGGGCAAGCCGTGGAAGCTCTGCCGAGCCAGGTGGGGAAAGGTGTACGGATGCCTGGCCAGCGGCATAATGAGCGGGGCGACCTCGATGCCGCTCCGGGCAAAGTCGGGATCGTACTGAAAGGTGGCATGTGCCGCGTCCGTGGCCTGGGACACGGCCCCGATGGTTCGGCCCCAGAGCCGCACTTCGGCGAGGTTCATTCCGCCCAGGTCCACGGCTTGGCCGGAGGCGCAACCGTGCCGCCGCTGGCCCGCCGCGGCGTCTTGCCGGCTCGGCGCAGCAGGTCCATCGGACTGGGCTGGGGCGGTGGGAGCAGCAGTTCCAGCCCGGCGAGCAGATCGAGGGCGCGGAGCACTCGGATGAAGCTGGTGAGCTGCGCCGACTGGCCGGCCTCGAGGCGCTCGATCGTGCGCTTGGAAACGCCGCCGCTTCGGGCGAGCTGGGCCTGGGTGAGGTTGCGGGAGAGGCGGGCGGCGCTCAGCCGGGCACCGATGTCCGTCAGGATCGATTCGTCTGTGCCGTGAGCTGTTGTTTCCATAAATCGTCACTAGTGTCGAGGTGGTTCAAAAAATAACAGT
>JAWXBA010000335.1:0-3088 GCA_034439775.1 Gemmatimonadota bacterium | reverse complement strand
GCCAGTCCGCCACTACTACACCGCGGCCGACCTCCTCGACCTGCCGGACGATGGCAACAAGTACGAGGTGGTGCACGGGGAGCTGCTGGTGAGCCCGAGCCCGCGGATGGCCCACCAGGGCATCGTCCATCGGCTGGACCTCCTGCTCGGCAACTACCTCATCCGGCACCGGGTCGCAGCGGTCTTTCCTGGCGGCGATGTCCACTGGGGATCGGACAGCCTCGTCATTCCCGATCTGCTGGTGGTGGACTTGGAGAGCGTGCAGCGCGGCGACTGGAGTCAGATCAATCCCCCGCTGCTCGTGATCGAGGTACTGAGCCCATCCAGCACCCGGCAGGACCGCTTCACCAAGCGGCGCCTCTACCAGGAGATGGCGATTCCGCGCTACTGGCTGGTGGACGCCACCGCCCGCGTCGTGGAGGTGTGGACCCCTGCAGCGACCTTTCCGACGGTCGAGCACGAGCGTGTGTCATGGCACCCCTCCGGCGCGCCGGAACCGCTGACGATCGAGCTGGTGGAGCTGTTTCGGGAGGGGTAGGCGGGCGGACAGGGCGGACAGGGCGGACAGGGCGGACAGGGCGGACAGGGCGGACCGAACGTAATCGAATCGTAGGGGCCGATTCCAATCGGCCCGTGGAATCGAGATCCGACCTACACATCGGGGCCGTAGCGTCGCACAGCTGTGCGACGCTACGACGGGTGCGCCCCATCGAGTCAGGCACGGGCGGGATCGGGATTGTTCCGGACCGACGTCCGGGCTCGGCAGGTGGGCGCTGACGCGCCGTCGCTTCAGCGACGCTCCTGGCCGAGCCGCGGGTTTACCCGCGAGATCCCACCATGGCGGGCCGGACACCCGACACCCGGCACCCAATCCCCACCCCACGGTGACATTTCCCCCTGCCCGCACGTATCATATTGATGGCTGAGACATTTCCGCTCGCTCCCCTCAGTCCAAGGCCCCTAACCAGGATTCCCCAATGCGCCTCCGGTTCCGCCATATCCTTCCCGCTCTGGCCCTCCTGGCCCTTGCCCCACTGCCAGTCCGTGCGCAGGAGCGGGTTGACGCCGCGGTGGTCCAGCGGATTCGTGATGAAGCCTTCAATCGTTCCCAGGTGATGCATATCGCCAGCATGCTCACCGACATGTATGGTCCCCGGCTGACCGGCTCACCTACGATGAAGGCCGGGGGCGACTGGGTCATCTCGGCGCTGCGCGGCTGGGGAATTCCCACCGGCCGGATGGAGCCATGGGGACCATTCGGCCGCGGCTGGACCAACGAGCGGATGGTGGCGCAAGTGACCGCCCCGACCCCGTTCCCGGTCATCGCCTATCCGGCGGCGTGGACACCCGGCACCAGTGGTGCGGTACAGGCCGAAGTCGTGATGGTGGCCGCCGATAGCGTGGCCGACCTGGCCCGGTACCGTGGCAAACTGCGGGGTAGGATCGTCATGACTGCCCCGATGCGTGCCGTGGAACCCAATTGGCAGCCCAACGCCCGCCGGCTGAGCGACGAGCAACTCTCGACCATGGCCAGCGCGCCGCCACCCGCCCCGCCGGGCGGTGGTGCAGGGGGTCCGGGCGGTCCCGGCGGCAACCCCAACGTTGCGGCGGCCCAGGCCTTGAACGCTGCGCGCACCGAGTTGTTCAAGAGCGAGGGCGTCGCGGCGATCCTGCAGCCGGGACGCGGCGATGGCGGCACCGTGTTCACCGGCGGCGCCGGAAGCCGAGACCCGGCCAACCCGGCCCCCCATCCGATTGCGATCGTGGCAATTGAGCACTACGGCCGCATTGCCCGGCTGCTGGAAATGGGCCAGATCGTCCGGATGGAGCTGGACATCCGTAACACCTTTCACGACGCCGACCTGAACTCCTTCAACGTGATCGCCGACCTTCCCGGCACCGACCGGGCCGACGAGATCGTGATGCTCGGCGCCCACTTCGACACCTGGCATGCCGGCACCGGCGCCACCGACAACTCGTCGGGTTCGGCGGTGATGATCGAGGCGATGCGGATCCTCAAGACCCTCAACCTGCCGCTGCGCCGCACCGTCCGGCTCGGTCTCTGGTCCGGCGAGGAGCAGGGGCTGATCGGTTCGCGGATGTACGTGGAGCAGCAGTTCGGCAACGCCCAGGGCGAGCGCAAGCCGGCCCACGCCAGGATCAGCGCCTACTACAACATGGACAACGGCACCGGGGCGTTCCGGGGAGTCTACCTCCAGGGCAACGCCGCCGTGGGCCCGATCTTCAAGGCATGGATGGCGCCGTTTGCCGACAAGGGCGTCACCACGGTCACGATCAGCAACACCGGCGGGACGGACCATCAGTCGTTTGACCGGGTCGGGATCCCCGGCTTCCAGTTCATCCAGGATCCGATGGAGTACAGCACCCGCACCCACCACAGCAGCCAGGACGTCTTTGAGCGGCTGTCAGCCGAAGATCTGAAACTCAATGCCGCCGTGGTGGCAGCGTTCGTGTATTTCACCGCCAATCGGGATGGATTGCTGCCGCGGAAATAGGGAATGGGGAATAGGGAATAGGGAATGAAAAGCGACGGGGGCGCCGCATCGGAGCCCCCGTCGTCTATTCCTTCACTCGTCATCACTCCGAGACACATTCCCCATCCCCTATTCCCTATTCCCCGCCCTAGTGCACCACTTCCCAGTACGACATGAGGACCATCAGCATCACGATGATCACGGTGGCAATGATGATCGGGAAGACGAACAGGCTGGTGAGCATCTTGCCGTCGCCCTTGAGGTGCATGTAGAACATCGCCACCAGGGCAAATTTGGCCGCGGAGAGGACGATCAGCACGGGGATGAGCGTGGCCTCCATGACCGTATGCAGCGGCATGGTGGGCCCGTGGGCCATCTCATAGGCCAGCACCTCAAGCGCGGTCAGCGCAAAGAGCACCACCGCAATCTTGACGTAGGTGCCAGCGGTGGGGTGGGCGTGGCCCTCGGCGTGGGCGCTCTGAGAACTCATCCACTCACCTCATCAGGTAGACAACGGGGAAGATCACGATCCAGACCACGTCGACGAAGTGCCAGTACAGGGCGGCAATCTCGAGGTTCATCGCCTTCTGGGG
>JAWXBA010000334.1:0-29077 GCA_034439775.1 Gemmatimonadota bacterium | reverse complement strand
TCCTGGAGCCTGAATTGGATCGCAGTCAACCAGATCCAAAGTCGAATGACGAGCAGACCCCCCGACCCGCTGACTCGCTGACCCGCCTCCCCTGGATCGGCCTCCCCGGCAACCCGGTCAGCACGATGGTCACCTTCGAGCTCTTTGTGCGGCCGGCAATCCGGAAGATGATGGGGCACCGGACGCCATTCCGCCGCACCGTTCCCGTCACGGTCGCGGAGCCGCTCCGGGTCGGGGCCAGCCTGCAGCATTTCCTCCGGGCCGTGGTGATCCCCACCGCAGACGGTTCCCTGGAGGCCCGACTGACGGGGCCGCAGGGATCCGGCATCCTGACTTCCATGGTGGTGGCCAATGCCCTGCTGATCGTGCCGGAGGGACAGCCCGAGACGGTGGCGGGAACGACCACCCGGGCGTTGCTGCTCGAGGATCCGCACCATGTGACGGAAGTGCCGTGGTGAGGGATTCTCAGAATCGGGATATCGTTCAGCACTTTCTTGCCAGGATTCGATGCTCTACCTATGTCGATTGAATGCGACATCGGGTTACCCTGATCTCGCCGTCCTTGCTGGAGACAATTCCGAGGGCCACGTCCTCATCAACAAATCGCAGAATCTCGGTACGGTCCGGAAATCTACAGGACATCCGAGGTCCATTCGTAGCAATTCGGACGTAGAGGGTTCCAGAAGTTCCGTGGGCCTCCTGCCACTTGAGCCACACGGTGCCCCCAGGTGCCGGCAACGCGGAGCGATGGACGAATGCTGACTTTTGAGCCGGATAGCGGTACGTGCCACCACTCCATGGTAGCCGTCTGGTTTGATCGTCAGTTTTCGCCTGTGCACGGTCCGCAGCCGTCACACTAACAGGCGAGTAGGTGATGGGCAGCCCGAGCACAGCTGGTTGGGATGGTGGGTAGCGATCGAGCCGCAGAGGCGATACGCGCACCACTCGCACCTCGCCATCTGGGCCCATAACACCCGCATCCCCCGCCGCAAACGGCAACGGCGCGACGAACCTGCCGGTTGCCCTTCCCCCATCCTGGCTGACAAGTACCTCCATCGTCTCCGGGCGGGCGATGTTAGTTATGGTGTCCACCTTTGTCGGGGCGATATCGGCAGCCACCAGGATCGCTTCCCCGCGCAGATCTGGAAGTCTTGCGGGGATACCGAAGAGGAGCCTCCCATTGGCACTGGCACCAAGGAGCCCTCCCCAATATCCAGGCTGCGGAAACTGTTCCTTGCGAACAATCCTGTCTCCAGGGGAGATGAAGATGTAACTCCGAGAACCCGGATCCGTCACAATCGTCGTGTCGCCGAGCCATCGGAACGCACGCTCGGGCCGGAGATACTCCTCGGGGCCCCTGCCACGCCCACCGATCTGACGCCCCTGGGACAGGTCGTCGGGGAGCCACCATAACTCCGCTTGGCCCTGGTCGACGACAAGGTAGCCGCTCCCTGGCAACGGGGTAACATCGCGAATGTCCGTAAAATCCTGGCGCGACGAGGTTTCCACGGACACGCGGCAGGATGTCGCGGCCAGAATGGTCCGATCAATCTGCCGAGCAGATGCCACCTTGGAGAGGGGCCCGCTGACGATGGCAGCGGCCACTGCGAGGGCGCCCGACAAGAGCCTCCTATCGTTCATCGCGGACCACCTTGATAAGGCTATCGATTGTGTGACTTGGCATGTACCCCGTCACTTTTCGATCGTTTACCAGAAACGTCGGTGTACCACGAATCCCGAGCATTCGTCCAGCGGCCTGGTCCCGGCGGACGACGGCCGCCGCAACGCCTCCAGTGAGGCACTGCGAAAAGCGCAGGGTGTCCACGAGGCCGACCTGAAATGCAAGCTCTACCCATGGCACTTGACCAAACGAGGATTGATTCTCGAATAGGACATCATGGTACGCCTTGAAGGCTCCCTGGCGCCGCGCGCATTCTGCAGCAATCGCGGCCGCAAGCGCAGCAGGATTTCTATCCTCAAGGGGAAAGTATCGAACTGTCCACCGCACACGATTCCCATGCTCATTGAGGACCGTGTCCAACGCCGAGGCCAACAACTTGCAGAACGGGCACGAGTAGTCTGTGAACTCGATGATATCGACAACCTCAGCTTCAGCCTCCGCTTGCCCTCGTTCATCAAGTCGGTACTCCCGCCAACCAGGATCCACCACTACTTGTGGGGGCGGTGTGACCGAGAACGGCCAGAAGGTTCTGCGTACCAAGGCCAAAGTCACCAAGATCGCTCCGGTGGCGAGAATCACATTCAGGACCTGAGGAGCAGAGGGCATACGCGTCACTCGGCCGTCCTTTCAATCATCAGCCCAACAGCGGCAGATAACGCGAATAATCAAGTCACTGCCCTATCCTTGCCCACGTGCCCATGCCGACAGCACCAAGCTGCAATCTTGACGAGTTCGTTCATCGCTTCGCCGCATCAGCAAACTCGCGGGTGCCTCCGTGGAACCCCGTTGGGCTGGGGGAACGCTCAATCCGCGAGGCATTGTTCGCCCCAGGATGCCATAGTGTGTCCCATTTGACGACCCCACCCTCACCCCAGAGCACCCGCCCTCGGACTGCAGGGCGATTGTAATGCAGTCGGATCTCGGCCAATCCGATACGCTGACTGACGGTTGACGGCTGGCTCAGCGGAACTCGCTGGGCGTTCACGCTGGTCAGTCCGAGAGCGTGAACGATCAAGAAAAGGCTGGCGGCGAGCCGAAGCACGCGCCCTGCCAAGTAGCAGCAGAAGTCGCTAGAATTGCGTGCAGTGAAGGGCATTATGAGGGCTCGGCATTCTCGCACAGCCATGGATCTGCCGGATACTAGTCTGGGGGGGGGGGGCGCAAGCCAAGGGCGCCGACTGGGTGGTGGTGTCCCTCCGTAGCAAGTGTAGCCCAACTGTAACCAGGGGTCGGAGGGAACTGCGGCGGCAGTCCGACCTCACCGACCGCACCAGACAGGCGGTTCTACGGCAGCGACTTCCCTCCGCCCTCCGCGTCCAACGCCCGCAACACCCGCCAGATAGTCTCGATCGCCCCGATGTAGAACTGGGGGGTGATCGCTTCCGGATCGTCGGTCGGGTTGTGGTAGCCGGGATGATCCTCGACGCCGAAATAGAGGAACGGGATCCCGACGCGGTGAAAAGCGCCTTGATCGGACTGCCCGCTCCAATTGTTGGACGGCCCATCGGCGTCGGTGTCGTGACCCAGCTTGAGCGTCACCCCCGGCACCGGCTCAATACCGAGCAGGATCGGCCGGAACTGCGGATAAGGAGCGGCGCCGGCCGCCCAGAGCACTCCCGTTTCGCTGCGGCTCACCATGTCCATGTTCAGGTTCATGACGATCGCCTCCTTGGCTACCGGAGGGGCGGCAACAAACGCCGCCGCACCACGGAGCCCGGACTCTTCGGCATCGAAGAACGCCAGGATCACAGAATGCCGCGGGGGCGCGGCCCGAAGCCGGCGTGCCAGTTCCAGGAGCGCCGCCGTGCCGGAGGCGTTGTCGTCGGCACCGTTGTAGGTCTCGCCGTTGCGCACCCCGACATGATCGTAATGCGCGGAAATCACGATGAACCGGTCAGGGTCGGTCGTCCCCCGCACCTGGGCCAGGAGATTGACCCCCTGGACCGCGGTGCCCTGCCGGGTGGTGAACTCGAAGGGATGCTCGAAGCCGTTTCCGACGGGGGCCACCCCGATTGCCTGCAACTGCGACAGGAGGAAACGCCTGGCCCGGGCCCCGCCTGGCGTGCCGACCGCGCGACCTTCCATGGAGTCCGCCGCGAGCACGAACAGCGCATCGACCATGGGGTGGCCGCGAGCCGCCGGAGGCGTGGCCACCTGCGCCGACGCGGCGCAGGCACTCAACAACAGCCCTGACCCGAGAATCAGGGAGCGAGCCGGTCCGATCACGGACGGACCGTGAATGGAATCGACCCCTCGGTCCGCGCCCAGCGGATCTTGAGGACCCCACCACTTCCCTGCGCCGCCAGGACAATCTCCATCGCTTCGACCGGGGCCGGTGTCTGGGCCACGGTCATGTCCAGCCGGACCAGGTCCTCGCCCTCGGGATAGGGAATCCCCCAGATGTCGACCTTCTTGCTGATGATCAGCTTCCAGGCGGTGGCACTGATGGGAAGCACGTGCAGCGTATAGGTGCCGGCGGGGACGGTGGTGGAACCGAAGGCCAGCGCCTTGTCGGTGGTGAAGTGGGTGGCCCGGTTGGCACCGGCCCGCCACGGCTGACCGTAGGGAACCAGTCCGCCGAAGATCTCCCGGCCCCGCATGGAGGGGCGGCCGTAATCTAGCGACAAGTGAGCGGCGCCAATGGTGACCTTGGCCGAGTCACGGGGGGAAGCCTGCTGGGCCTCTCCGGCGGCGGTAAAAGCGACCAGCAACCCGGCGGCTGCCACGGAACGGCGGATCAAAGTCGACGCGAACATGGGACTCCTTGGAAACGGTGGATGCAGTGCTACGTCTGAATGGCGACGCTGCCAGCCTGGAAATCTACACAGACCGCCCCCGTTTCCGCCCGACCACCCGCCTTGTTGCGCCGGGTCGATCCCGCTAGATTGAGGCCCTTGAAGGGGAGTAGCCGAGCCGCACCAAGCGGCCGGTGGAATCGTCAACACTGTCGGCGTGCCGGCACGGTTCCACCTTGAACGGCGAGACCTTCGTCTGATGCCCCACCGGCGTCGGCGAGGTCTCGCCGTTTGCCGTTGGGACCACCCAGCCGGGCCTATGCCCGCAGGAGTCCGACATGCACCACCTGAAGACGTTCACTCTGATGGCCGGCCTGATGGTGCTGTTCCTGGCGGCCGGCCAGGCCATCGGCGGCACCAACGGCCTGGTGATGGCCCTGGTGATCGGCAGCGCCATGAATTTCATCATGTACTTCTTCTCGGACCGCATGGTGCTCAAGATGTATCGCGCCAAGGTGGTCACCGCGGAGGAGGCTCCCGAGTTGTACGCCATGGTGGATCGGCTGCGCCAGCGGGCCGGGCTTCCCATGCCGGTGGTGGCGGTGGCGCCGCACGACCAGCCCAACGCCTTCGCCACCGGTCGCAGCCCCTCCAAGGCGGTGGTGGCGGTGACGACCGGCATCCTCAAGTACATGCCTCAGGAGGAACTCGAGGGCGTGATTGCCCACGAACTGGCGCACATCAAGAACCGGGACATGCTGATCACCACCATCGCCGCCGGAATTGCCGGGGCCATCGGGTACCTGCCGTGGCTCATGATGTTCGGCGGTGGCGGTCGCAGGGACGGCGAGGGCGGGCATCCGATCGTCCAGATTGTCATCGTCCTGCTGGGCCCCTTGGCGGCCATGATCATTCAAATGGCGGTGTCCCGTCAACGGGAATTCGCCGCTGATCGCACCGCCGCCGAGATCATGGGAACCGCCCGGCCGATGGTCAATGCCCTGCGCCGCCTGGAACAGATGTCCCACCAGATTCCCATGAACATTGCCCCGGCGGCGGCGCCGCTGGCCCAGGTCAATCCCCTGGCGATGCAGGGCGGTGGTTTGTCGAAGCTCTTCGCCACCCATCCTCCCACCGCCGACCGGATCGCGGCACTGGATGGGTGGAGCGCGAGACGCTGATTGCCCACCCACTCCACTGAGGTCTGGCTCGGCTTTACCGCGCTCGTTGCCACCCTCCTGATCCTTGATCTCGGTGTCCTGAACCGGCGCTCCCACACCCTCTCGATCCGGGAGGCCAGTCTCTGGAGCGGCACCCTGGTGCTCATTGCCGGCCTGTTCGGGGCGTTTCTCTGGTGGCGGGAGGGCTCCCAGACCGGAATTGAGTTCTATACCGGCTATCTGGTGGAGCTGAGCCTCAGCGTCGACAACCTCTTCGTCTTCATCCTGATCTTCCAGTATTTCGCGGTTCCGCCAGCGCTCCAGCCGCGGGTCCTCAAGTGGGGGATTCTCGGCGCGATCGTGATGCGCGCGATCATGATTGCCCTGGGTACCGTGCTGCTGACCCGGTTCCACTGGATCATCTATGTCTTCGGCGGGATCCTCATCGTCACCGGCCTCCGGATGCTGCGCGTCGGCGACGAGAAGATCGACCCCGAGCGCAACCCCCTGGTGCGGTTTGCCCGTCGGTTCCTGCCAATTTCGCCGGGCTATGAAGGACAGGCGTTTCTGGTTCGCCCGGCCGGCAAGCTGATGTTCACCCCGCTCTTCCTGGTGCTGCTGGTGGTGGAGTGGAGCGACGTGGTTTTTGCCATCGATAGCATCCCGGCCATCTTCGCCATCACCCGGGACCCCTTCATTGTCTACAGCTCGAATGTCTTTGCCATCGTGGGACTGCGGGCGCTGTTCTTCGTGCTTTCCGGGGCCATGACCGCCTTTGCCCACCTCAAGCCTGGGGTGGCGGCGATCCTGGTGTTCGTGGGCGCCAAGATGACCATGGCGGCCTGGCTCCATATCCCGGCCCTCGCGTCCCTCGCCGTGATCCTCACCACACTCACGGTCTCGATCCTGGCTTCAATGTGGAAGAACCGCCGGGAGGCGAAGCTGGCCTGACCAACCCAACGGCCTCGAGGGGGTTGCCGCCCCTCGCGGGCCCGCCTAGCTTCGTGGCAACTGATCACCCCACACCGAGCCCACCCCGATGCGCCATCCCAAGCCGAAGAAGTGCGGCGGTATGAAGAAGTCCTGGCGCGGGGCGCCTCGGCGGGGATAGCAGTCTACGCAACCCTACTGGAGCCCCGCCGCGCAGACCGCACGGCGGGGCATTGTGTCTATGGATCCACTCCCACTGACGCGCGCCCTGGTGGCGCTCGACACCCCGACCGGTGCCGAGGCGGCGGCTACCGACCTGATGCACGGTACCCTGGTGCAGCTCGGGTGGCAGGTGCAGCGACAGGTGGTCCTTCCCGGGCGCGACAATCTCTATGCCTGGCGCGAGCCACCCGAGCTGGTCTTCAGCACCCACCTCGATTGTGTTCCCCCCTATGTCCCGCTGCGTGAAGACGGGGACAAGCTCTGGGGGCGTGGCAGCTGTGACGCCAAGGGCCTTGCGGCCGCGATGGTGGCTGCGGCCGAGCGGCTCGCGGCCCTGGGGGAGCGGCGAATCGGGTTGCTGTTCGTGGTGGGGGAAGAGGATGGGTCGGAGGGGGCGTTGGCGGCGGCGGCGCTGGAACCGAAGGGCCGCTTCCTCATCAACGGCGAGCCCACCGAGGGTCGCCTGGTGGTGGGTCAGAAGGGAGCGCTGCGGGTCGTGGTGACCGCCTCGGGACGAGCCGCCCACTCTGGCTATCCCGATGAGGGGACTTCAGCGCTGCTGCCACTGCTCGACACCCTGGAGCGGATTCGGCACCTGCCCTTGCCGGTGGATCCGGTTTTGGGACCGGCCACGCTGAACATCGGCACCCTGCGAGCCGGCTCTGCCCCCAATGTGATCCCCGCCGAGGCCTCGGCCCAGATCCTGGTCCGCACGGTGGGCCCCTCGGCAGCGCTCCGCGAGGCAATCGCCGCCTGCGCCACTCCGGGTGTCGAGATCGCGTTCACGCTGGAAATCCCGGCATACCGCGCCGAGGGCCAGCTCCCGAGCGGCTGGGAAACCACCGTGGTGAGCTATGGCAGCGACCTGCCCTTCTTTTCCGATTGGGGAGTCGGATTCCAACTGGGCCCCGGCACGATCCGCGTTGCCCATACCGAGGAGGAGCACATTTCCAAGGCGGAGTTGATGACGGGAGTCGATCAGTACGTGTCGCTGGCGCAGGCACTGCTCGCGTCGATCGACGGGGAGGCAGCGTGAGCGGCGCCCGGCTGCCGGTTGCCATTCTGGGCGCTACCGGCACGGTCGGCCAGAAGTTCATCCGGCTGCTGGAGGATCATCCGTGGTTCGAGGTGGCGGCGGTGGCGGCCTCGGAGCGCAGCGCCGGGCGGCCCTACGGTGAGGTGGTCCGGTGGCGAGAGTCCACGCCACTGCCCGATCGTGTTGCCCGTATGGTGGTGGCGCCCTGCGCCCCACCACTGCCGGGTGTCATCGCCTTTTCGGCGGTGGAGGCCGACCTGGCGCCGGTGATTGAGCAGGAGTTCGCCCGCGCCGGAGTGCTGGTGGTGACCAACACCAAGAGCCACCGGATGGTGGCGGACGTACCGCTGGTCATCCCGGAAATCAACGCCGGCCACCTCTCCCTCCTGGAGACTCAGCGCGCCCGGCGCGGATGGAGTGGCGGCATCGTGGCCAACCCGAACTGCTCCACCGCCGGCCTGGTGCTGGCCCTGGCTCCGCTGCACGCCGCCTTCGGGGTAGAGAAGGTGTTTGTCAGCACGATGCAGGCGGTGAGCGGGGCGGGATATCCCGGGGTCTCCTCCCTCGACATCCTCGGCAACGTCATTCCGTACATCGGCGGCGAGGAACAGAAGATCGAGGAGGAAACCCGCAAGATCCTCGGCCAGGCCAGCGCCGAAGCGCCAATCGTGGTCAGCGCCCACACCAGCCGGGTGCCCACGGTGGATGGCCACCTCGAAGTGGCTTCCGTCGGGCTCAGTCGGCGAGTGACCCCGGAGGAGGCGATCGAGGCGCTCGAAGGGTTCCGGGCGCCTGCCCAGGTCGCTGGGCTTCCCTCCAGTCCGGCTCGACCGATCGAAGTGGATCTGAGACCTGATCGCCCCCAGACCCGGTTCGATCTGGGTCGCGGCAACGGGATGACGGTCACGGTCGGGCGAGTGCGTCCCTGTCCGCTGCTCGACCTCCGGTTTGCGCTGCTGTCGCACAACACCATTCGCGGTGCCGCCGGCGCCGCGATCCAGAATGCCGAGTTGCTGGTGGCCACCGGGGCCGTGCCGAGGCCCGCCGCGTGATCGTGTGCAAGTTCGGCGGCACCTCGGTTGGCGATGCGGCGGCGATCCGGCGACTGATCGACATCGTCCGGCCGCGAGCCGATCGAAAGGTGCTTGTCGTGGTCTCGGCGATGGCCGGGGTGACCGATGGGCTCCTTGGCCTCGTTCGGCAGGAGATTCGCGACGATCCTGGTGAACTCGAGGCGCGGATCGAGGCGTTGGAGGCACGGCATCGCGCTGTCGCGATGGAGTTGCCCGGAGCATGCTCCACGCTGGACTCCCTGGGCAGGGAGCTGGTCAGCCTGCGCCAGCTGCTGGGTGGCAGCCGGGGGCGCGCCCTCACCCTCGCCGAAGTCGACGCCCTCGTTGCCCATGGCGAGCTGTGGAGCTCCCGATTGGTGGGAGCGGCCTTTGAGGGGGCTGGGATTTCTGCCACGTGGGTACCGGCCGCGGGGTTCATGCAGACCGACAACCGCCACGGCCGCGCCCGACCTGATCGTACGGCGATCGACCGACTCGCCCCCGAGGCGATCGCCCCCGCCCTGAGAGCACGGGAGGTTGTCGTGACGCAGGGCTTCATCGGCGCGACACCGGAGGGAGTGGTCACCACCCTCGGCCGCGGCGGCTCCGACTACAGCGCCGCCCTGCTGGGCGCAGCCCTGGGCGCCGAGTGCGTAGAGATCTGGACCGATGTCAGCGGCCTGATGACCGCCGACCCCCGGATCGTGCCGGCCGCCACCACGCTTCCGGAAGCGAGCTACGAAGAGGCTGCGGAGCTGGCCACCTTCGGCGCCAAGGTGCTGCACCCGGCCACCCAGGCCCCCCTGGTGGAGCGCGGCATCCCGATCCGGATCCTCAACTCGCTGGATGCCTCCCACCCTGGCACCCTCATCGGGCCCGAAGCCAAGCTGGAGCGACTCGGCGATTCCCCGATCCGTTCCATTTCGTACAAAATGGGGATCACTGCCCTCAGCATTCGCGCACCCCGTATGCTGGGGGCATTCGGCTTCCTGCGGGCGCTGTTCGAGATCTTTGAGCGCCATGAGGTGGTGGTGGACGTGGTAGCCACCAGCGAGGTGAGCGTTTCGCTTACGATTGAGGATCCGGCCCGCCTGGAGGATGTGCGGCGCGACCTGGAAGCGGTTGGCGAACTCCGGGTGGACGAGGGACGGGCGATCATCGCGGTGGTCGGGATCGGCCTGCGAGACACCCCGGGTGTCGCGGCCCGGGTCTTTTCGGCCACCCAGCCGGCCAATGTCGAGATCATCTCGCAGGGCGCGTCAGCGATCAACATCACCTTTGTCACCCGCGAGGTGGAGGGACCGGATATTGTCCGTCGCCTGCATCGCGAATTCTTCGGCACCTGAGCGGAGCGACCCCACAGATGCGTATTGCCATTGTTGGTGGAGGGCGGATGGGGCAGACGGTGGCCGAGTTGGCCGCAGCCGGGGGACACGAGATTGCCACGGTGATTCGCGGCCACGAGAACGCTGCGGGGGCGGCGCTGACCGCGAATCGACTGGGGGACGTGGACGTGGCCGTCGAGTTCAGCCGCCCGGACGCAGTCCTCGACAACCTTGAGCGGCTGATCGAGCTGGGCATCCCGGTTGTGACGGGGACAACGGGCTGGGCGCAGCACCTGCCACGGATCACCGCGCTGGTCCATGCCTCGGACGGCGCGCTGCTCCATGCTCCGAATTTCTCCACCGGAGTGGCACTCTTGCTGCGGGCAGCCACCGAGGTTGCCAGGCGGTTCGCCGCCCGTCCTGGGTTTGCCGAGCTGGTGGTAGACGAGCACCATGGCGGTAAGCGCGACGCCCCTTCCGGCACAGCACTGGCGCTGCAGGCCGCGCTGCGGGCCGGTGATGCCGGCCGCGACTTCCCGATTGCCTCGATTCGCGGGGGGCATCATCCCGGACGGCATCGGGTAACGTGGGACCGTCCATTCGAGACCATCCATCTGGAGCATGCGGCGCGCGACCGTCGGGTCTTTGCCGAAGGAGCGCTCCTGGCCGCCGAATGGCTGCCGGGGCAGACCGGCGTCTTTACCTTCGATCAGATGTTGTTCGGGAGGGAGCCATGAAGACACTGCGTGGGTGTGGCACGGCGATCGTCACCCCGTTCCAGGATGACGGCGGATTGGATATCCCCGCCCTCCGGTCATTGGTGGAGTGGCAGATTGAGGAGGGGATCGACTCGCTGGTGGCCTGCGGTTCCACCGGGGAAGCGCAGACCCTGTCGCCAGACGAGCGGGAAACGGTGGTGGCCACGGTGGTGGAGGTGGCAGCGGGGCGCGTGCCGATCATGGCCGGCGCCACCGACAACGACACCAGTCGTGCGGCAGATGAGACGCGCCGAATGTGCGCCCTGGGCGTGGACTTCATCCTGAGCGCCGGGCCGTACTACAACAAGCCGACCCAGGAGGGGCTCTTCCGCCATTTCAGCGCCGTGGCCGATGCCGCCACGGTGCCGGTCTGCCTCTACAATGTCCCGGGCCGTTCCGCGGTGAACATCCTGCCGGAGACCGTGCTCAGGCTGGCGGCGCACGCCAATATCTGCGGCATCAAGGAAGCCAGCGGCAGCGTAGAACAGGCGATGCACATCATCCAGGGCCGGCCGGACGACTTTTGGGTCCTCAGCGGCGAGGACGCGCTGGCGGTGGCGCTGATCGTCGTCGGCGCCGATGGGCTCGTGTCGGTCGCGTCCAACGAGGTGCCCGCCCTGATGCAATGGATGGTGGGATCGGCGCTGGACGGCAACTTTGGGGAATCGACGCACCTGCTGTATCGGCTCCTCCCCCTGCTCGAGGCCAATTTCGTAGAAACCAATCCTGCCCCGGTCAAGGCGGCGCTGGCGGCGATGGGCAGGATCCACAACGTGCTGCGGCTGCCACTGGTCGCAATGACCGAAGCCAGGCTCCCGGCACTCCTCGACGCCCTGCGCCGGGCCGGGGTGGAGCTACCCAACCGATGAGTGAATCCATGACCGAATTGCGGGAGTTGATCGAGCAGTTCACCGCAGGAGTCCCCGTCGGCCAGGAGGCCCAGGCGCACGATGCCTTCCTGGAATTCCGGTCGGCGCTTTCCCGTGGAGCACTCCGCGCTGCGGAGCGCGGCGCCGACGGCCAGTGGCGCGCCAACGCCTGGGTCAAGGCCGGCATCCTGCTCGGGTTTCGGCTGGGCCGCGTGGTCGAGACCCTGACCGATTCACCATTCCCCTTTTTCGACAAGGACACCTGGCCGCTGCGCGACATGCCGCCCGGGCACGGGGTCCGGATCGTCCCCGGAGGTTCAGCGATTCGGGAGGGGACCTACGTGGCGCCCGGTGTGGTGTGCATGCCGCCGATGTACATCAACGTTGGCGCCTACGTGGACGAGGGCACCATGGTCGACTCGCATGCCCTGGTCGGTTCCTGCGCCCAGATCGGCAAGCGGGTCCACCTGAGCGCTGCCGCCCAGATTGGCGGGGTGCTCGAGCCGGCCGGCGCACTGCCGGTCATCATTGAAGACGAGGTGCTGGTCGGGGGAAACTGCGGGGTCTACGAGGGTACCGTCGTCCGCGAGCGGGCAGTGCTGGCACCCGGCACGATCCTGACTGGTGGCACGGTGATCTTTGACCTGGTGCACGACCGGGTCATCCGACGGGATGGCGACACCCCACTGGAAGTACCCGCTGGCGCGGTCGTAGTCCCGGGCACCAGGCCGGTGACCACCGAGATTGGCCGCAAGCACGGCATATCACTGTCTACCCCGGTGATCGTGAAGTACCGGGACGACAAGACCGACGCCTCGGTCCGGCTGGAGGACCTGCTCCGCTAACTCCCGTGTCACTCCGACACGGGAGTGTCCACTGCCGCGGTCACACCGTCACGCAGCGGTGTTGACCAAGGTTCGCTACCCGCATATCCCGCCTTGGTTTACGATTCGTGTTCGGATCGGCATGAGTCCTGCACTGAGCGACTGGAGACCGCCAACCGGGAGCAGCTCCATGGCCCGTCCCGACCGATGGATTATCTTCACCCTCCTGGTCCTCGCCGCAGCGGGGTGCGCCTCGACCGGTCCGTCGGACACCGATCAACTGGAGGCGGCCCAGGCCCGCTGGATCCAGAGTGGACTCTCCGAGCACTATCAGATCGAACTCAGCCGGCTCTGCTTCTGTGGTTTCCCCGGCGCCTTTTCGCACCTTGGGCTGGAGGTGGTGGAGGGCCAGATCGTTCGCGCCTGGGAAGTCGGTTCGGGGAATGAAGTTCCCCGCGGGTTTTCGAGCCAATTCCCGACCGTCACGGCACTCTTCGACCTGATTGCGTTCGAGATCGCCGCCAAATCGGACTTGATCCAGGTGAGCTACCACCCCACTCATGGTGCCCCGATGCAGATCTTCATCGACCGGATCCGGCAGGCCGTGGACGATGAGGTTTCGATCACGATCCACCTCCTTGAGAATGGAGTTCTCGATGGCACCCCGCTCATTTCGCGTTAGCGTCCCCGCGCTCGCCCTCCTGATGGGCTGTGGGAACGGCACCGGTCCGTCGGCGGTGCCGCCGCTCCTGACCTCGCTGCCGCGTCCGCTTACGGCGGCCGAATCCGGAATTGCCGCCGCTTCGAACCAGTTTGCCTTCGGCCTGCTGTCCCAGGCTCAGGCCGCCGACCCCGGCGGCAACATCTTTCTCTCGCCGCTCAGCGCCACCATGGCGCTCGGCATGACGCTCAATGGTGCCGATGGCGAAACATACGAACAGATGCGTGCCACCCTGGGATTCGGCACGATTTCCCAGGCCGAGATCAATGCCGGCTACAAGGGGCTGCTCGAGCTGCTGGTCGGACTCGACCGGTCCACCGCCATCCATGTCGCCAACTCCATCTGGGCCGAGTCGGGATTCCCGTTCCTGCCATCCTTCATGTCGGCTGGGCGAGACTGGTTTGACGCCGAGGTGCGCAATGTCTCCTTTGCGGATCCGGCCACCCTGGATGCCCTGAACGCGTGGGTCAGGCAGAAGACCAACGACAAGATTCCCAAGCTGCTCGACCAGTTCGATCCCCAGACCGTGATGACCCTGCTCAACGCGGTGTATTTCAAGGGATCGTGGCGCCACGCGTTCAAGACCTCGGAGACCAGGAGCGAGCCGTTCCACAGCCCCTCGGCAACCCAATCCGTGGCCATGATGCGGCGGGAGGGAAAGGTCGGGTACTACGAGACGTCGGCGTACCAGGCCGCCGAATTGCTGTACGGCAACGGCGGCTTCGCGATGACGATTGTGCTGCCCAGGGTTGGAGTTTCTCCGGCCGAGGTCCTGGGCCAGGATCCTGGATTGGAATGGGCCCGGCTGAGTGGCAGGGTCCTGGTCGAGTCCGAGGTTCAGCTGATGCTGCCCCGGTTCCGGATGGACTACCGCCGCGACCTCTCCGGCGACCTCAGGGCACTGGGAATGCCCCTCGCCTTTGACGATACTCAGGCAAACTTCAGCCGGATGGCGGCGCCGCCGAACCAGCTCTTCCTCTCCAGTGTGATCCAGAAGACCTTCGTCGACGTGAACGAAGAGGGGACCGAGGCGGCGGCGGCCACGGCAGTGCAGGTGGGCGTCACCTCCCTGCCCCAGACTTTCGTGATGACGGTCGACCGCCCCTTCCTCGTGGTGATTCGGGAGCGATTCGCCGGCACCATCCTCTTCCTGGGCCAGGTTGTTTCTATTCCAACCAGCTGATCCCAGGCTCGCTAGTTGCGCAGCATCGCGGCGGCTCGGGTGACAAACAGCGGGTCCCGAATCATTGGAGCGGGAAGAATCGGGGCGGACCCGGATCGCTGTCGCAGCGCATTGGCCACCCCACGCAGGATCTCCACACCCGGGTAGATCATCGTGTAGGTCCAGCCGACGGGACCGTCCGGCTCCCCGGTGTGCAGTTCACCGGGATTGACCAGCAGAATGTCTCCGGGACCCATGACGTGGCGGGCGCCGCCATGGCGAACCGCAACCCTCCCTTCCCGGCAGAGGCCGATGGCGTAGGTCTCGTGGGCGTGGGGCGCAAAACGATGGCTGACAAATTGGGCATGGAGGAGGTCAAACGGGTGCAGGGCGTCCACCCTGCGCATGACGGCCTGTTCCAGTCGAGTGGAACGTCGGCCCGGGGCGGGGTCAAGGATCGGCATACTATCACTACCGACCCGGCTCGAGCCGAGTTTCAGCGGTTGCTCAGGCGCCGATCACATGCTCCGGTACTTCGGCCCGCTCCCCCCCTCCCGAGGGGTCCAGCGCGGTCCCAGCACATCGGTCGCCTTGCAGTCGACACAATTGGGCGGATTGACGCGCAACTCATCCCCGACCCGTTCGTACACTCCTGCCGGGCAGAGGTGGCTGTAGAAGTCGGCCACCTCAGGTGCGATGTCCCTCCCGACCAGCAGGTGGGACGGAATCGTGTCACGGGTGGCGTTGCCCGACTTGAACACCGCGTCGAGTTTGCTGAAGGTCCGGACACCATCGGGTTGGAACGGCGTGCCGGTCCCAGTCTTCCGGGGAACCTCAGCATCGGCATGCATCGCGATCCGGCCACCTGGCAGGCGCCCGCCGGTCAGCGTCATCAGCCCCGCCTTGGCGGCGCCGGTAAAGAACCCATCCTTGAACGCCAGTCGCATGTTCCGGGTGCGGTGCAGGTCGCGGGCGATATAGCTGCCCCGGACCATGGCGTCGTAGCCACTGAGCGCCTGGGCTGAAGAGTCGCCCCGCTTCAGGGCGGCAAAGATGGCCCGCGCGGCAAAGATTCCCGATTGGACCGCGTAGTGGATTCCCTTGAGCGAGGGCACGTCCACGAAACCGACACAGTCGCCGGCCATGACCAGGCCATCTCCGCTGAAGCGTTCGGGGAGGGCATGATACCCGCCCTCGGGAATCGTCTTCGCTCCCCACTCAAGCAGGGTGCCTCCCTCAAGGTAGGGCGCAATGAGCGGATGCAACTTCATCCGTTGGAGCATTTCATGGACATCGAGATTGGCATCCCGATAGTCGAGGCCCACCACCAGTCCGAGCGACACCTGGTTGGGGCCCTGTGGGTAGAGCCAGCTGCCGCCAAAGGCGTCGCGCGGCAGGGGCCAGCCCATGGTGTGGATCACCTTGTCGAGCGGCACCTTGGTGTCCCAGACTTCCTTGACACCGAGCGCAAAAATCTGGGGATTGGCGGAACCCACCCCCTGCCATGCCGTCCAGGCCTGGGAAAGTGGTCCCCGGGTGCCCTCAGTCAGGACAGTGACCGTGGCGGACAGGTCCGTGGGGGGCGTGTAATCGCCGCCCTGCTCACCCTGACGCGTCAGCCCACTGGGTGCGGTCCGGACCCCGACCACGCGGTGTCCCTCGACCAGGAGCGAATCGACCGGAAAGCCGGTGAAGATGTTGACGCCGAGCGCCTCGGCCTTCTCGCCCAGCCAGCGCACGATTTCACAGATGGAGGCCGACCAGTTGCCCTTGTTGTGCATCGTAGGAGGGGTGGGGATCCTGGTGGAGCCACCGGCGGTCATGAAATAGATCGCTTCGCCCTCCACCTTCTGACGGAAGGGGAAGGCCTCGTCCGCCATGCCGGGAAAGAGCTCCCGGAAAGCCCGGGGATTGACCACCGCCCCCGACAGGTTGTGCTCCCCGAGGCTCTCGGCCTTTTCCAGGACCGCGATCCCGATCTCCCCGAGGGTCCCGTCGGCCTGGACCAGGCGGGCCAACTCGATGGCTCCCGCAAGGCCGGCGGGACCGGCGCCCACGAACAACACATCCATCGCCACCGCCTCCGGCCCCGGCGCCTCCGGGAGGATGAAGCGATCTTGCGAGAGCTGGAGCTGGTGGCGCAGCGGCAGGATGGTCATCAGCCGGCCGCCTTGCGGGCGCGGATCTCCTCAATCAGCCGAGGAACAATCTCGAACAGGTCGCCGACAATGCCATAATCCGCCACCTTGAAGATCGGGGCGTCCTTGTCGCGGTTGATGGCCACGATGACCCGCGAAGTGCGCATGCCGGCCAGGTGCTGCACCGCGCCGGAAATGCCGACCGCCACGTACAGGTCGGGGCTGACCAGCCGGCCGGTCTGGCCGATCTGGTCGGCGGGGTCGCGCCAGCCGTCGTCGGTGACGGCGCGGGTGGCTCCAACTGCCGCGTTGCCGAACGCCGCAGCCAGGTCTTCCATGAGGGAAAAGTGCTCAGCGGCGCGCAGCCCCCTGCCACCAGCTACGACAACCGGGGCCTCCCCGAGGTCGAGCTTGGCGGCACCCCGCGCCCCAACTTCCGTCACCACCACTCGGGCGGCGGCAGGATCGAGCGCAGGTGCCAGGCTCGATACCTCGCCCTTGCCGGCGTGCTCCACTGCCGGCTGGGCACCGGGCCGAATCGAAAGCACCGCCGGAGTGCCCACCAGCCGGAGCGTGGCCACGGCCTTGCCGGTGTAAACTGGGTGGGTCGCCGTGACGTGATCGGCGTGAACCTCGAACGCGGTGACATCGGCGGCCAGACCAACACCCAGCTTCGCCGCCACGCGGGGCGCAAGGTCGCGGCCCTCCACGCTGGCGCTGAACAGGGCGGCTCGGGCGCCGGTCGACTGGATCAGTGCCGCAGCGGTGGCCGCTACCGACTCGGCGTTGTAGTGCGCCAGCTGCGGGTGTTCCACCACATGCACCTGGTCGGCGCCATGCGCCGCCAACGCCTCGGCCGCCCCGGCCACACCCGCCGCACCACAGACCAAGGCGTGCACGGTGCCGCCGCCCGACGCGTCGGCGGCCTGGCGCGCGGCACTCACCGTCTCCAGCGCCACCGTGCGAAGGTTTCCACCGCGGGTTTCCGCGAACACCATGAAATCGGCCATCAGAGTGCCTTCGCTTCGTCGTGGAGGAGCCGGACCAGCTCCGGAACGGCATCGGCACCCTCGCCAACGATACGGCCGGCCTGCCGCTCCGGGGGAAGGGCCAATCGATCGATGGAGAGCACCTCGGCGCCGAGTTCAGCGGGGCGCACCTCCATCGGCTTTTTCTTGGCCGCCATGATCCCCTTGAGGCCGGCGATCCGGGGGCGGGCAATCCCCTCATCGATGGTGAGCACGGCCGGGAGCGGAAAGGTGATCGTGGCAGTGGCACCTTCGAGCTCGCGCCGGGCCGTCCCGGTGGCGCCGCTGATTTCGAGGTGGGAGACCGCCGTGACACAGGGCAGCCCAAGCAACTCCGCCACCATCGGTCCGACGGCACCACTCCCGGTATCGGTGGCATTGCGTCCGAAGAGGATCAGGTCAAAGCCCTGCTCCTTGAGCGCCCCCGCCAGTGAACGGGCGATCGCCAGGGCGTCGTACGGCACCGTCTCGGCCGCGAGATGGATGGCCCGATCGGCGCCCATGGCCAGCGCCTTCCGCAGGTGCTCGCCGAGCCCGTCCGGGCCGAGCCCCACCACCGCCACTTCACCGGGTGCATGGGCCTCGTTCAGCTGGAGCGCGGCCTCGACGGCATATTCGTCAAAGGTACTGATCTCGAATTTGAGCCCCACGGTGTCGACTGACTTCCCATCCGCGGCAATGGCAAACCGCATCTCGGTGTCGGGAACTCGCTTGAGGCAGACGGCAATCTTCACGGCGAACTCCGGTGCGGGTCGGGCTGGTGTCGGGTGTCGGGTGTCGGGTGTCGGGTGTCGGGTGTCGGTCTCGAAGGTGCGCGAAGCTGTTCGGGTGTCAATACCTGCTTGCCAAGGCGCCGCCGGAACCCATTTCCAGAAACCCGGCACCTGATTGGGAACCGCCGACACCCGGCACCCGAAACCCGGCACCCCCTAGAATGCGCTCATCCCCGTCACCTCGTGGCCGAGGATCAGGGAGTGCATGTCGTGGGTGCCCTCGTAGGTGTAGACCGACTCGAGATTGGCCATGTGCCGCATCGAATGGTACTCGGCCAGGATCCCGTTGGCGCCGAGAAGGCGCCGGGCCTCGCGGGCGCACTCGCAGGCCATGTCGACGTTGTTTCGCTTGGCGAGGGACACCTGGGCCGGGGTCATCGTCCCGGCGTCCTTGAGGCGACCGAGCTGCAGGGTGAGCAACTGGGCCTTGGTGATCTCGGTCAGCATGTTGGCCAGCCGGACCTGCTGGATCTGGGTCTGGGCGATGGGGCGGTCGAACATCACCCGGTTGGTGGCGTACCGCAGCGCCTCGTCATAACAGGCCATTGCCGCCCCGATCCCCCCCCAGGAAATACCGTAGCGGGCTTGGGTCAGGCACATGAGAGGGCTCTTGATCCCGCCGGACTTGGGGAGGAGGGCGTTCTTGGGGAGGTGGACATCATGGAGGTGCAGCTCACTGGTATCCGAGGCGCGGAGGGAGAGCTTGCCCTTCTGGTCCTTGCCGGTGAATCCGGGGGTGTTGGTAGGCACGATGAATCCGCGGATCGACCTTGGGTCGCTGATGTCACCGGTCTTGGCCCAGATGATTGACACCGTGGCCTGGGAGCCGTTGGTGATCCACATCTTGGTACCGTTGAGGACCCAGCCATCGGCCGTTTCCCTGGCGGTGGTGATCATCCCGGCTGGATTGGAGCCGAAGTCCGGCTCGGTCAGGCCAAAACAGCCGATTTCTGTGCCCGCGGCCAGCCCAGGCAGCCACTGCTTGCGCTGCTCTTCTGAGCCGAAGGCGTAAATCGGGTACATGACCAGCGCACCCTGGACCGAGGCGAACGACCGGATCCCGCTGTCACCCCGCTCCAGCTCCTGCATGATCAGGCCGTACGCCACGTTGTTCAGCCCGGCACAGCCGTACTCTTCCGGCAGGTTGGCGCCGAACAGGCCCAACTCGGCCATGCTGGGAATCAGTTCCTTCGGGAAGCGCCCATCGACATAGCACGACCCGATGATCGGCATCAACTGCTCGTCCACCCACGCCCGGACGCTATCGCGCACCGCCCGCTCCTCTTCACTGAGCAGGGAGTCGAGGTCGTAGAAGTCCACGCCGGTGAAGGATGCGCTGCTTACGCCGACTGCCATGGAGCCCCCGAATGAATGCCGAATCCGACTGACCTAGACTCTAAATCTAGCCGGAAAACGGCATTTTCGCAGGCGGACAGCCGGTTGCCTCACCGACCTCACCGACCTCCGGGGCTACCAGGTCACCTGAAGGGTATAACTCAGCACGACCTCTCCCTTTGCGGGGACCCGGACCCGAAAGCGCGCCCGTGTCGCGGAGGGGCGGTCGGCGGGCACCGAGCTCTGGGTGATACGCCACTCGCCCCAGCGGTCCTCGAGCACGTCCACCGCAACCACCGAGTCCTTGGCATTGGCAATCGTGACCCGGTAGCCGGCGGTGGCGATGGTCCGGCTGGAGTCCCGGCGGGTGACATAGCTGGTCTGGACCCGGTGGGCGGTCAGGTCAAAGGCGCTGCCGGCGTCGACACGGAGGTCCTGCCCAGCTGCTGTGTGGCCGACTGAGGCCTCGCCGATGAGCTGGGGCCGACCGGCCTCGTCGGCCTGGTAGATCCGCACTGTTCCGCCGGGGATCGGGAGATCGCCGAAGGCGGTGCGTGCCGGGCGCCGCAGCACATAGGTCACGGCCACCGGCGCTTCGCCTTCGTCGCCGGTCTGCCCGATCGGGCCGCGATAGGGGAGGTTGGAGCCGACCGTGAAGGTCCGCTCCACGGTGGTTCCGGCAGGTTCGAACAGGGCGGCGGTGGTCACGATTCCCGGCCGAAGCGACAGCCGTCCGGGAATGGTGTAGAGGTACGCTTCGCCGACCTGTTCCGAACTGGCCATGTCCATCGGGGGAGCGGCCGCCGCCCTCATTTCGGAGACCCGGTACATGGCGTCCTGAAGGCCACTCTTCTGAGCCCGGCCGATTGACCCGGCGAGCAGCTGGATCTCCGCCGAGTCCACCGACAAGGCGCCGCCCTGGATCGCGGCATGCCCGGTGACTCGGGCGGCGCTGCCCCGGAGCATGACCTGGTAGTTGGCCTGCCATGAGGCCCCCTCGGTAAACCAGCCGAGCGCCAGTGAGGGGCGTGCGGAGGCAGCGCGTAGCCCGAGGGTGAGGGTCGGCTCGAGCAGCACCAGGTCCACCGGATACATCGGCTGGCCCGGGCGCCCGAAGCTGACCGTGCCATCGGCGAGCTGGAATCGTTCGGGATCGGTGCCGAGGACGAGGGCGCTGATCGTGTCACGCGGTGGCGCGATCCGAAACAGCAGCCGTCGCCCGACTGCCCGGCGCATCGTGTTGAGGTCGTCGACCGCCCCGTCAAACTGCGTCCCGGTAATGGCGATGGTGGAATCCAGGGTGAAGACGGAACCCGGGTCGAGCGCCCCCAGGGCCAGCCGGTGCTGGCTGGCACCCGCCGGGACGCGCAGGGGCAGCACCCGTCGGACAAGGACACGGCCATCGGAATAGATGGTGAGGCCGGTCTGGGCAGCCAGTGGGCCAGCGGCCAGGGTCAGGAACGCGGCGAGGATGAGCGAGGGGGAGCGGGTCACAGCAGACTCCTGGGAACGGGGGCCCGGACACCGCCGGGTCCTATCGGGGCAGATACTCCATTGACAGCACGTGCACAATCCGGCGGACGATGACGTAGGTGGCCAGGACCGCGATTCCCCCGTAGACCCTGGCCGTCTGGTCGACGGGGACGCGCAGGTACACCCAAAGTGCCACCAGAAGCGCTACCGGAAGGGAGATGCGCTGGGAGAGCCGACTTGCACGTCGTGACCGTTCCTTGTGGCAGTCACCACAGAGTTCCCCCCAGCCGAGTCCCCGCACCCGGGACTCGCAGCGGAGGCAGGGCACTTCCGGGAGGGGGACTCCCGGGTATTCACCCCACCCGGGCGGCGACAGCACTCCCGAACTCTGCGGTGGTGGCGATTCCGCCCAGATCCCGGGTACGGATGCCGTCGGTCACGATGGTGTCCTCGACCGCGGTGCGGATCCGATCGGCCGCCGGGATCTCGCCGAGGTAATCGAGCATCATCGCCGAGGCCAGGATCAGGGCACTCGGGTTGGCAATTCCCTGGCCGGCGATGTCCGGAGCACTGCCATGGACCGCCTCGAAGATGGCGGCACCGGTGCCGATGTTCCCGCCCGGCGCCAACCCCAGCCCGCCGATCAGTCCGGAGGCCAGGTCGCTGAGGATATCGCCGAACATATTGGTGGTCACCACCACGTCGAACTGTTCGGGGCGGATCACCATCTGCATGGCGGTATTGTCCACGATCAAGTCATTCCACTCGACCCGGCCTTCGTAATCCCTGGCCACGTCCCGACCCACCTCGAGAAACAAGCCGCCCACCATCTTGAGGATGTTGGCCTTGTGAACCACGGTCACCTTTTTCCGCCCCCGAGCCACGGCGTACTCGAACGCGAACCGGATGATCCGATCGCACCCCGCCCGGGTCACGATGGCCATCGACTCCGCCACCGCGCGTGGGTCTCCCGCCACCGGGACGAAGTGCTCCACCCCGCAGTACAGTCCCTCGACGTTTTCCCGGACGATGACCAGGTCCACCCCGCTGAATCGCCCCCCCGGCATGATGGTGCGGGCCGGGCGCAGGTTGGCGTACAGCTCGAACTCCTTGCGGAGGGCGACATTGACCGACCGGAACCCGTCGCCGACCGGGGTCGTCAGCGGTCCCTTGAGCCCCAGCCGATTCTTGCGGATGCTCTCGAGGGTGGCCTCGGGCATCGGGGTGCCCGCCGATTCGACCGAGGCCATTCCCGCGACCTGGTGGTCCCAGTTGAACCCGATGCCGGTGGCCTCGAGTACCTTGAGGGCCTGCTCGGTGATTTCCGGGCCGATCCCGTCGCCGGGAATGAGGGTGACATCGTGTCTGGTCACGGTCTTGGGGCTACAGGACGGGAAAGATGAGGGCAAATGCGGCAGCGAGTGCGGCGGCCGGGGTCGCGCCGCTGCCACTGGCCTCGGTCCGCCACAGGATGGCCCCACTGCGGCCATCGGCCAGGACCGCCGCAACGTGGGCGGTTACCTGACCCGGCTCGCTGCCCGCCGATACCACCACGGCCGCCGGAACGAACGCATACCGCCCGCCACCGGCCACCGCCATCAGGTTGCGGAGGTATCCACGCAGCGGATCGGGCACACTCTTGAGTGAACCCGACCGAAGCACGGACTGTCCCATCTGATCGGGATCGGTCACCAATCCGGGCGAGCGGCGGGCCACCCGCCGCAGTTCCGGCGCCAGCACCCAGCGAACTTCGGGGGCGCGTTCGGCAATGAACTGGCCCACCAGGGAATCGCCCCAGGCGAGCAGGCTGAGCCGCTCGGTGGGCAGCATCCCCTCGGGCACACCCGGCTCGACCACCACCATGGTGAGCGGGGGCACAATGACCGCCGCCCCTGCCAGCGCGGCCGTCATCAGCGGCTCCGCGACCGGTGCCTTCTGGGCTGGGGCCCGACTGGCACAAGCACCAAGCGCCAAGGCCACGATCATCCAGCGGAGGGGGATCATGGCCCGAAACTAATCGCGCCCGCCGGGTATTCCAATCGGCGGGCGCTCAAGAAACCGCATCAGCAGGCGACTACTCCAGCGACAACCCGCCATCGACCACCAGCACCTGACCGGTCACGTGGCGAGCCTCTTCCGAACAGAGAAACGCCACCACCCGGGCAACGTCGTCGGGATCGGCGAGGCGGCCGAGGGCCGCCCGCTTCTTGGCCCGCTCCACGACCTCGGTGGGGAGCTGATCGAGGCGCTCGGTGCGAATGAAGCCGGGTGCCACCGCATTGACATTCACGTTGGACGGACCGAGTTCCACGGCGGCCGCCCGCGTGAGCCCTTCCAGCCCGGCCTTGCTGGCACTGAAGGAGGTTACCCCGAAGCCCGGGCGGAGCGCCTGATGGGAGCTGACGCCCACGATCTTCCCGTACCGCTGCTTCCGGAAGAGCGGGGCGACGGCCTGAATCATGTTGAACGCACCGGTCAAGTTGGTGTCGATCACTTCCCGCCAGTCCGCTGGCGAGAGACGCCAGAGCGCACCATCGTGGGCAATGCCGGCATTGTTCACCAGGTAGTGGGCGGTGCCGAACCGCTCCTCCACCTCGGAGACGAACCTTCCCACGGCGGCGCGATCGCGAACGTCACACGTGGTGGCCAGCACCTTGGACCCCATGGCGCTGATGGTGGTCTCCGTCAGGAGGGCCATTTCGCGGACATCGCGGCCGGGCAGGTTGACGAAGCAGAACGCCACATTGCAACCCCGGCGGCCGAACTCGAGTGCCACCGCCCTCCCCAGCCCGGTGGCGCCGCCGGTGACGATGGCCGTCTTGCCAGCAAACCCTTGGGGTGCGACCGCCGCCGGTTTCGGCTCGGCCAACCCCACCCCTGCGGCGGAGGGAGCATCTCCCGGCCAGGGGGCCGACGATCCTGCGTGGGGATTTCGCATTCGCGGCAGAAGGTACCGGCTGGGAACGGGAGGGGCAAGGTGGGAGTGCGGGGAACAGGGAATTGGGAGTAGGGAATGGGGAACAGGGGCTGGGGACTGGGCATCCGAGGATCGGCCTCGAAGCTGCAGCGAGCTAGGCCGTGGGAGCTGGTCTCCAAGCCACCGCAATCAGGGCCACGAGGGCAGCGGAAGCGAGCAGCGCAGTAGCCGCACCCTGCCACTGGTACACCGCGCCAAAGGCCAGGCCGGCGGGGAGGGCCACGATGCCACCGATCGCCTGGACGGTCCCGAACCCCCGACCGGTGCGGATCGGGGCCAGGCCGGCCACCAGCGCCCGTTCCGCCGGCTCGATCATCCCCGAGACGAGTCCCAGTGCCAGGAATACCCCGGCGGCGGCGGCGGGATTCCCCTGGATGGCGAGGGTGGCCACCAAGGCGGCGTAGAGCAGGGAGCCTACCCGGAGGGTGGTGCGCGATCCGACCCGATCCGCCAGGATTCCGCCGGGGTATGCCGCTCCGGTTCGGACCACGTGCAGCCCCGCCCAAACCAGGGGAACAGTGGCAATGCCCACTCCCGAATCCAGGAGGAAGAGCAGCAGCAGCGCCTCGGGAAGCCGCAGGACGGTCAAGCTGGTCAGGGCCGCCACCGGCCACCAGAACTGGCCACCCGTCGCATCGCCGGAATCCGGGACCGTGGGCGGCGCGGGCTGGGCAAGAGGAGGCGCCGACGGTCGGACCGTTCTCAGAACCCACGCCAGGACAACCAGCGCGACTATCCCCGGCACGACACTCCATTCGATCACCTGCCGGACATCCATCTCCTGCCGCAGCAGCAACCACGCGATCAGCGATCCGGCGACGGCACCACCGTGATCTGCAGCGCGATGAAACCCGTAGGAGCGCCCGCGCGCCTCCACTGGGGTCACCGCCGAGATCATCGCGTCCCGGGCGGGTGACCGAAGCCCTTTGCCCACGCGATCGACCACCCGGAACCCCACGACTTGCCACGCCGCAGAGGCAAAGGAGATCACCGGCCGGACTGCAACAGCAGTGAGGTAGCCCACCATGATCAGCGGCTTGCGCCACCCGGGGCGGTCGGCCAGCCGACCGCTGAACCACCGGAGCACCGCCGAGGTCAGGTCGGCGGCACCATCGAGGGCGCCCAGCATCGCAGCACCGCCCCCGAGGCCACCGGTGATGAACGCCGGGAGCAACGGATACACCATCTCACTCGCGAAGTCGTTGAAGAACGACACGGCGGCGAGTCCCTTGACGGGTCGGGGAACGGCGGCGGGAGAGGGCGTATGAAGTAAGAAGTAAGAAGTAAGAAGGGAGAAGTGAGAGGATAAGGGAGAGGGGAGAGAGGCGCGGCCCTCAGCGGGTCAATCCAGCCCCATCCCCCAGCGCATCAGGGTGGGAGGCATCCGTCCATAGGAGAACACCGCCTCGTGGAACTCCTTGAGGTGTGCCCCGGCACCGCTGGCTGAACGCCAGGACTCGCGCAGCTCCAGGAATTCCCGCCGACCCATCGCATACGCCGAGGCCGCTCCGGGGGAGGCACAGATGCGGCGCACTTCGGCCAGGGCGGCGTGGCGGTCCATCGGGACCCGGGTCATGAGCAGGTCCAGGGCTGCCGCCGGCGTCATCTGGCCGGTGTGGATGCCGGCATCGACCACCACCCGGAGCGCCCGCACCAGCAACAGTACCTGCTGGGACAACAGGTCTTCGGGCGACGAGAGCGGTCCCTCCTCAACCATCAGCTCCTCGGCGTAGCAGCCCCACCCGGCGACCGACACCGGCGATTCGACCCAGCGACGCACCTCCGAGGCGGTCCTCCCCGCGGCCACCGCCTGGGCGTGGCGTCCAGGCCAGCCATCGTGAGCGGCAAGCACCGCCAGGCGATGTCGATCGAGTTCCCCTCGTTGCCAGGCGACGGCCTCCGGCTCCACCACCCCAGCCGGCGCCACGACATACAGGAGGCCGAGCGAAGCCAGCGCTCCAGGCACCGGCGGCGAGTAGGCCGTGAAGGGGACCACGGAGGCGAGCCAGGCGGGGGCCTCGCGTACTTCCATCTCGCCCTCGCGCTCAGCCAGCAGCTTGAGCGCGCGACAGTGTTCGCGGCTCCGTGCCAGTTCGGTGGCGCCTGCCAGCAGCAGGTCGCCGGGGATCAGCCCGGATTCCCGGACCTGCTCAAAGGTCTCCTGCCACGGCTGTCCCGGGGTAATCGCATCGGCCAGGGCCGCGACCCGGGCTTCGACCTCGTCCGCAAACGTCTGCCCCCACCGCCACGCTTCGCCCGCAGAGGTGCGGAGCATGAACGCGTGATGGAGGATCCATGAGAAGCGCTCTTCCCCGGCGCTGGCGGCGTGGGCGGCTTCGTCGGGCGGGATCTCGTTGACCAGGGCCATTCGAATCCGGAGGAGCGCCGCCTCGGCCTCGGTGGCCGCAGCCGCGAGTTCCCCGGGCTGGTGGCTCAAAAGCGGATCCAACCGCTCCACCAGCTGGTGGATCCCCTCCACCAGCGCCGGGGCCATGGCAATGGCCGCGTCGGCCAGCACGACGGGCGGCCTTCGGAGCGTCTGGCGGGCGCTGCCCAGGAACTCCGGGATGGCTTGGAGCCGGGCCAGCATCGCCTCCGCGCCAGCACCGGGATCGTCCGAGATATCCGGGTGCAGCGGCAGCAGTGCCCGACCGAGGTGCTCCAGCCAGAATCCGGGGTGGCGGACGTGGGGTTGGTCCGTTTCGAACCAGGCGACGCGCTCCCGGATCGCGCTGAGCAGCGCGGTCCGGTCAATCTCATCGCTCATCTCGGACAAGACGAGATCCTCGACCGCGCCGGCGATCGCGCGGCAGCCGGCCAGGTGTTCCCGTACCGCTTCGACATCGAAGGCACCCAGGCGTGAGGCAGCACCCGGTACCCCGGCAATGGCCCCGGCAGCCGGATCAAAGTGCCAGAGGAGATCCAGCCAGGAGCGGCAGAGGTCGTCGGTCAGCGCCATGGGTGGGAAGACGGCGTCAGGGTTGACCGGACAGCGCCGAGTGATCCCCGAGACTGGCGGTGCCGTGGAAATCGGCCAACTGTACCCCGCGTCCCAGCATGGAATGATCGAGGGTGACCCGATCAAGTTGGCTGCCCGGTCCCACGATGGTATGGGACAGGGTGCTGTTCCGGATGACCGCCCCGGTCTCGATCGAGACATTGGGCCCGATCGTGCCTCCTTCAATGGTGACGCCGTCCTCAATGTAGACCGGCTCCCGAATGGTGACCCCAGGCAGCTGCGGATGCCGAGCCGCCCCCTTCCGCAGCAGCGCCTCGTTGCTTTCCAGGAGGGTCTCCAGCTTGCCGCAGTCGTACCAACCGCCCACTTCGGCGGTGACGATCTTCCGCCCCTGCTCGATCATGTGCTGGAAGGCATCGGTCAGGAAGTACTCGCCCCGGTTGGCGGGGGCGGCAAGTGTGTGGTCGATCCCCTGCCAGAGCGCCGCCGTGTCCCGGATGTAGTACAACCCGATGTTGGCCAGCTTCGAGATCGGTTCGGATGGCTTCTCGATGATCCTGGTCATATATCCGGCCCGGTCGGTCACGACCACCCCGTACCGCTGGTAGTCCTCGACCTCCTTGGCCCAGATGATGCCATCGGCATTGGTCCGGGGAATGATCGAAAGGTCGGCCTCGAAGACGGTGTCCACGAAGATGATCAGGATCGGTTCCTTGACGTACGGGCGGGCAAGGTTCACGGCGCCGGCCGTGCCGTCCTGGGTGATTTGCTCGATGTACCGGCAGGGATAGCCATAGCGGTCCGAGGCGTAGGCTTCCACCTGTTCCTTGAGGTGGCCGGTGATGAAGATCAGTTCCGAGACGGGCAGACCCGACAGCCGGTCCATGACCCAGTCCATGACCGGCCGCCCCGCCACCTTGAGCAGCGGCTTGGGCACGACGTGAGTATGGGGGCGCAGCCGGGTACCCTTCCCCGCCAAGGGGATGATGACCTGCATGGTTCAGCTCCTTCCGTAGCGATCGGTGAGGCGCACCAGGTCGTCGAGTTCCGGGGTGGAGGCCTCCAGCACGTCACTGTCGACCACCGCTTCGATCTGATGAATCAGCCGGGGGGGGATGTGTACCGTCTCCCCGGCCCGAAAGGCCCGCTCGTTGACGGGAGCCGACTCGGCCTCCCAGGTGCGAAGGATCAACTCGCCGGAGAGGACGTGCATGGTCTCGTCCTTCAGGTTGTGGTACTGGCAGGACAGCACATGGCCGGCGGTGACGTGCAGGATCTTGCCGACGTAGCGGTCCGTGACCGCCCAGATCAACTCGTATCCCCAGGGCTTTTCGACCCGATAAGGCGCTGCAGGCATTACCGCTCCACTGGCTTGAGGCGCATCGAGGAGGGATAGGTGATGCAGGCGCGAACGCAGACCCCACACCCCACACACCCCTCCTGCTTGAGGACCGGATGACCCGAGGCGTCGATGACCAGCGCCGTTTCCCCTACGGGGCAGGCATCCGCACAGGCACGACAACTCGTGCCCACGAAGGTAACGCATCGTTCCGGCACCAGCTCGACAAACCCGAGCCGGTAGCCCTGCCAGCCCCGCGTGGGAATAGTAAGCGCCTCGGTCGGACAGGCCCGGGCACAGGGCATGTCGGCACAGACAGTGCACCCCTGGATCGCGGGGTCAATGTAGGGCGTTCCCGCCGCCAGCCCGCCGCTCGCCGGCACCTTCTGGATCGCACCGGGGGGGCAGACCGGGAGGCAATCCCCGCAGCGGGTGCAGGCGGCCAGGAAACCGATTTCCGGCAGCGCCCCTGGCGGCCGCAGATAGCGCTTCTGCACCACCCGATCCTCCGCCGCCTCGACCATCCCCTCCACCCAGCGCCCGATGCTGTCGCGGAAGAAGGCCCGGCGATCGCCGGGCC
>JAWXBA010000333.1:0-6632 GCA_034439775.1 Gemmatimonadota bacterium | reverse complement strand
GCCGGCTCCAGCACCCGGCCAAAGGTGCCGTTGATCACCACCGAACTGACATAACGCCGGTCCCAGAGATTGGTGACCCCCGCAAACGGTGCCACGCCAAACCGACTCAGTGGCACCCGCCACGAGGCGCGGAGGTTGGTGACCCCGGCCCCCCAGGAATCGACCTTCCGCTCCGGGGTGTTGGCATCGTCGGTCCAGAGTGATCCGCTCAGCGTCTGTTCCAGGTCGATATCCAGCGCCGGCGTGGCGCGGATGGTCATTCCCACCCGGGCAAAGTGCGAGGGCAGGCCGGGCAGCACCTTGTCATCGAAGTCCATCACCGTACCGGCTCGATCCACCACATAGTCGGTGAACCGATACCGCGACCAGGTGTAGGCCCCTCGCAGCTGCACCCGGCTGCTCGCTGTCCAGGCCGCCCCCAGTTCCGCGCCCCAATTGGTGATTCCGCCGGCATTCTGGAAGTAGCTCCGCCCACCGATCTCCTGCCACTGCACGATGGCGTTGCGGATCGCCACCCGGTAGACCGCCAGGGACCAGTCGAACGTTCCGGCCTGGCCCTTGGCGCCGGCCTCCAGGTTGACGGCCCGCTGGGGTTCAAGATCGCTGCTGAAACCACCCTCATTCCCGGGGCGGATGGCCAGCTCCGTCGTGGTGGGGGTCTCGAACGATGTCGAGAACTGGAGGTAGGGCACGAAGGCGGGCCCCACGACATAGCTTGCGCCGGTACTGGCACTCCAGGCGGACATGTCGCGGGCCCCACTGTTGTCCTCGCCGTCGCTCAGGAAGCGATCAGCGGCGGTGAACCGGAACCAGTCGAACCGAGTGCCGCCCCGGAGGGAGAGGCGGTCGTCCGGGGCCCAGAGCACCTGTGCGAACGGCCCCACCTGCCGGACTTCCTCGCGCTGGTCCACCAGGAGCGGATCGGTCCGTGCGCCAGCGACACTCCTCCAGTTCCGGCGGTCGTCGGCCATTGACTGGGCATCCAGGCCGGCCACCAGGCACGGCGTCTCGAGCGTGGCACCAAAGCGCCGGCCGTGACTGAGCCGAAATCCCAGGACATCGCGGTTGACCCGGACGAACGTCCCGGCGTTGGCGGCGTTTGGCTGAGTGGGCGTGGCGGTGTAGTTGTCGACGTCGCGCGCGTAAGCGAACAGCGTCGCTTCGGTCTGGTTGCCCCTGCCGTCGAGGCGACGGACCGAAATCCCGCCCTGTACCTGCCGGCTGTCCTTGTCGGAGCCGCGGAGGATGTTGTTCGCGGCGGCCGAGTCGCGGTTGAGAGCGTACTCCCCGAAGGTCAGCGCCCCGGGGTTCTGGGCCAGGGGGGCGTGTCCGGCATTGAATCGTGCGGTGATGGTGGTATTGGGGTCGGCCTGGTACCGCAGCATGGTATTGAGTTGGCGGACATCGGCGTTGCTGTTCTGGCGGAAACCATACCAGGTGGTGCGAGAGGCCGAAGCCGAGCCAGAGAGGCGACCGCTGCCGCCGGCGATTTGGGCCTGCCATTTAAGGAGGCCAAACGACCCTGCCTCGAGACGCAGCCGAGTGTCGACCCGGTCGCGCGGGGGCAGGTCGCTGGTCAGGATGATGGCGCCGCCAGCGGCATTGCCGTAAAGCGAGGAGGCCGACCCCCGGAGCACCTCGATCTGACCGATGGTGCCCAGCTCAAGGTTGGTAAACTGGCTCTGACCGTCCGGGGTGGTCTGCGGAATCCCGTCCAGCACCACCAGGACGCCCCGGGTTCCGAATGGCGCCCGGCTGCCAAACCCGCGGATCGAGAGGCGCTGATCGAGGGAATAGTTGTATCGGTTGGCAATGTAGACACCGGGTATGGCATTCAACGACTCGTCCAGACCAAGGGTGGCCTGAGCGCCACGCACCTGGCTGCGTTCCACCACTGCGACAGCAGCCGGAACCCGGATCAGCGACTCGGCGGTGCGAGTAACGGTGACCGTGACTTCGCCGAGTCGGCGGGCGCGAGTGGTGTCGGCGCGGAGGGTGTCGGGGGTCTGAACGACGATGACGAGCAGGGCGAGTGTGAGCATGGGTAAAAGATAGGCGGGACCGCGGGACCGCGGGACCGCGGGACCGCGGGACCGCGGGACCGCGGGACCGAAGATGCTGATTCGGAATTGGGGCGTCAACACCGGCAGGCTGTTGCTGACCCGCTGACGGGCTGCCCCTACTCCCAGTCGCGAGGGGCGCTGGTCAACTCCTCGAGCAGCACCGTGTAGCTGTCATACCGGTCGGCCTGGATCGTCCCGGACTTCACCGCGGCGCGCACCGCGCAGGCCGGCTCAATCAGGTGGCGACAGTCCGCAAACTTGCATTCGTCGATCAGCGGCCGGATCTCGGGAAAGCAGCTGGCGAGTTCGCGAGGTTCAATTCCCCAGAGCCCGACCTCGCTGAACCCCGGCGTATCGACCAGGAAGCCCCCCATCGCCAGCGGCACCATGACCGCGGAGACGGTCGTGTTCTTGCCCCGACGCACCTTTTCGCTGATGGCGCCCGTGCGCAGCACCAGGCCCGGCTCGATCCGGTTCATGAGCGACGACTTCCCCGCACCGGAGGGCCCGGTCAGCAGGGAGACGTGCCCCTGCAGCTCCGGCAGCAGGAGATCGAGTCCCTGCCCCGTTTCCGCGCTGACGGCGAAGACCTCGTACCCCGCAGTGCGCATCCGCGCGACGATGGCCGCGCCGGGGTCGAGGTCGATCTTGTTCACGATGACCGCCGCAGGCACTTCATTGGCCTCGGCCAGCACGAGCAAGCGGTCCACCAGCTGGGGCACCGGCTCGGGGTCGATTGCCGACGTCAGCACGAAGATCCGGTCCAGATTGGACGCGACTGGCCGGTTGCCGCGCCCCTCAGGTACTCGACGCTCCAGCAGATTGCGACGGGGTTCGACTGCGGCGATGGTCCACGTTCCACCTTCCTCGGGGGCGTCGAGGTGTACCCGGTCTCCCACGACGACCTTGCGCTCGGCTTCGCTGCGTTTGACCTTGCCGCGCAGCACCGCCTGCACCTCGCGATCGTCCATCGCCACCCGATAGGTGTGGCCCTCCCGGGCCATCACCGTGCCGACCGGGCCGGTCACCACTCCCCCGGCTGACTGGCGATCGCCTCGTCGAGGGCCATCTTGACGTCGAACAGCGACAGGACCTTGACCCGCTCCTCCGCCTCAGCCGCGGTCTCGGCGTAAGCGAGGTTCTCGGTCTCCACATGACCGGCCGGGGCATCGCCACCGGGGTTCCAGCGCACGAAGAGGAGCGAGGCGCCGTAGCGCCCCTGCTCGTCGGGCTCGTCGTCCACCAGGATGGCAACGGAATAGGCGTGGCCGTCGCTGCCTCCAAAGGCAGCGGCCCGGTCATGCTTGCGCATATACCCGCCCAGGGTCACTTCGGGATCACGCGATGGCGAGATGGGACCTCCAGCCGGCGGCACCGCAGTGGAAGCCGGCGAACGGGACGCGGCCAGACAGGCGGCCGGTTCGGGGATAGATTAGGAGGTCGAAGCTAGCCGCCCTCAATGTCCTCAACAAGCAGCCTGGAGTGCACCCGATGCGCAGGGTCTCCCTTGTCGTCCTTCTGGCCCTCGGTTTCCTCCCCGGATCGGCCTCCGGCCAGTATCCCACCGTGGATCGGGCCATCGTGGCCGCCACGCCGGCGATTACGGCCATCCGGCACCGGATCCACCAGAACCCTGAACTGAGCAACCGGGAGACCGAAACCGCCGCCCTGGTGGCGGCCCATCTCCGGGAATTGGGCCTGGAGGTCCGGACCGGGGTGGCCCATACCGGCGTGGTGGGGATCCTGCGCGGGGGGCGTCCCGGCCCAGTGATTGCCGTCCGCGCCGACATGGACGCGCTCCCCGTTACCGAAGACACCCCCCTCCCGTTCAAGTCCACCAAGCGGGTGCAGTGGCAGGGTGCGGAAGTGGGGGTGATGCACGCCTGCGGGCATGACATCCACACCTCTACCCAACTGGGGCTGGCCACGGTGCTGGCCGGGATGAAGGCCGACCTGCCGGGCACCGTCGTCTTCATTTTCCAGCCGGCGGAGGAGGGTGCCCCCCCGGGCGAAGAGGGTGGTGCATCGCTGATGCTCAAGGAGGGTGCCTTTGCCAATCCGCGCCCCGAGGCGGTGTTCGGCTTCCATGTGAGCGCGGGCCTGGAAGTGGGCAAGATCCGCTATGCGATCGGGCCGGCACTCTCTGCAGCAGACATCTTCCGGGCCACCATCACTGGGCGGCAGGCTCATGGAGCGGCGCCGCACCTGAGCGTCGACCCGATTGTCACCGCCAGCCAGGCGGTGCTGGCGCTGCAGACGATCCGATCCCGGAACACCCCGCCGCTCGAACCGAGTGTGTTGACGGTGGGGGTCCTGCGCGGCGGCCAGCGGTTCAACATCATCCCGGCCACGGTGGAGCTGGAGGGCACGGTGCGGACGTTCAGTCTCGCCGTCCAGGACACCTATGAGCGGCGGATCCGCGAGATCCTTGACGGGATCACCTCCTCCGCCGGAGCGAGCTTTACCCTCGAGTACCTGAGGACCTACCCTGCCACGATCAATGACACGACCCTGACCCATCGTTCTGTTCCCTCCCTGGCCAAGGCGATCGGGGCGTCCAATGTGGTGCTCTGGGAGCCGTGGATGGCCAGCGAAGATTTCAGCTATTTCGCCAACACCGTGCCGGGGTTCTTCTTCTCGCTCGGCATGGTCAAGCCCGGAACCACTTCCGGCGATCACCACACACCCACCTTCCTGGCCGACGACTCCGCGATTCCAGTCGGAATGAAGGCGATGGCGTATCTGGTCCTGGATTATCTCGGGGGCCTGTGAGGTCGGTGGGTCAGCGGGTCAGCGGGTCAGTGGGGCAGCGGGGCAGCGGGGCAGCGGGGCAGCGGAGATACACAACTGGGCCAACCACATTCGTTCCTGGGAGAGCATCTGATGCGCATCACTCGCTCGGCGGTGACCATCGCCTTCGGCTTTTGCCTGCTGTTCCCTGCCCTGGCGGTGGCGCAGGGCGGCCGGACCATCCCGGCCCCCGACCGTGCAGCCGGCGAGGGCGAGGGTCCCTTTGAGCGGCTGATCATCCGGGGTGCGATCCTGATTGACGGCACCGGCGCCCCCCCGACCGGCCCGGTGGACATCGTGATCGAGCGCAACCGGATTGCGGAGATCCGCAACGTGGGGTTTCCGGGGGTCCCGATTGATTCGAGCCGTCGGCCACGCAACGCCACCCGGGAAATCGACGCCACCGGGCAGTATGTGATGCCGGGGTTGATCGATCTCCACGTGCATGCGGGTGGCCCCCCGAAGAACGCCGAGCTCTCCTATGCCTACAAGCTCTGGCTCGGCCATGGCATCACCACCGTCCGTGGGGTGGGGCTGACCGGATTCGAGATGGCCAAGTCGGAGCAGGCGCGGAGTGCCAGCAACGCGATCGTGGCGCCCCGGATCGTGAACTATCAGGGGCCCGGCGGCGGCTGGGACAAGGGCCCGATCCGGACCCCGGAACTGGCCCGGGAATGGGTCCGCTGGGCCGCCAAGGAAGGGATCGACGGCATCAAGTTCAATTCCTTCGACCCGGAGATCATGACGGCGCTGCTGGACGAGGCCAAGCTCCAGAAGCTTGGCTCCACCGCCCATCTGGGACAGATGGGCGTCGGTCGGATGAATGCGATCGAGTCGGCGCGGCTGGGGCTCGGGGCGATGACTCATTTCTATGGCCTGTTCGAGTCGCTCTACAAGGATGCCTCGATCCAGCCGTGGCCAGTGGACTTCAACTACCAGAACGAGCAGCATCGCTTTGGCCAGGTGGCACGGCAGTGGAACATGATCCATCCCCGGGGGAGCGAGCCCTGGAACGCCCTGATCAAGGAGTTCCTGAGCCTCAACTTCATCATCGACCCCACGATGACGATCTACCATGCCGGCACCAACGTCATGGCGGCGCGGAACGCCGACTGGCACGACACCTACACCCTGCCCTCGATGTGGGATTTTTACACGCCGAGCCGGGAGGCGCACGGGTCGTACTGGTTTGACTGGACCACTGCGGATGAGGTGGCCTGGACCAAGTTCTATCAGGTCTGGATGTCGTTCCTCAACGACTACAAGAATGCCGGCGGCCGGGTCACCACGGGATCCGACGCTGGATTCATCTACAAGCTCTACGGCTTCGGGCTCATCGAGGAGCTGGAGCTGCTGCAGCACGCTGGTTTCCATCCCTTGGAAGTCGTCCGCGCGGCGACCCTGCATGGCGCCGAAGCGATCTTCGAGCCCAAGGGCATCCCGATCGAGTACGGCATCGTCCGCCCCGGACTGCTGGCCGACCTGATCATCGTGGACCAGAACCCGCTCCAGAATTTCAAGGTCTTGTACGGCACCGGCGCCGTGCGTTTGAATGAGCAGACCGGCAAGCCGGAGCGGGTGGGCGGGGTGCGGTACACGATCAAGGACGGCATCGTGTACGACGCCAAGCAGCTCCTGGCCGATGTGGCGGAGATGGTCCGGAAGCAGAAAGTAGCGCGGGGGATGGCGCCGAATGCGCCTTTGGTGCGGTACTAGGTGATGGGTATCGGGTGGCGGGTATCGGGTACCGGGTATCGGGTATCGGGTATCGGGTATCGG
>JAWXBA010000332.1:0-11160 GCA_034439775.1 Gemmatimonadota bacterium | reverse complement strand
CGCGGCGGACTTTTCCGCGGCGCTGGCGGATCGGTCCTACACCACGGCGGCGGTGGCGGCTCAGGGAGCCGTTGCAGGGGATGGTCGGTGGAAACGGATCGCCGCTGGGGTGGGGCTCCTGGCCGCTGCGCTTGGGGTCGTGGCCGCCGTCGGCTGGATGCGGGGAGGATCACCGGGCCAGGTTCACCGATTCTTCGTGACCATGGACCAGTCGTTGCCCAACTTTGCCAATCCACTGCTCTCTCCAGATGGCTCCCGGCTGATCTACTCCAACGCCGAGGGAGCCCTGATGCTGCGGCCGTCCGACGCCCTCGCGGCAAAGCTGATTCAGGGCTCCGAGGCCGCCTGGGCCACGGCGTTTTCGCCCGACGGCCGGTCGATCGCCCTCAACAACGGCTTTCCGGGCCCGCTCAAGATCATCTCCCTCGATGGCGGATCGGCGCGCACGCTGGTGGCCGACTCGACCTATGGTTCCGGGCTGGCCTGGACTGACGACGGCTGGATCTACTACCTGCACGGCGAGTCCTACGGCCGCGATCTGATGCGGATTCGCGCCAGCGGCGGCGCTCCCGAATTCGTGGCTCGGCCCGACTCGGCGGCAGGCGAGCTCTTCTTCCTCTGGCCCCAACTGCTACCCGGCGGCTCACTGATTCTCCTGTCCGTGCAGCCGCAGGACGGCGATCCGCGGGTGGGGGTGCTCGACCCCGCTACCGGAGCGGTGACGGCGGTGGCGACCGGGATGATGGGCCTCTACTCTCCAACGGGCCATCTCCTCGTGGCAGGCGCGGACGGGACGCTCCAGGCGGCATCCTTCGATCCCGCCACCGGAAAGACCCGTGGGGGATTCATCACCGTCGCTGACAATGTGGCCATCTGGGCGACGGTGATCCGATCGCTCACGCTGTCCAATACCGGCACTCTCCTGTATCAACCCGCCCCCCCACTGGGACAGGTGGTGCGGCTGCCTCGCGAGGGTGGCCAGGAGGAACTTGTCGATCCCGCCTGGAAGGGAGAGTTCACCACACCATCGCTTTCCCCCGACGGGTCGCGGCTGGTGATTGGCGTGGTGCGAGCCGGCCGCACCGAGCTCTGGGTCAGGGCCATGGCGACTGGAGCCCTCACGAAGTTGTCCTCCGGGGGCACCTTCAACTACCGGCCGAGCTGGAGTCCAGATGGGCGCGAGGTGATCTTCACCTCCGACCAGCGCGGCAGGATCACCACCTATCGGGTCCGGGCCGATGGCAGTGCCCGACCGACTCCCCTGCTGCGGATCAACCAGTCTGTGGATGAGGCGGTCTATTCCGCCGACGGCCAGTGGGTGCTGCTCCGCGCCGGGTCAGGGGGCGGCCGGGACATCCTGGCGATGCGCACCTCGGGTGACAGCACGGTCGTGCCGGTGGTGGACTCCAAGGCGGAGGAGTTCTCCCCGATCCTGTCCCCCGATGGTCGCTGGCTGGCCTATGCCTCCGATGAGTCTGGCCAGACCGAAGTCTATGTACGGCCCTTTCCCGATGCCGGCAGCGCCAAGTACACCGTCTCGCGGAACGGGGGCTCCGAGCCGCTCTGGTCAGCCTCCGGCCGGGAACTGTTCTTCCGGGACGGCAACCAGAACCTGGTGGCGGCTGAGGTCGCACCTGCAGAGGCGTTCCGGGTCGTCGCCTCGCGGGTCCTCTTCTCGACAGTTGGCTATGCCAGCGACATCCGCCATCGATCGTATACGGTGACTCCAGATGGCCGCTCGTTCCTGTTCATCAAGTCGCCAGGCCTCATGGCGGGCTCCAACCAGGCGGTGGTGACCATCAACTGGTTCGAGGAACTCAAGCGACTGGTGCCCAACTGATGGCCGATACATTGGACCGCCTCACCTCGGCCTTGGCCGACCGCTACCGGATCGAGCGCGAGCTTGGGGCTGGCGGCATGGCCACCGTCTACCTGGCCGAAGACCTCAAGCACAAGCGCCAGGTGGCCATCAAGGTGCTCCGGCCGGAGCTGGCCCAGGCGGTGGGCGCTGAGCGGTTCCTGCAGGAGATCGAGACCACCGCCAACCTGCGCCACCCGCATATCCTGCCGCTCTACGATTCCGGGAACGTCGGCGGATTTCTCTTCTATGTCATGCCGCTGGTCGAGGGGGAGTCCCTCCGCGACCGGCTCGACCGAGACAAGCAGCTCCCTCTCGACGACGCGCTCCGCATTGCGCGCGAGGTGGCCGACGCGCTCGGTTATGCCCATGCACGCGGAGTGGTGCATCGGGACATCAAGCCCGAGAACATCATGCTGGATGGGGGGCACGCCGTTGTCGCCGATTTCGGCATTGCCCGTGCCATGAGTGCCGCGGGCGCCGACCGCCTGACCCAGACCGGCACCTCCATCGGCACCCCGCTCTACATGAGCCCCGAACAGGCGGCCGGCGACCCCGACGTCGATGGTCGCAGTGACCTCTACAGTCTCGGCTGTGTCCTCTACGAGATGCTCGGCGGCCAGCCGCCATTCACCGGCCCCACCGCCGAGGCGATCACCCGGCAGCACATGATTACGGAAGCGGCGCCGGTTACCAACCTCCGGCCCACCGTGCCGGCGGCGGTGGCGGGCGCGCTGGCGCGCACCCTGGCCAAGAATCCCGCCGACCGGTTCAGCCCTGCCTCGCAGTTCGTGCAGGCACTTTCCGCCAGCGATCGATCGGCGACTCCGTCTGGCCGCTCACGGCTTCGGCCGGCATTGATTGCCGTTGGAGTGGTTTCGGTTGCGGCGGCTGGCTGGTTTGGCAGCGCCGCGCTTCGATCGGACGGCGCTGCGTCCACCATCAATCGCATTGCCGTCCTGCCCATGGACAACCAGACCGGCGATTCGAGCCAGGCGTTCTTTGCTGACGGGATGACCCGCGAACTCATCGGCGTGCTGACCGAGGCCGGGGTACGGGTCATGGGGCACCGGGCGGTGGTCCCGTATGCGGGCTCCACCCTGCCGATCAGCCAGATTGCCCGCGAACTCAACGTCGATGCACTGGTCACTGCTGCGGTCCTGGCCTCGGGTGACGTGGTGCAGGTGGCGGTGGAGCTGACCGACCCGAAGACCGGCGAGAGTCTCTGGGCCCGGACCTTTTCGCGACCTGCCTCGGAGGTCGTGACTCTCCAGCGCGAGGTGGCGGGCGAGATTGCCCGCGGCATCCAGGCCCGCCTGACCCCCGAGCAGGAGCGGGTGCTCGCCACCCGTGCGACGGTCAATCCCAGGGCCTACGCCCAATACCTGCTGGGGCAGGAGCAGGCCAACCTCCGCACCCCGGATGGCTACTTCCGGAGCGTCGAGCACCTCGACCGCTCCATCGCCCTCGACTCGACCTTCGCGCCGGCGTGGGCAGCGGTGGCCATGACCAACGCCTACGGATTGCTCTACCAGACTGCGCCCACGGAAGTGGCCCGGGCCGCGGTGGAGCGAGCCGCGGCGCGCGCGATCCAGCTCGACGACCACCTTGGGGATCCCCATTTTGCCATCGGGCTCGCCCGGTTGCACACCGACTGGGACTTCCCGGGCGCGGAGGAGGAGTTCGCCCGCGGATGGGCACGCCCGCACTCGGCCATGGCGCGAGCCCTCTTTGCCTGGACCAGCTGGGAGATGGGGGAGTTCGACAAGTCGGTCGCGGCCAGCCTGGCCAACATCGAAGTGGAGCCCACCACCGGCCAGTGGCACAGCGACCTGGCATGGGGCTACTGGTCCGGTGGCGATGGTGCCAAGGCGCGGGCGGCAGCGCTCCGCGCCATCGAGCTCGACTCCACCTTCTATGAGCCCAACGACGTGCTCTCATACGCCTATGCCGACGCCGGGGAGCATGAGTTGGCCGAGCGCGCACATCAGCGGGCCAAGGCGGTGGCGGGAGGCGCGTTTTGGTTCGATCCTATCGCACGCGGCATCGTCTCCCGCGCCCGTGGCGACACCGCAACGATTCGTCGCGCCTTGATCCAGCTGGGCGCCGACGACCCACGCTACGGACAGAAGGCGTTCCTGCACTTTGCCCTGGGCGAGCGGGAGCAGATGTATCGGATGTTCAATCGGGCACTCGATACGCGGGACGCCGACGTGTTGTGGATCCTGAACGCGGTGCCGGCGCTCTACCCGATCCGGGGCGAGCCCGCGTACCAGCAGGTTCTGGCGCGCTTGGGGCTGCCGGAGGCGCTGCGCAAGTGACCACCGCTCCCGACCGCCTCTCCGCTGCCCTCGCCGACCGCTACAAGATCGAGCGCGAGCTCGGTCAGGGTGGCATGGCCACTGTTTATCTGGCCCACGACGTCAAGCACGACCGCCAGGTGGCGGTCAAGGTGCTGCGCCCCGAACTGGCCGCCGTGATCGGCGCCGAGCGGTTCGTGCAGGAGATCAAGACCACCGCCAACCTGCAGCACCCGCACATTCTGCCGCTGTTCGATTCCGGCACCGCCGACAGCTTCCTCTTCTACGTCATGCCCTATATCGAGGGCGAGACGCTCCGCGGCAAGTTGGATCGAGAGACTCAGCTGGGCATCGATGAGGCGGTCAGGATTACCGTCGAGGTGGCCGACGCCCTCGACTACGCCCACCAGCACGGCATCATCCACCGCGACATCAAGCCCGAGAATATCCTGCTCCAGAATGGCCGCCCGATGGTGGCCGACTTCGGCATTGCCCTGGCGGTGAGTGCGGCGGCCGGCGGCCGGATGACGGAAACGGGCCTGAGCCTCGGCACCCCGCACTACATGAGCCCCGAGCAGGCCACGGCGGAGAAAGATCTGACCGCCCGCGCCGACGTCTACTCGCTGGCCAGTGTGCTCTACGAAATGCTGACCGGTGCGCCGCCGCACGTGGGAGCCAGCGCCCAGCAGATCATCATGAAGATCGTGACCGACACCGCCCGCCCGGTGACGGAACTTCGCAAGTCGGTGCCGCCCAATGTGGCCGCTGCGGTGGCCAAGGCGCTGGAGAAGCTTCCGGCCGACCGGTTCGAGAGCGCCAAGGCGTTCTCCAGCGCGCTCACCACCGCGAGCTTCACGGTGCCGGGGACCGCGGCTGCCATGGCGGCCGCTGCCCGCCCGTCCAGCCGAAAGCGTGCCGTCCAATTGGCTGTGGGCGCCGGCATCGGAGCCGTCGCGACGGCGCTCGGCTTCTTGCTCCTCGGTGGCAGTGAGCCGGCGGACCCGATCATCCGGTTCCACATGACCCTGCCGTCCACCCAGCGCCTCTCGTTGCAGGGCGGCGACGAGGACGCCCCCTTTGCGATCTCGCCCGACGGCACCCGCATCGTCTATGTCGCCTTCGACTCGAGCGCCACTGTCGGCAAGCTCTACATCAGGCTCCTCGATCAGATCGAGGGCACCCCACTCCAGGGCACCGAAGACGCCATCGCCCCGTTCTTCTCGCCCGACGGGCTGTGGATTGGCTTCTTTACCGAAGACGACGAGAAGCTCAAGAAGGTGCCCGTCACCGGGGGCCCGGCCATCACCCTGGCGGAGGATGTGCTGCCGCGGTTTGCGGGAGGGTCCTGGGGCGACGACGGCAACATCGTGTATACCTCCATTGGCTGGATGCTGTCGCGGGTCAGCGGGACGGGTGGGGTTTCGGAAGCGCTCTTGCCCCCGGACGCCCGCGGGAACACGGTCATGGCCTGGCCGTCGGTGCTGCCGGGGAGCAAGGCAGTGCTCTTCCAGCAGTGCCTTGGCAATTGCGAGCGGAGCAACCTCGCGCTGCTCGACCTCACCACGCTGGCAATCGACACCCTGGTGCCGGGCGCCGGGCGCGGCTGGTACGTCGGGACAGGGCACTTGATCTACGCCACCGAGAACGGGGCGCTCTACGCCGTGCCGTTCGACCTGGACAGCCAGTCCATCGAAGGCGCTCCGGTGCCGGTCCTCGACCAGGTGGCGCAGGGGTTGTTCCGCAGTTCCCGGCTGGCAATCTCCCCCTCCGGAGCCATGATCTACCTGACCGGGCTCACCCAGGGCGGTCTCCAGGTGGTCGAAGTCGACCGGTCGGGTCGGGAGACGGTCGTCCTCTCTCGCTTGGGGCAGTATCAGCACCCGCGGTGGTCGCCGACCGGGGACCGGATCGCCGTGACCATCGCCGGCGAGGGCGGCAATCAGATCTGGATCTATGATGTCGGCTCACAAACGCTCGCGCAGCTCACGTTCGACGGGGTGAACTATCGTCCGTCCTGGTCGCCGGATGGTCGGATGATCGCCTTCTTTTCTGAGCGGGCCGATTCCGCCGACCTCTACTGGAAGCCGGCGGATGGCTCCGGCCCGGCGGAGCGGGTCGCCGAAGGTGAGGATATCAGCAACGGGGGCACCACCTTCTGGACCCGCGACGGCTCGTGGATTCTGTTCGATGGACTCGGCGAAGCCACCAAGACCGACGAAGATGTTTTCGCGGTGGGGACCGGCGCCGATCGCACCCGCCAGCCGGTGGTGGCCACCGATGCCCAGGAAGAGGCCGGCGCAGTCTCGCCGGATGGGAAGTGGGTGGCCTACGGCTCAGACGAGGGCGGGCAATGGCAGGTCTATGTGCGCCCATTCATGACTCCCGGTGGGCGCTGGCTGGTCTCGACCGGAACGGCGGCGGTTCCGCTGTGGGCCTCCAACTCCGAACTGGTCTATCTCGATCAGGGATCGATGAACCTCGTCGCGGCCCGGCTCGCGTTTGAGCCCGGGGTGCGGGTCGTCGAGCGGACCACTTTGTTCAACTGGAACTCGTATCTCTACGCGGGACAATCGTCACCGCAGTATGACGTCTCCAGGGACGGCCAGCGGTTTCTGGTCCTGCGGAACCCGGATGCCGGGCAGCGGACGCCGAGCCCGATCGTGGTGCTCAACTGGTTCGAGGATATCCGCCGCCGGATTGCGGCGCAGGGCGGGGCATCACGGTGAGTGAGGCCCTGGACCGCCTCTCCGCTGCCCTCGCCGACCGCTACAAGATCGAGCGCGAGCTCGGCCAGGGCGGCATGGCCACCGTCTACCTGGCGCACGACGTCAAGCACGACCGCCAGGTGGCGCTCAAGGTCATGCGCCCGGAACTGGCCGCCGTCATTGGAGCCGATCGCTTCTTGGCCGAGATCAAGACCACGGCGCACCTGCAGCATTCCCATATCCTGCCATTGCACGACTCCGGTGAGGTGGATGGGACGGTGTTCTACGTGATGCCGTACATCGATGGGGAGTCGCTGCGCGACTGGCTCGACCGCGAGCAACAGCTGCCGGTGACCGATGCGGTGCGGATTGCCTCCCAGGTGGCCAGTGCCCTCGATTACGCCCACCGTCACGGCGTGATCCATCGCGACATCAAGCCCGAGAACATCCTGCTCCACGATGGCAGCGCCATGGTGGCAGACTTCGGCATTGCCCTGGCCGCCAGCCGCACCGACGGCGGCTCCCGGATGACCGAGACCGGCATGAGTCTCGGTACCCCGACCTACATGAGCCCCGAGCAGGCCATGGGCCAGCGCACCCTCGATGCCCGCACCGACATCTATGCCCTGGGCTGCGTGCTCTACGAGAGCCTGGCCGGTGAGCCGCCATTTACCGGGCCCACCCCGCAGGCCATCGTCGCCAAGGTCATGACCACCGCGCCGACCCAGCTTTCGGAATTGCGGTCCACCGTGCCGATGCATGTGGCGGAAGCAGTGCACACCGCGCTGCTGAAGCTGCCGGCCGACCGGCTCGCCACCGCGGCCGCGTTTGCTGGGACCGGCTTCACGCCGGCGTGGGCACCCCGCCGCGGTCTCGATTGGCGCCTGGCGCTGGCGGCTGGCATTCTCCTCGGGACGGCGCTGGGCGTGGCGTTCATGGCGCGCCGGGCCCCGTCCGGTGCCGCCACTGCCCTGGATCAGCGGCAGCAGCTCACCTTCAACGGGCGGACCACCAACCCGGCCATTGCCTCCGCCGGGGCCTGGGTGGCCTGCACCGACGAGAGTTGCCAGCACGGGATCTATGATCTCTGCACCTCGACACTCCTGGTCCAGGAGATCGGGAGCACTCAGGCGATCTCCATCATCCAGGAGGCCCGGGCGCTCAGTGCCCCACGCTGGTCGCATGACGGCAGCCAGCTGGTCGTCGCCGGGCAGCTCGACGCCACGCGGGCCGGGCTCTTCGTGGTTCCGCGGTCCGGCGGGGTGGTTCGCATGATCGGCCCCGAGGGCGTGTTCGACACCGATGCGTCCGGAGACACGGTCGTCGTCATGCGGGCGAACCCCGGGCGCAACACCACCCTGCTCTTCCTCACCCTTGCTACCGGCCAGGTCGCCGACAGTGTCCCGGCTCCGCTCACCGGCGCATCCCCAATTGCCTGGTCGCCGAACGGACGCTACATCGCTGCGTTGAGTGCCGATAAGGTCCTGGTCGTGTTCGACCGGACCGGCATCGAAACGGGACGGCAGTCGTTCATTGCCCGCGAATCGGTCCGCTGGAACGTCGCCGGAGATGCCGTCCTCCTCTTTGCGGTAGGGGCAGTCAAGGAGGACGAACTCGTCCGCGTGCCGGTTGATGGCGAGGGACGGCTCTCCGCGCGGCCGACCGTCCTGCTGGCACGGGTGCCCACGCTCTATCAGGGGCGCTTCGACGTTGCCCGACGGAGCGGCCGCATGATTGTCGCCACGGGTGAGGCGGTGACCGATCTCTGGACCTATGCCCTCACCCTGGACGACCCGGTGCACCTCGAACAGGCCCGGGGCACCACGCGGTATGGTAACCCTACGATCTTGCCGGATGGCACGACGCTGTCTTACGGCCGGGGGGATGCCCTCGGGGAAAACATCTATGCCTTGACCCTGGAGAGCGGGCGCGAGGAGGCGCTCGGTGCCGAACGGTTTCCCTTTGGGACCGGGGTGCGGTGTGCCGCCGACGGCCGGCGGGTCGCGTTCGGGCACTCCACGTCCGACGGCCCCCGGTTGGACGGCCTGGAGCTTTCCTCACGCCGTCCCTTCAGTCAAATGGCCGCGGGGCAGGGGGCGTCCACCTGACCCATGGGACAACGCAGCTTTCTCGACATGACGGGCGATGGAAGGGCGCTGATGGTCCTGGATTCAATCGGAGGTGCCTGGCGAGCCCGCCCCGCCCCGGACTCCTTGGCCATCGAGACGTTCGGGCCGAATCCGGAGGGAACCCGCGCAGCACTCGTGGTTTCATCGCCTGGTGGGGCCATGCTGGGCACGGTCTCGCTCGACGAATGGAGGTTCCAGCCGATCATCCGATGGCCGAGTGGCTCCCCCAACGGGCCGGGGGCCCTCACGACCACCGGGGTCAATTGGCAGCCGGCCGGCAGCATCTACTTTGCGATGTGGCGACGTGCAGACGACTTCCCGACCATCTGGGGCGTGGGCGAGGACGGTGGTGTGCCCGTCCGGGTGAGCACCATGCCGTCCTCCTGTCGTCTGGGGTCCCTGGCGATCAGCCTCGAGCGCCGCCTCGGTACCTGCGTCGGCCGCGACTTCCGGAGCGATGTCTGGACCATTGAGGGAATCGGGAACCGGTGATCCTCCCGCGCCCGTTGGCCCTCGCGCTGTGCCACCCTCCGCACGAGGTTCGAGGGGCTGCGCCGCAAGGTCGGCAACTGAACCTGGTCAACTGAAATCCATCACCCCTGACGAAGGCACCTTCGTGATACACAACGACATTCTCGGCACGATCGGTAACACTCCGATCATTCGCATCAACAAGCTGGCACCCGCGCACACCACGATGTACGTCAAGTGTGAGGCGTTCAATCCGCTCTCGTCCGTCAAGGACCGGCTGGCCTTCGCCATCATCAACGACGCCGAGCAGCGCGGCACGTTGTCGCCCGGCCAGACCGTCGTCGAGGCCACCTCGGGTAACACCGGCATCGCCCTGGCCATGGTCTGCGCGGTAAAGGGGTACCCCTTCGTGGCGGTCATGGCCGACAGCTTCTCGGTCGAGCGCCGCAAGCTGATGCGGATCCTTGGCGCCAGGGTGGTGCTGACTCCGGCCGCCGAGCGAGGCTCGGGCATGGTCCGCAAGGCCGAGGAACTGGCGAAGCAGCACGGCTGGTTCCTGGCGCAACAGTTCGAGAATCCTGCCAATGCCGAGTACCACCGCAACACCACCGGCCCCGAAATCCTGCGGGACTTTGCCGGCCAGCGGCTGGATGTCTTCGTGAGCGGGTACGGCACCGGCGGCACTCTGACCGGGGCGGGGCAGATGCTCAAGCTGGCCCGGCCCGGCATCCGCGTCGTGGCAACCGAGCCCGAGGTGGCGGCACTCCTGTTGGGGAAGGACTGGGCCTCGCACAAGATCCAAGGATGGACCCCGGACTTCATCCCGGAGGTGCTCGATCGGACGGTCTATGACGAGGTGGTGACCGTCTCGGATCTCGAGGCTCGGGATGCCGCCCGCGAGCTGGCCACCAGGGAGGGGATCTTTTGTGGGGTCTCGTCGGGGGGGACCTTCGCCGCCGCCCGAAAGGTTGCCGAGCAGTCGCCACAAGGCACCGTGCTGCTGGCGATGCTTCCCGACACGGGCGAGCGGTACCTCTCCACCTTCCTGTTCGAGGGGGTCGAGGAAGGGAGCGACGAGGTCGGGTGAGGGGCCACGACGTTGTGCCGCGCCTCCGAGGGAGGTCAATTGAGTCATTGCCCCTCCTCGACATCGTGCCGGATTCCTGCTCTTGGGCGGCTTCGTGACTGAATCCCTGAATCGCCTGTCAGCCGTCCCTTCAACTCGACTCCGCCCTGAGGCCAGCCTATGACCATCGAGTCGCTCGGGGCAAGCCTTTCCGACCGCTATCGCATCGAGCGTGAGCTCGGTCAGGGCGGCATGGCCACCGTGTACCTGGCCCATGACCTCAAGCACGATCGTCAGGTGGCGGTCAAGGTGCTCCGGCCCGAACTGGCGGCCGTCATCGGCGCCGAGCGGTTCCTGGCCGAGATCAAGACCACCGCGAATTTGCAGCATCCGCATATCCTGCCGCTGCACGACTCCGGCGAGGTCAACGGCACCGTCTTCTACGTGATGCCATTCGTGAAAGGGGAGTCGCTCCGCGACCGGCTGGTGCGTGAGAAGCAGCTGCCAGTGGCAGATGCCGTCCGCATTGCCAGCGAAGTGGCCGCGGCGCTCGACTACGCCCATCGCCACAACGTAATCCACCGCGACATCAAGCCCGAGAACATCCTCCTGCACGATGGCAGCGCCCTGG
>JAWXBA010000331.1:0-13021 GCA_034439775.1 Gemmatimonadota bacterium | reverse complement strand
GTGGTCCGGGAGCTGACGGACATCTTCCAGCAGATGTTCGAGCGCGAGGACACCCACCGCCCGCAGGTCGACGCCGGGTTTGTCGGCGAGGCCTCCGATGAAATTGACAAACTTTTCGGCCGCTGAAGGCACCCTGGCATGTCGCTGATCAACTACGCCTCACGTGAGATCAACTGCAAGCTGGTCTACTACGGCCCTGGCCTGGGCGGGAAGACCACCAATCTCGAGTATATCTATGAAAAGGTCGCTCCGGCCTCGAAAGGGAAGATGATTTCTCTGGCCACCGAGACCGAGCGCACCCTGTTCTTTGACTTCCTGCCGGTGGACCTCGGCTCCATTCGTGGCTTCAAGACCCGCTTTCATCTCTACACCGTGCCTGGCCAGGTGTACTACAACGCCTCCCGCAAGCTGATCCTCAAGGGGGTGGATGGCGTGGTGTTCGTGGGGGACAGCCAGATCGAGCGGATGGAAGCCAATATCGAGTCCATGCAGAACCTGTACGACAACATGGTGCAGCACGGCTATGACCTGACCCGACTGCCCTTCGTGATCCAGTACAACAAGCGCGACCTTCCGAACGCCGCCCCGGTCGCCGAGCTGCAGCAGAATCTCAATCCCGGGTGGCCGGTGGAAGATCCGGCCCGGCAGCGCCAGACCGTCGATCCCGACCGTCCCGGGGAATTTCTCATTGAGCAGGTGGACGGCGTCTGGATGGAGCGGGTGCCGTACTTCGAGGGGGTCGCGGTGCGGGGGGACGGGGTGTTCGACACCCTTCGGGCCATCAGCAAGCTCGTGCTCAAGTCGCTGGGCTGACCGCCGTGCAGTGGACCCTGCCCAACATCCTGACGGTCGGCCGCATCCTCATCACGCCGGTCGTGGCCCTGCTCCCCTTCATCCAGGGGTATTGGCCCAAGCTCCTGGCGCTGGCCATCTTCATCGCCGCCGCGGTCACTGATGTCGTCGATGGCCGGCTGGCCCGCGCCCGCGGGCAGGTCACCGATCTGGGCACCCTGCTGGATCCCATCGCGGACAAGCTGCTGCTGCTGGCCACCCTGATCCCGATCTACTGGATCTCCTCGGAGCGCCGCGACCTGTACGACATTCCCGTCTGGGGCAGCATCCCGCTCTGGGTCTGCGCCCTGCTCCTGGGCCGCGAACTCGCGATGACGCTCTTTCGCTGGTGGGCGTCGCGCCGAGGGGTGGTCATTGCGGCGGACGGCGGCGGCAAGCTCAAGACCATCTTCCAGTCCATCTTCATCGGCGCCACGATCGCCTGGTTTGCGTTTCGCGATGCCTGGCGGCCGCTGGGATTCGGCAGCACTGAGTTGGGGCGTTTCTGGAATGAATTCCATGGCGCGTTCGTGGCGCTGACGCTCGCCATCGCCCTGACCCTGACCCTCTACTCCTTCATCGTCTACGTCTACCGTCACCGGCACCTGTTCCATACCGGCAGCCAGGGCTGAAGTGCGCCTGGAACTCGTCACGGTGGGAACCGAGCTGCTGCTCGGCCACACCGTGGACACCAACGCCGCGTGGATCGGTCAGGCGCTGGCCGAGCGGGGACTGTTCCTGGCGCGGCGCACCACCGTTGGCGACGCCGCCGCGACGATCCAGGATGCGGTCCGGGACGCCCTGGACAGGGTGGGCACCGTCATCACCACTGGCGGCCTCGGCCCGACCCGGGATGACATCACCAAACACGCCATTGCCGCACTTTTCGGCCGCAGGATGACCTTCTCGGACGCGGTCTGGAAGGAGCTCGTGTCGCGCTACGCCAGGCTTGGCCGGCCCCTGAGCCCGGCGAACCGACCCCAGGCTGAGGTCCCCGATGGCGCCACGGTTCTGGCCAATCCCCGGGGCACCGCCCCAGGGCTTTGGTTGGAGGGCGAGCTTGGCCGTGTCGTGATGCTGCCCGGGGTGCCCCGGGAGATGCGCGGGCTGATGCGGGACGAGGTCATCCCCCGACTGGCCGGCCCGGACGGGAGTGGACCGGTCATTCTTTCCCGGACGCTCCGCACCGCCGGCATTCCGGAGTCCAATCTGGCCGCTCAGCTCGGCGCCATCGAGGATCGGCTCTCACCGTTGACGCTGGCCTACCTGCCGGACGCGACTGGTGTGGACCTCCGCGTCACCGCGTGGGGCCTTCCAGTGGCGGAAGCCAATCGTCTCCTGGACTCGGCGATTGGCCTGCTGCACGAGTTGGCCGGTGGGCACGACTATGGCCAGGACGGAGCCGACCTCGCGGGCGAGGTGCTGACCCGGCTGCGATTCCGGAGGTGGCGCCTCGCGGTCACCGAGTCGTGTACTGGCGGGCTGCTTGGCGGCCGGATTACCGCCGTTCCGGGGAGCAGTGATGTCTTTGCCGGCGGTCTGGTGACGTACGACGATGCGGCGAAGATCGCTGTCGCGGGAGTGGACCCCGGCCTGCTTGGCATGGAGGGAGCCGTGAGCGAGCCGGTGGCGGCAGCGCTCGCTGCCAGCGCCGCGCGAAACTTCCAGGCCCAGGTGGCCGTCGGCATCACCGGGATCGCGGGTCCGAGCGGGGGCAGCGACGCCAAACCGGTCGGTACCGTCTGCTTCGGTTTTCAGATCGGGGAGTTCCACTGGACTGAACGGGTGGTTTTTCCGGGGAGTCGGACCGAGATTCGGGCGCGGTCGGCCCAGCATGCGCTGTACTCGCTTTGGCGTCGCCTGTCAGATTGACGGTGCGCGCAGACTTGGACGTTGCTATTTTGAACGGTACGATCCTTTTGGTGGAGATATGGTAAGTGACTGAAGACAAAGAGTTTGATGAGAACCCACACGGTTCTGATCCGGGAGGCGGGGAGCTCGATGCCACCGTCCTGGACGCCGACCTGGCTACCGGGCACTCGGGAGTTCCCTTGGAGCCCGCTGGGTCAGCGGTAGGCCGGCTCAGCGACCAACTCTCGGAGCTCCAGGAGCGCCACCTCCGACTGGCCGCCGAGTTCGACAACTATCGCAAGCGGGTGGCTCGGGAACGGCTCGAGGTGGCCGAGCGCGCCCAGGCCGCACTGGTCATGAAGCTGGTGGATGTGCTGGACGACATGGACCGCCTGGTGGCCGCCGATCCCAACGGGACCGTCGATGCGGTGCACCAGGCAATGATCCTGGTGGACCGCAAGCTTCGAAAGGAACTCGAGGCGGCTGGGCTTGAGCGGATCGAGGCGGCGGGGCAGGTGTTCGATCCCACCCAGCACGAGGCGGTCGCGGTGACCCCCACCGACTCTCCGGAGCAGCACGATTCCGTCAGCGCCACCTTCCAGGTGGGGTACCGATTCAAGGGCACGCTGGTTCGCGCGGCGCGGGTCCAGGTCTACAGTCACGAGGGCGACGCCTAAGTGGCTGCCGGCGACTTCTACCAGGTGCTGGGCGTGGCGGAGACCGCCACGCCTGCCGAGATCAAGAAGGCCTACCGCCGGCTTGCCAAGCAGTACCATCCCGACGCCAATCCCAACAACCCGGGTGCCTCGGAGACCTTCAAACAGGTGTCCGAGGCCCACACGGTGCTCTCGGATCCCGAGAAGCGCAAGAAGTACGATCAGATGCGGCGGCTCGGTGCCTTCGAGCCCAGACGCCAGCCCACCGGCGGCGCCGGCCGGACCGCCGGGGGCGGAGCGGAGGGATTTGACATCAATGACTTCGGGGGGATGGGGCTGGGCGACATCTTCTCCTCGATCTTTGGTCGGGGCGCCAAGAGGGAGGAGCCCCGGGGAGAATCGCTCGAGACGATCATCGAGATCCCCTTCCGGACTGCGGCCCTCGGCGGCAAGGTGCCGGTGACGCTGACCGTCACTGAGGGGTGCCCGGGCTGTGGTGGCACCGGGGCGGCCCCGGGGGCGACCCTTTCGACCTGCACTGAATGCTCCGGCCGGGGGACCGTCTCGTTCGGGCAGGGTGGATTTGCCGTGAACCGCCCGTGCCCGTTGTGCCGGGGCCGCGGCAAGGTGTCGTCGGAGAAGTGCGCCACGTGTGCCGGGGCGGGCGAAGTCCGAGGTGAGCGGCAGGTCATGATCACCGTGCCGCCGGCCACCGACACCGGGACCAAGGTTCGCCTCAAGGGCCAGGGGGCGCCGGGACGGGGCAGTGCGCCCGCCGGCGACCTGCTGGTGACATTCCAGGTGCAGCCAGACCGCTTTTTTCAGCGCGACGGACTCGACATCCATTGCCAGGTCCCGATCAACCTGGCCCAGGCGCTGCTCGGCACCAAGATCAGCGTCCGCATGGTGGACGGGAAGAAGGTGGTGCTCAAGGTCCCGGCGGGCACCCAGCCAGGCCGCAAGTTCCGGATCAAGGGGGCGGGAATCACCAAGGGTGGCCAGAAGGGCGATCAGTTGGTGGAGATTGAGGTGCAGCTGCTCGAGAAACTCTCTCCCGAGCAGGAGGAGCTGGTGAAGCAACTTGCGGACAGCGCCAAGTTGCCGCACTAGGCAGGGAGACGGCAGGGGCGAGAGGGGAGCCGTCGTGCTCCCCTCAATGCCATCCTCCTACCTCTCACCTCTCACTTCTCATTTCTTACTTCTTACTTCTTACTTCTTACTTCTTACTTCTCCCTCCCCGCGTACCGCTCAATCAGCATCCGGTGACTGGCGCGTTCCGGCTCCAGTCCGGGCACCCGCTGCACATAGGTTCCGTCGGGCCGCAGGTCCCACGCCTGCCGGTTGTCGGTCCACATCAATTCCAGGATGGTCAACAGCTCCTGCAGGTGCTTGGGATTACGGATGGGGACCACTGCCTCGATCCGCCGGTCGAGGTTGCGGGGCATCCAGTCGGCCGATCCGATAAAGGCTTCAGGGTCCCCGTCATTGGCAAAGTGCCAGGCTCGGGAGTGCTCCAGAAACCTGCCGATGATGCTGATGACCCGAACCCGGTCGCTGATCCCGGGCAGCCCGGGGCGCAGGCAGCAGATGCCCCGGACGATCAGGTCGACCGTGACTCCAGCTTGCGATGCCTCGTACAGGTTCTGGATGACCTCGGGGTCCACGAGGGAGTTCATCTTGGCCAGGATCCGGGCCGGCCGCCCAGCCGCGGCATGAGCGGTCTCGCGCTGCACCAGCTCGCGGAGGCGGGGGCGGAGGCCACGGGGTGCGACGATGATCTGGCGGTAACTGGGTGGTGAGGCGAAACCAGTCAGCACGTTGAACAGGTCGGACAGGTCGGCCCCCAAGGCTGGATCACAGCTCAGGAGGCCGAAGTCGGTGTACAGCTTGGCGGTGCGCGGTGCGTAGTTGCCGGTGCCGATGTGCACGTACCGACGGAGCTGGTCGCCCTCCCGCCGCACCACCAGCATCACCTTGGTATGGGTCTTGAGCCCGCTGACTCCGTAGCTGACATGGACGCCGGCGTCCTCAAACCTCCGCGCCCAGGCAATGTTGCTCTCCTCGTCGAAACGGGCCTGCAGTTCGATCAGCACCGCCACCTGCTTGCCGCGCTCGGCCGCCTGAGTCAGGAGGCGAGGCAGGTTGGAGTCGGTCCCCGTCCGGTACAGGGTGATTTTGATGGCCAGGACATCCGGGTCATGGGAGGAAGCCTCAATGAAGCGCTCAACCGAAGAGGTGAAGCTCTCGTACGGATGGTGCAGGAGCACGTCCCCCTCGCGGATCACCTCAAAGATGTCCCGCCCTGCGGCCAGCCGCTGGGGAACCACTGGGGAATGTGGCGCATCCTTGAGGGTTGGCAGGTCCAGTCCTGCGGCAGGCGAGAGGTCCGAGGCATCCAGGAAGCCATGGACCGGGTACACGTCCTCCTCAGTCAGCAGGATTCCCTCGGTGACCTGGTCGGCGTTGAGTTCCTCGAGCAGCAGTTCCCGCAAGCTGTCTGGAGTGCCGGCCTCAAGCTCCAGTCGCACCACCTCGGCGAACCGGCGATTGTGGACCTCCTCCTGGATCAGGCTGAGCAGGTCGTCGGCGTCCTCCGCATCGATCTCCATGTCGGTGTCCCGGGTAATCCGGAAACAGTAGGCACCAAGAATTTCCACGCCAGGGAAGAGTGAGTCGAGGTGGGCGATGATGACCCGCTCGAGCAGGATGAACCGGTTGGCGCCCGGCAGCGGCACCCAGCGGGGCAGGATCCTCGGAACCTTGACCCGGGCGAACCGCTCCTCGCCACCCTCGTCCCGGAGGACGACGGCGAGTGAGATGCTGAGGTTCGAGATGTAGGGGAAGGGATGCGCCGGGTCCACCGCGAGCGGTGTCAGGACCGGGAAGACATGCTGATCGAAATAGTGGGCCACCTGCTTCCGGTCGGTGGCGGTGAGGTCGGTCCACCGGATCAGCAGCGCCACGCCCTCGGCCGCCAGCGCCGGGAGCACTTCCTCCAGGAGGCAGTGCTCGTGCCGGGCCTGCAGGCCGCGCACCGTGGCCGCGATGGCGCGGAGTTGTTCCTCCGCAGTCAGCCCATCCGCGGTCTTCTCGACCAGGTGCGCGGCGACCTGGTGTTTGAGGCCGGCCACCCTGACCTGAAAGAACTCGTCGAGATTGTTGCTGAATATGGCCAGGAACCGGACCCGTTCCAGCAGCGGAGTCCGAGGGTCGAGGGCCTCGTGGAGGACCCGCCGGTTGAACTCCAGCCACGACAGCTCGCGGTTGAGGTACAGCGACGGGTGACGCAGGTCCAGGCTGGACCGATGGCTACCGGTGTCGGGGAGGATCTCGGGGTCGGAAAGCATGGGCTTCAATTCTGGCGGGGGAGCCAGCCCGCGGGAAAGGGTCGTAATGAATCTGTTACATGGGGCGGGCGCCGGGTGGCCGCGCCTGTTCCTTGAACAGCCCGCCGAGCGCCGTGGAGACCAGGCTGATCAGGACGCCGCCGAGCAGGGCGGGAAGGAACCCGTCCACCACGAACGGCAGCCCCCAGTCGCCGGCCAGCGAAGCAGTGGCCAGCAGCATCCAGGCATTGATGACGACCCCGAAGAGCCCCAAGGTCAGCAGGACCAGGGGGCAGGTCAGGAGTGTCACGAGCGGCTTGAGGAGGGCGTTGACGAGCCCAAACACCGCCGCGACCAGGAACAGCTGGATCGGCTCGCCGGTGAAGTGAATGCCCGGCACGATCGAGACTGCCACCAGCAGGGCGGCGGTGGCCACGATCCACCGCAGGACGAGATGCTTCACGCCGCAATGATCCCGCCGCCCAGGACCCGGCCCTCGGCATCATAGAGGACGCCCGACTGCCCCGGACTGATCGCCCGGACTGGCGTACCCAGCACCAGGTCGAGTCGGTCGCCGTCGCGGGCATGGACCTCCGCCGGGACGTCGGCCGCGCGGTATCGAAGCTGAACCCGGCAGGAGTCACCGGGACTCAACGGGGTATCCACCAGCCAGTTCAACTCCTCCAGGGAGACCCGGTGGCCGTCGAGCTCTTCGGCGCTGCCGATGACGACCTCCCGGCGTTCCGGATGAATGGCCACGACATACCGGGGGCTGGCGTAGCCGCCGGGAAGTCCCCGGCGTTGCCCGATGGTGTACCGGGCAAAGCCGGCATGCTCTCCCACCACCTCGCCGGCAGTGGACACCAGCGGGCCGGGCGTCAATGCTGGGGCGTCGGCCGGAAGGTGCTGCTCCAGCACTCCGACGTAGTTGTCGTCGGGCACAAAACAGATCTCCACTGACTCTTCCTTATCCGCCGTTGGCAGGCCAAGCTGCCGGGCCAGGGCCCGGGTCTCGGCCTTGGTCATTTCTCCAACCGGGGTGAGCATCCGACTCACCACGGCGCGGTCGATTCCCCAGAGAAAATAGGTCTGGTCCTTGTTCCGGTCGGTGCCGCGAAACAGCGCACCGTTTCGGGCCACGGCATAGTGGCCGGTGGCAATGGCGGCGCATCCGAGGGCGTCGGCGTGGGCCAGCAGGTCGCGGAACTTGGTAAAGGAGTTGCAGCGGACGCAGGGGATCGGGGTGCGGCCGCGACTGTACTCGCTCACGAAGTTCTGGATGACGTGGAGGGAGAACCGATCCTCCAGGTTCAGCACGTAGTGGGGGATCCCCAGCTGGTGTGCCACTTGCCTGGCATCGTTGATCGAGTCGAGCGAGCAGCACGGCCGGTCGGGGACATTGTCGCCATGGCAGAAGAGCTTCATGGTGGCGGCCACCACCTCGTAGCCCTGCTGAACCAGCCGGGCCGCCGCGACGGAGCTGTCCACCCCGCCACTCATGGCCACCAGCACCTTATCAGGCACGTCCCAGCACCACCGACAGCTGGCGGACCTTGGCCACGACCACCGGGAAGATTTCGGCGGCCCGGGCGATCTCGGCCTCGGTGGTCTCGTGGCCGAGGCTCAGGCGCACCGATCCGAGCGCTAGTTCGCGGGGCACCCCCATGGCGGTGAGCACGTGACTCGGTTCCATGGCGCCGGTGGAGCAGGCGGAGCCGCCGGATGCCGAGACCCCCGCCAGATCGAGGTGCATCAGCATCGCCTCGCTGTCCGCGCCCGGGATGCCGACGTTGAGCACATGCGGAGCGCGGGGGGAGTGCTCTCCATGCACCACCAGGTCGGGGATGACGGCGCGGAGACGCTCGGTCAACTCCTGGCGCAGGTGAAGCAGGTGGGCAGCATGTGCCGCCAATTCCGCCACGGCCAGGGTGGCAGCACGACCCATGGCCACCGCCCCCGCCACATTCTCGGTGCCTGGGCGAATTCCGAACTGCTGGCCGCCCCCATGAATCATCGCTTCCACTGCCTTGCGATCCCGGCAGATCAGGGTGCCAATCCCCTTGGGCGCGCCGATCTTGTGTCCGGAGAGTGAGGCCAGGGTGCAGGGAAAGTCCACAAATGAGACCGGGATCTTCCCGAACGCCTGGACGGCATCGGTGTGAAGGAGCACCTTCGCGTCACAACATCGATCGGCGATTGCCGCCATCGGCTGGACGACACCGGTCTCGTTGTTGACCCACATGACCGAGACTACAGACGGCTTGCGGGCCAAGGCCGCATCCAGCGCGTCGAGGTCAAGGAGCCCGCTCGGCAGGACCGGCAGGATCAGTTCCTCCCCGCCCAGGCGTACCACATGGTGCGCCGCGGCCAGGACCGCCTTGTGCTCCACCGCCGACACCGCGGCCAGCATCGGCTCACCCCGTACCTGAGCGGCCATGCATCCACCAATGACGGCGTGGTTGTCGGCTTCCGTCCCGCCCGATGTGAAGACCACTTCTCCCGGCTCGACCCCGACCGCCCGGGCCACCTCCCGGCGTGCCTGTTCCAGTCCGGCGCGGGCGGCTCGACCGAATCGGTGGGCACTGGACGGATTGCCGAAGGCACCCGCGCCAAAATACGGCAGCATGGCATCGAGCACCTCGGGCCGCACGGGGGTCGTGGCGGCATGGTCGAGATAGATCGGTGGATGAGTGGGCATTGGGGAAAGATAAGGTCGGGGCCAGCGGACAGGCAGGGGGTCGCAGTGCAAGGGCGGACGTTGGTGCGCCCCGCCTTCAGGCAGTACCAGCCACGCCCGGGCAGCATACTGACGGGCTGTTGCCGCGCTTGGCCTCTGGCCGAGGGGCTGGGAGGCACAGCGGTGAGACCTATGCAGCACCGTTCTTATTCGCCCTTGCCGCCCGAACCATCTGTCGCATGGCGAAAAGGCCGATGATTGCCGCGAGAACGGTCAGGATGGTTACCGTACGCGAGAGCCACGGCAGGGAAACCCAAGGCAGAATGGCGGCACTCGCTACACAGAGGCCCGTGAGCAGGGAATCGAGGCCTCCGAGTCGTGATCTTCCCGACCGAGTGCGGAACTCCTGGAGGAAGCCCCACGCAACATAGAGGGCGAACAACGTGGCGAATACGAATAGGGCGATCTTGAGGCTCATTGTTCAGCCCCCTGAGGTGCGGTAGTAGGTGCATTCTCGTGAGTGGACGCACCGCGGCAGCGCCCTGTCATGCCAGGCGACTTGCCCGTGTTGGGTCTGGCGGGAGAAAACCTCACGCCGTTGGACTCAGCCGGAGTGGACCCAATTTGCCGGCGCCGGCTGGGTAGCGTTCTCTGAGCGGATCGCGCAGCGCTGGAGAGCCTGTCTCCCACTCTTCGTAGGCACAGACGGCTATAGCAACGACAACCATCGCCGCGAAATACTTGCCCCGGTTTCGGGCCAACCAGCACGTTCCTGGGATCATTGCGAGCTTCGCGCAGAGTGCCCCGGACGCCGCCGCAACAACTCCGGCCGCGACCGCTCTGACTATGGCATCGGGGCAGTTTTCGGAGCTTGCGTGCAGCTCACAAGAAGCTAGAATCGCTCGCATGCCGCCCGGTACCGGGGAGAGTGGGTAGCTCATCTCCCACTGGGGATCTTCCGGGTCGTCAATCGCGCCCATGAGTGATCTCGGAACCCACTGTTCGGCAGTGGCCTCACCAAGTTCATCGAAGGCGAGTTGCGAGCCTCCAATGATGGTGTCCGCATCGATGATGAGAATCGTTTTTGTGATCAGGACACCATCTTCGAAGACCCACAACTGTTCGGTTGAGCCGATCACCACGATCGAATCTGTGAGTTCGCCCTGCCGCAGGGGGAGAGGTGCGTCCCGGACGCCGACAAGGTTGATCGGTCTGGCCGCTGACGAAGTGTAGCTCGCTGTCCTGACTCGAGACGCGGGGCGAAGCTGTGCTTCCGATAGGACGATGTGACGGCGAATCGAGCCGCCAGGACCGAAGAAAGTGATCGACGCGCCATTCCCCCGGTGCGGGTTCACGGGAAGGCCATGGGCCTGGGCCCATTCCGGTGATTGCAAGGATGCCAAGACCGGACTTTGGGGGGGCTGCTCTTGTTGACGAGAAACGGACAGGTTCGGCTCGGCGGAAGGCTCGACCGTCATCGAGCCGCACCCGGTCATGAGCCCAATCAAGACCAACGGGACGGCCGGCCTGAAGAGGCCGTACGGCTCACGCAGCTTGCCTAGTGGGCGTGGGGGGGGGCGAAGCGAGGCCCAAGACAAGAGCATATCGTGTCTCCGACTCGTAATGTGGGAACAATTGCGGGTGTACGGACGCCGCAGAATCAAAGGTGCGAACCGGCCTCCATCCTGTCAAGATCGGCCCCGCTAGAAGCGGCGTAGCCAGTTGCATTATGGAACGATACAGGTGCTAGGGCTTTAGATTGGCGGGCGGGGGCAGTCTGCCCCTTCTCTACATCGACTGCACCTCGAGCCCCATCACGTCGTCCACCCGCATCGTCTCAGGGGTCCAGTATGGCTCGCCAAATCTGGCCCGGATCAGCGATCCATAGTGCGCGTTTTGGATTTCGACGAGCGAATAGAGGTCCTGTCCGGTCGGGAAGATCTCGCCGGCGTTCTGGGCCCCATCGAACTGGCTGGCGTAGCAGCGGATCGCGGCCAGCTTTCGGTCAAACTCCGCTGAAATGTCCACGACGAACGTCGGCTTGATGGGGTCCTCGCGGTAGGCCAGTGCGTAGAGGATCTTGTGGGGACGATGGGGGGTGCCCTCCGCGTCGTACTTGCTCAACCCGGCCAGGTAGCAGGCGTCACGGGCCAGCTCCGAAGCGATCCGGTGGTCGGGGTGGCGCCCGACGGGGTAGGGGAGGATGACGGTCCGGGGCGCGAAGTGGCGAATCTGCTCCACCACCACTCGGCGGCTGGCATCGGTGTTGGCCAGGTGCGCGTCGGGGAGTCCGGCGTTCCTTCGCTCCGCCACCCCCATGAGTTCGGCCGCCCGCTGGGCTTCCTCCGCCCGGGTAGCCGCGCTGCCACGGCTCCCCATCTCCCCGGCAGTCAGGTCAAGGATCCCGGTCCGATGCCCGGCACCGGCTGCCTTGATGAGGGCGCCGGCGCAGGTCAGCTCGACGTCGTCGCGGTGGGCGGCTATGGCCAGGAGGGATACGGGCATGGGAGGTGGGTTTTTGGGGTGGGGTATCAGGTATCGGGTATCAGGTGCTGGCGACAAGCCGAAAGATAGCAGGCGCACAGGATTGTGGGACCAATGGTCCTGAAGCGAGACCCCGACTGAACCGGAGCTCCCGATACCTGATCCCTGGTACCTGATACCCGATACCCAGTACCTGACACCCGCTATTCGTGCCTCAACGCCTCCACCGGATCCATCCGGCTGGCTCGATTGGCGGGAATCATCCCGAAGATGAGCCCAATGGCAACCGACACCAGGGTGGCCACCACGGCGCTCCAGAGCGGCACCCGGGCCTCGATGCCGAGCCCGAGCTTCAGCAGTTCACCGGCGGTGAGTCCTGCCACGACCCCGAGGAGGCCGCCAATCAGGGTCAGGGTGGCTGCCTCGACCAGGAACTGCCAGAGGATCTGCCGCCGAGTGGCTCCCACCGCCTTGCGCAGCCCGATTTCGTGGGTCCGGTCGGTCACTGAGACCATCATGATGGCCATCACTCCGATCCCCCCGACCAGCAGGGCCACCCCGGAGAGCGCGATCATCACCAGGAAGAAGATCGAGGTCAGGTTGGTGATCAGGCCGAGAATCTGGTCCTGGGTCAGGATATCGAAGCTGTTGGGCTGGGCGGGCCGGAGCCCGCGGACCTGGCGCAGTGCCACCGTGGCCAAGTCCTGGGCCCGTTCCACGGTAACGCCCGGGCGCGGCTTGACCATGATGAAGAGCGCATTGGTCTCGTCGTACCGCCAGCTGCCCTTGGCGGTTCGGAACGGGACGACGGCCCCGATCTGCTGGCCCGGCGGCTCGAAGAGATTGGTGGGGCGCTGGTAGATCCCGACGACCCTGAGTGCCTTGCCACCAATCCGGACGGTCTTGCCAAGGGCATCGATCCGGCCGAACAGGTAGTCGGCCGACTCGGTCTCCAGCACCACGACTGCCCCCCCCGAGGCCACCTCGCCCCGGGTAAAGGTCCGGCCCTGCAGGATCGTCCCGCCCAGCACCTCCATGTACCGGCTGTCGGCGCCGAAGACCGTCATTGTCTGGGTCCTGACCCCCTGATACTCGATCCGCAGGAACACCTGCACCCCAAGCTCGGCGTAGTAGAGCTCGGGGATGCGTCGTAGCGCCGCGGCATCCTCCTCCCGCACCACCGGCCGGATCCGCAC
>JAWXBA010000330.1:0-11734 GCA_034439775.1 Gemmatimonadota bacterium | reverse complement strand
GGGTATCGCGTCTCGGGTCTCGGGTCTCGGGTCTCGGGTGTTGGGTGTTGGCTGCCGGGTGCCGGGTGTCGGTGGTTCCGTGCACGTAGCGGCGCCCTCCAGGGCGCCCCTGCGCCCGCCTGAACTCAGCTTCACACCGTCCTCCGGGAACTTTCACAGCCCTGGTGTCATTCTAGGAGTATGACCATCACCGCTGAAGCACTCGATTTCTGCGCCCTCTGGGAAGATGCGCTCCCTTTTGACCAGTTCGTGGCGGAGGCCACCACTGCCCAGGCACTGTGGCGCGGCGTGCACCGCCAGGCTCGGCTGCCCGAGTGGGCCATCGAGCAGGCCATCGCCCTGGCTCCATTCCGAATGCTGGTGCTGGCGGAGGACTGGTGCAACGACGCGGTGAGCACCATCCCGATCCTGCAGCGACTGGCCGAGTCGGTGCCTGGGGTGGAGCTGCGGGTTGTGCGGCGGGATGAGCACCCCGAGGTGATGGATCAGTACCTGTCCGATGGCGCCCGGGCGATCCCGATCGTGATCGCCACGAACGCTGCCTGCCTTGAGCTGGGGCACTGGGGCTCGCGGCCCTCGGAGCTGCAGGAGTGGTTCCGGGCCAATCTCGGGATGCCGAAGCCGGAGCTCAACCGCGAAGTCCGGCGCTGGTATGCCCGCGATCGCGGCGAGTCTACCCTGCGCGAGGTGCTTGGCTTGGTCCGGTAAGGCGGGCGTCCGCAGGTCGCCAAATGCCCCACGCAACTATTCGTTGCGTGGGGCATATCGTTGTTTCCCCCCAGGGCGCGCATTCAGCCCAGTCGGCATGCTTCCGGGTGGCTCAGCCCGCGAAACACATGGCGCAGCCCTTTTCCTGGGCGCCACTCACCGCCAGCACCCCGGATGGGACGACCTGGACTCCCGGGACCACATTGGCCATCCAGTCGGCGCGCACCGCGGCGGGGTCCAGCTTCATCCCCTGGGCCACCGCGCCCGAATAGACTGTGATTGCCACGTTGCACGCCCCAAAGAGTACTCCCTTGGAAACCAGTGCCTCGATGCCGGTTCCCGGCAAGGGTAGCGGCAGCGGCTTGAGCCAGGTGTTGCGAGTGGCTGGCGCCGCCCCATCCGTCACGGCAAAGGTCTCGCCGAGCTTGTACTTGGCCCACATGGCGTCATTCAGGGCAAAGCCGATCGAGCCGTGCCGAAGCACGACCACAGCCCGATTCTGGGCATCGGTGGTGCCGTACTGCCCATTGGTGGTGTCCAGCCAGACCCGGGGCCAGACCACCGGCATGCCGCCGTTGGGCTCGGGGGCATCGAAGACCATCTTGTGCTGGCCGGCGATTCTGTTCAGCCAAGCGTCGTAGGCCGGGTCTGCCGCCACCGGGGTGGACCGCGGTTGGCTGAGCAGCGTCCGGGGGACGAGGCTGCCGAGTCCGATGGCGGCAGCCGAGGCGGCAACCTTGGCCAGGAAGCCGCGGCGAGGGGTGGAATGCGTCAAGTCGAGCATTGCCAGTTCCTCCATGGTTGTGGGGAATACCGATAGCCTAGGGTTTTGGTCGGATATTGGCAAGTGGATCCCGGGCTATCTGCGGCTGCCCCAGGCTGGAGAGCTCGAGTCGGGTTTGGAAGCGGGGACGGGAGCAGGCGCCGCTCTGGTCAGCGGGATGATTCGAGAGTACGATGGGGGAGGCTTGTGCTCTCCTACCACAGGATTCTCGTGATCATGACCCGTCGTGAAGCCCGCCTGCGCCCCGAATTTGCCGCCGAGTACCCCGGGATTCCTGCCGGGACCTGGATGTCGGCGGCCGACATGGGGTTTGCCATCCTGCGCGCCCACCTGGTGGCCGCCAGCCCGCCGAAGCTTGGCAGCCGCCTCCTGGACGAACGCAAATTCGAGTTCAAGGGCGGCGCGCCCCGGGATGCTGACGCCCCGATGCAACCGCGTCAGGGTGTGGTGGGAGCAGCCTGACCGACTAGTCCGGGTTCTTGACCGACGCGCCCTGGCGGCGCTTGGGCAGCGGCAGCACCAGGAAGAACCCGGTCGCCACCAGCAGCAGCGACAGGAGCCCCGTCAGCAGCAAGGCGGCGTTGTGGACTCGGGGGCTTCCGGTCAGGAGCGCCACCGGCCAAAGGGTGTGGCTGCGGCCCATGAAATCCTGCAGCCGCATGCTGTTGGTGCGGACCCGCAGGGCACCGTCGGCGAGCCCCACGGCGTAGATCACTGACCGCGACTCGGGCTGGCTGAAGACATATGCCGGGAGGCCAGCATCCCCCCAGTACCGCCACGACCGCTGGTCCTCCAGGGTGTGAACCAGCGTCCCCCCGTTGAATCCGTATCGGGCCCGCACCACCGCCTCCGCCTCCTCGGCGGTGAGTGCCGCGGTGGGTTCGCCCGTGGCAGCGTTGATGCGGATCTGCCCCCGGTTGGTCTCCAGGGTGTACACCATGTGCGGCCCCATCGGTGCCAATTCCACCCGCAACAGGCGGAACTCCCGTCCGGGGATTGTCCGAGCGCGTGCCACCGCCTCGGCGGGGGAAACCGTCACCCCCGACAGATCGACCGCCGCCGCAGGCTGGACCGCCTCGGGCACCGACGGCCAGGGCAGGTGCTTCGGCAGCAGGATCACCACGCCGGTAACCGTGAAGATGGCCAGGAAGAACCCGCCGATGATGGCGAGCCAGTGGTGCCAAAGGCGATAGGTGCGGCGATTCATGGCGCAGTTCCTGTACCGGTCATGGGAGGGTGCGTGGAATCGCAGAAGTCTAACGGGATCGGCCGTGGAGACGGGCGGTACGGCGCTCGCGGTTCATCTGCGTCCGGCACCCGGCTCGACCTCCTCCGGGCACGTCCCAGTAGACGAACCAATCCGCGGGCGCGATATTCACCCGATCTAGCTCCCATCTGCCCTCCACCCCTGTCTGGGGGATCACCGTGACTTCAGTCGCAGCGACCATGCCGACCAGCTATCGGCATGCGCACTGGTACTTTGCCGCCGCCCTCGCCGTCATCGTGGCGGGATTCTGGCCGTCGTTCTTCCGGCCGCTCGGCACCGGCTCGGTGGGACACACCATCCACGGCGTCACCGCTACGCTCTGGGTGGTCTTACTGATGACCCAGTCGTGGTTGATGTCGCGTGGGCACGTGGCCTGGCACCGGTGGACCGGGCGCACTGGCGCCGTGCTGCTGCTGCCGGTCCTGGTCGCCAGCGGCCTGTACATGGTCCGGGTAATGCAGACCAACCCAGAAATGCCGCCGTTCCTGCCGCCGATGCTCGGGTTCATCGACCTGCCATCGCTGGCCCTCCTGCTCGCCCTGGTGGTGCTCGGCCTGCTGCACGCCGGCACGCCGGCCGCCCACAAGCGTTTCATGGCCGCCACCGTCCTGTTGGGTTTTCCGCCGGCGCTGACCCGGCTGTATGCCCGGGTGCTGGCGCCGCAGGTCGGCTTCATGGAGGCGCTCCACGGCAGCATGCTCACGGTGGACGTCATCCTGGTGGCGCTGATTGTCCGCGACTGGCGTGCGGGAGAGCGTCACCTGGCATATCCGCTCTCGCTCGGGTTTTTCGTGACCTTGCACCTGCTGATGGGGCCGGTGTCGGGGAGCGAGTGGTGGCTCGACTTCATGCGCTGGTATGGGGGGGTGACGGGGTGATGCCCGGCAGGGTGGGGCGGCCCGGCCCGTGCCGCCACCGATGACGGGTCGTTCCGCGAGACCGAGGGCCCTCTATCTGGGGTTGCTCGTGCTGACCATCGCCGCAGGACTTGGATCGCGACAATATCCCGACGGGCAACCCCTGCTGCTCGCACACTATGCCGGCGACACTCTTTGGGCGGCCGTGGTGTTCTGGCTGCTGGCCCTCCTGGCGCCGCGACAGCGGACGATGTCCCTGGCAGCAGGCACGACGGCCATCGCGTGCACCGTCGAAGTAAGCCAGCTCTACCGCGCGCCGTGGCTCGATGGGTTGCGCAGCTCCCAGGTCGGGGCCCTGGTGCTCGGCCAGGGATTCCAGTGGTCTGATCTGGTGTGCTACGCGATCGGGGTTGGTCTCGCCGCTGCACTTGATGCTGTGCTTCAGGCACGACGGCTTCCTTCGACAGTCGTCCGCTAATGGAGACGGGGCCGTGACGGCTGCTATGTCACGACCAGTGCGACAGAGATTACAGGCGAACGGCAACCGATAGTGGAAAGGACCGCGACGGCATGCCATAGGCAGAACGCCTGAACGCCAAGCAACGTGAGGGAATCTTCCGGGCCTTGACAGCCCGGTTCGAGAAGCACGTGGAGCGCCACAAAGGCGTGACGTGGCCCGCGACTCCGGCCTGATTTGGCGCGGTGGCCCTCCCTCCAATTTCGCCGGGACCCACCGGCCACAGGTCGACTCCAGTCTGGGATGATCCTATCTTGAGGGAGGGCCCATGCCGGGCCCCTGGAACGCTTTACTCCTGCCCAACCGGTGGTATTCGATGCAAGACAGTACCTTGTTCCAGTGGCGTCGCGGTTGGTGCGGCATCTTGATAGCCGGCCTTTCGCTGGGCTGCGGCTCGGCCAACGGGATCACCGATGCGGCGGTGACCCAGGTGGCGATCGCGCCCGCCGGTGCGTCGGTGGCGGTGGGTGCAACCGTGACCCTTCAGGCCACCGCCTTCGACGCGTCCGGGACGGAGGTTCGTGGCAAGAGCGTGCTCTGGACCAGCGCCGCCGCGACGGTGGCCTCGGTCACCTCCACCGGGGTTGTCACCGGGGTCACCCCGGGCACCGCCCGCATCACCGCGACGGTGGACAACCGCTCGGCCAACACCGACATCACCGTGACTCCCGGCGGCACCCCGTTGGCCACCATCGCCGTGAACGGCGCGCAACGCTTCCAGACCATGACGGGGTGGGAGGCGCTGGCGGAGATCGGCCAGGTGGAGTGCGACCCGCGGGCCTACGCCACCTTCAAGAACGAGGTCCTGGACCGGGCCGCCAATGAACTCGGCATTAACCGGATCCGGATGGGGCTCCGGAACGGTTTCGAGAATCCCCAGGACCAGTTCATCCCGTTCCGGGCCGGGCAGCTCACCTTTAACCAGTGGAAGGTGTTCTGGTTCCAGGTGGTCAATGACAACAATGACCCATTCGTGATCAATCCTGCCGGGTTCACCTGGGGCTACCTCGATTACACCATGGATGAGTTGATTGTCCCCCTCAAGCAGCGGCTTGCTGCCCGGGGGGAACCGCTCTGGCTGAACCTTTCCTACACCGGGGCCAACAGTGGCCAGCTGCACCGGGACAACCCCGACGAGTACGCCGAGTTCGTGCTGGCGGCGTTCCAGCACCTGCAGCAGCGGTACGGGTTCGTGCCGAACTCACTGGAACTGGTGAACGAGCCGGACCTGGGCACCTGGACCCCGACCCACATTGCCCGGAACCTGGCAGCGGTCAAGCCGCGGCTGGCCCAGGCGGGATTCACCCCGGATTTCATCGGGCCGAGCTCGAGCACGGTGTCGACGGCGCTACAGAATTTTGACGGCATGATTCCGCAGGCAGGGGTGGCCCAGGGTCTCGATGCCATCGTCTATCACCGATACGGCACGCCTCCGTCCATCGCCCAGTTGCAGGGCCTTGCCCAGCGCGGGAGCCAGTTCGGGATGCGGACCGCGATGCTGGAGCATGGCGGCAGCGGCCACGAGGACCTCCATGCTGACCTGACCCTGGCCAACATCTCGGCCTGGCAGCAGTTCGGCCTGGCGTTCTGCGGCGACCGGGACATTGGGGGCAACTACTTTCCGATCTTCGGGGGCTCGCTCGGGAACAACACCCCTGTGGTCCGTACCGGTGAAATGACCAAGTTCCTGCGCCAATACTTCCGATATGTTGCTCTCGGTGCGGAGCGTGTCGGTGCGACGACCGCCAACGCGCAGTTCGCCCCGGTCGGGTTCCGGAACAGCAATGGAAAGTTCGTCGTGGTCGTCAAGGCGTCGGCGGGGGGGAGCTTCTCGATCAGCGGGTTGCCGGCCGGGACCTACGGCATTGACTACACCACGGCCAGCGCGTACATGGTGCCACTGGCCAACCAGACAATCACGGGAGCCCAGTTGCTCTCCACCGCGATTCCCGCGGCCGGGGTGCTCACCGTCTTTGCGCGATAGCACGGGTCCCTTGGCTGCCCCGCTCCCGCCGTGTCACCCCTGCCAGGGGAGTTCGCGATGACCGTCTCATTCCGCCTGATGCTGCTGGCCGCCGCCTTTGCCGGAGCCCCGCTCACGGGAGCGGCCCAGACGAACCCGAATCTCCCGCGTTTCGATCGTGCCCTCCTGCTCGAAACCAGCTCCGAGACCTCGGCCAATGTCAGCATCGGCGACCTCAATGGCGATGGGCTGCCCGATCTCGTGCTGGCCAAGGGTCGCCACTGGCCGCTGGTGGACCGGGTGCTCTTTGGAAACGGCCGCGGCGGATTCGACGGCGGGCACGACTTGGGCACGGCCTCGGACCGGACGTATTCGGGATTGCTGGTGGATGTAGATCGCGATGGCGACCTCGACGTCGTCATCAGCAACGACAATCCTGATCCCGGCCTGATCTACCTGAATGACGGGTCGGGCCGATTCTCGGTGGGCTCCAGCTTCGGTGCGGCGGAGTGGAACACCCGGAACGCCACCGTGGCCGACCTCAACGGCGATGGGCTGCCCGACATCATTGTCGCCAACCGCAGCGGCCCGAATCCCGGCGGCAACTACATCTGCCTGAACCAGGGTGGCGGCCGATTCGGCAGCGACTGCCTACGCTTCTCGCGCGAGTCGGCCACCACGATCACCGCCACCGACCTCAACGGCGACGGCCGGATCGACCTGGTCGTGCCCCATCGGGACGGAGGCCAGGGGCAGCTGTACCTCCACAACGCCGACGCCAGTTCGCTGGAGTTCACCCAGGTGCCGTTCGGGCCGCCCGATGCCACCATGCGGGTATCCGCCGTCGCCGACTTTGACCGGGACGGGCAACTGGATATCGTGACCAGCGACGAGCAGCGTGGCGTGGTGATCTACTTCGGCCATGGTGGACTCAAGTTCGGGGCTGGGGTCGCATTGTCGGAGGGCACCCTGGTGCCGTATGCCCTGGTCATCGGCGACCTCAACCTGGACGGGGCGGTGGATATCGTGGTCGGCTACATCGAGGCGCCGTCGGCGGTGTATTTCAATGCAGGGACCGGCCGGCGATTCACCCCGGTACTGTTCGGGGATGGGGCCGGGTCGGTCTACGGCTTTGCCATCGGAGACCTGGACGGGGATGGTCGACCGGACATCGCTGCGGCACGGTCGGAAGCGCCGAACATGGTCTACTTTGCGGATCCTCCAGTCGGGGGCAAGCGGTGACCCGCAGCTGACGTGGAGGGGCCGACGGCACCAGGGCCCCGCATGCCAACGGGGGCTCCGTGATGGCAAGCAGGGGCGCACAGTCGTGCGCCCCCGCTTGAGTGTGGCTCCCTGATTGTGTTTCCCCGGGCTACTTCACCCCGCGAAACACATCGCGCAGCCCTTTTCCTGGGCTCCGCTCAGGGCCAGCACCCCGGAGGGTACCACCTGGATGCCGGGGAGGACGTTGGCGAGCCAATCTGCCCGCACCGTGTTCGGATCCATCCCCATCTGCTGAGCCACCGCTCCCGAGTAAACCAAGATGGCCATGTTGCAGGCGCCGAAGAGCACACCCTTGGCCAGCAACGCCTCAATGCCGGTCCCGGGCAGTGGCAGGGGCAGTGGCTTGATCCAGGTGTTGCGGGTGGCCTGGGCCGCGCCATCCATCACATTGAACACCCCACCCAGCTTGTATTTGGCCCACATGGCATCGTTCAGCGCAAACCCGATCGTCCCATGGCGTACCACAACGACGGCCGTGTTCTGGGCATCGGTGGTGCCGTACTGGCCATTGGTAGTGTCGAGCCAGACCCTGGGCCAGACCATCGGCATCCCACCGTTCGGCTCGGGGGCGTCAAACACCATCTTGTGCTGGCCAGTGATCTTGTTGAGCCAGGCGTTGTAGGCAGGATCGGCAGGGGCGGCTCCGGGAACCGGTTGCCCGAGAAGGCTGCGGGGAGCGAGTGCGCCCAGGCCAACGGCGGCAGCTGAGGCGGCAACTCGGGCCAGAAAGCCACGTCGCGGTGTGGAATGCACGAGGTCGAGCATATCCGCATCCTCCATGTTGTGCGAGAGGATGGTAACCTATGGCGCGAGCCACGTGAGGGCAACTTTCGAGGCCCCGGCCGCATGGGATGGCTTTGGAGCGTGCGAGGGTGTGATCTTGGATGGCGGTCCCCCGTCCTGACACACTTGGAGTTCTCCTCGATGACACCACCCACCCTGCTCTACCTTTCCCGCTCGGACGTTGAGGCGGTGGCGCTCGACATGCCCACGGCCATTGCCCTGCTGGAGGCCGCGTTCCTGGAAAAGGGTGAGGGACGTGTGGAAATGCCGCCCAAGCCCGGCATCCACCCATGGCCCGACTCCTTCATCCATGCCATGCCGGCCTATATCCCTGCCATGCAGGCCGCCGGGATCAAGTGGGTGAGCGGTTACCCCGGAAATGCGCAGCGCGGGCTGCCCTATGTGACGGGCCTGCTGATCCTCAACGATGCGGAGACCGGGCTTCCGACCTGCGTGATGGACTGCACCTGGCTCACCGGATGCCGGACGGGCGCCGCCTCGGCACTGTCGGCCCGCTACCTGGCTCGCCCTGACTCCGAAGTGGCCGGCATCCTGGGCTGTGGCGTGCAGGGTCGCACCAATCTCGAGGCGCTGGCTGCACTCTTTCCCATTCGCCGGGTCCTGGCCTACGATCTCACCCCGGCCAACAGTGAACGCTATGCGGGGGAGATGTCCGCGAAGCTTGGCGTCGAGGTGGTGGCGGTCTCCACTCCGCGTGACGCCGTGCGGGACAGCGACCTCGTCGTCACGGCTGGCCCCATCCTCAAGGCGCCCGAACCGGTGATCGAGGCAGGGTGGCTCAAGCCTGGCAGCTTTGGGTCCGCGGTGGACTTCGATTCCTACTGGCAGCCGGCCGCTCTGGCTCAACTGGATCACCTGAGCACCGACGATCACGCCCAGTTCCAGTACTACCGGAAGGTGGGGTACTTCCAGCGCACCCCCGATCCCCATTCCGATCTTGGTGAGCTGGTGGCGGGAACGAAGCCGGGGCGCCAGAGCGCCACGGAGCGCACCCTGGCAATGAACCTGGGGCTTGCGCTGGACGACATGGCGGTGGCGCCCGAGATCTACCGCCGGGCGGTGGCGCAGGGGGTGGGGATGGCGCTCGAACTCTGAGCCACGTGGTCGGGGCTTCCGGGACTTGTGCCGCCTAGGGCACGACCTTCATGACCCCGTTCATCGTCCCTCGGTGACCCGGAAAGGTGCAGAGAACAGCGTACTCCCCTGGGACGGTCGGCGCCGTGAACGACAGGACCTGGGACTGCTGGTGGTTCAGGAGCTTCGACGCCGCGAGGATCTGGGCACTCCTGGGGACAAAATGGGCAGCGAAACCGGCGGCGCCAAGCGCATCTGCCGCTTTCCCGATCACATCAGCCGACCCCGGCTCCCCAACGACCAGATTGTGCGGGGTATAGTCGGCGTTCTCAAATCGGAGCCGCACCGCCTGCCCGGCCCGCACGGTAAATGCGGGCACATCGTAGCGCATCTCCTCGACCACAGTCCGGATCCCGATCGCACCGGAATCCTCCGGCGCTACCGTTGCGACTGGCTGATCGACGCTGGCCTGGGCGGGTGCGGGCCGCGCCTGTGATGCCGCCCCGTGATCCCACATCTGCGCCACCGTCGTGGCGGCGATCCGCGCATGGCTTACCGGGGAGTTGAGCACCAGGCTCAACAGTTCACGATTGACGACATTGTGCTGCTGGTGCACCCACAGTCCCTCAAGGAAATGGTGGGCATGCGCCGGGTTTGCCGCGTCAAACCTGGCCAGCCAGATCTGCGTGGCAGCAATCACCTCGTTGGTGTTCCGCTCCGACAGCTCGACCCGAGCCCGGTGCCGGATGCCATCGATCGGGTGCTCCAGCGCGGCAAGCAGTGCAGGGAGCGGTTGTCCGTCGATCGGCACATGCTCCGAGAGCGGGCGTCCTGGCACGGTGATCCGGTAAATCCGGCCGTGCGATTTGTCGCGGGCTGGGTCGCGGATGTTGTGCTGCATGTGCCCGATGATGGCGTTGGACCAGTCGGCCACGTACAGGCCGCCATCGTCCCCGTTGGCGAATGCTGTCGGACGGAAGTTGGGGTCGGACGACACCATCAGGTCGCTGGTTTCCGTGCCCTGCACGTCTCCCGTGGCTTCATTGAATGCCAGCGAGTACTGCTTGATGCCCAGGAAGGCGATCACGTTCAGGATGAGAAAGTTGCCCTGGTTCCGTGCGGGGAAGTGCGCACTGGAAAGAATGCCGCTTGCCGGCACCGGGCGCACTGTGTGCTCCAGCAGGCGGCGCATGCGGAACGTTCCGGCGGTATCCGGCCTTACCTGGTAGGCGGCGCCACCGGTGGCGTCGGTGGCGTAGTGATACCCCCAGTAGTCGAAGCTGATGCCGTGCGGGTTGGGGCTGTTCGGGGCGTGGAAGCTGAACTCGTAGGTGCGCGGGTTGAAGCGGTACATTCCCGAGCGCCCCGACTCCTGGTTGGTGCTCCAGGGCGTCTCGACGTTGGATATGTTGAAGATGCCCCGCTGGTAGTAGATGAACCCGTCGGGCCCGTACACGAAGCTGTTGGCGGAATGGTGGGTGTCGGCGGAGCCGAATCCCCCGGCCAGCCGGATCCGGATATCGGCGATGTCATCCCCGTCGGTGTCCTTGAGGAAGAGCAGGTCGGGAACGGAAGCCACGACGACGCCGCCGTTCCAGAACTCGAATCCGGTCGGGTTGTGGACATAGGCAAAGGCGATCGCCGTGTCGGCCACGCCGTCGCGGTTGTCGTCCGGCAGGATGAGCAGCCTGTCGCCCATCTGGCCGGTCGGTTCCCACATCGGATAGGTCGCCCAGGCCGCCACCCAGAGGCGTCCCTTCGTGTCCACCCCCATCTGTACCGGGTTGACGAGTTCCGGGAACATCTCCTCCGACGCGAAGAGGTTGGCGCGCATGCCCCGCTCCAGCGTCATCTTCCCGATCGCCTCCTCCCCGCCGAGGTAGTTCGAGGTGCCGGTGACGCTGACTCCGCCCTGGAAGTACGGATTGTCAAGATTCGAGGTGACTGCGAGGGCATCGGGGACATCGGAATCATCCGGCCGGAGCGATTCCCCGGCGGCGGCAGCCCAGATGACCACGTCACGATTGGCGGTCAGGCTGTCCAGCTGGGTCAATTCACGCTGGAGTACCGTGAAGTTGGTCTGCCCGTCCACGAAGGCCAGGGTCGATCGGGTCCCGAATACATCGTTGCCGTCGGTCGCGCGGTATCGGTTGAACCAGTACCTGTTCTTGTCGAGGACGGCGGTCCGCACCTGTTCAACCCTCTCGGCTTGGGCCTTGAGTCGCGTTCCGCGCAGCGCCTCGACGATTTCCCGGGCCAGCTGGCGGTTGCCCTCATCACTCAGGTGCACCCCGTTAATGGTCAGTGAGGCGCCCGCGTCGGCGTACAGCGCCTGGGATCGCGCGAACAGGTCAACAAACCCGACTCCCTTCTCCTTGGCGACCGCCTCCATCGTGGCGGTGTAGTCGGCCAGGCGAGCATTGTTGGCCGAGCCGTCGGGAAGGTTGGGATCGCCAAGATCCTCGTGCGCGATCGG
>JAWXBA010000329.1:0-8126 GCA_034439775.1 Gemmatimonadota bacterium | reverse complement strand
GGGGACGGGGCGGCGAGGTCGTTCGCTGAGGTCGGTTGGGCACTCCGTCAATAGTGACGTAGTAGGCCCCACGCAGGAATGCGGGTTTGCGGGCGGTGAAAGGGTGCTACTCCGTCAACATTGACGGAGTGGCCGTTTTGGGGGCTTTTCCACCTTGTGCAAATCACTTCCGTTCCGCATAGTCTGGCAGACCAGCCTCCGAGCCCGGTCCGGTTGTCGGGTCTTTGGGTCTCGTCGACTGACGAGAACTTGGCTCGTCGGTGTCGCGCTGCCCCATCCCCGCGGCCTCGCTCTCCCGACGAGTGATGAAGCGGCATCTCACCTCAACCCGACAGGCTGATGATACTCCTCCGCTCCCGGTTCGCGCGAGTCCTTCGGATCCTGATTGTGCGTCTGTCAGCTCTCGTCCTGTTCAGCACCATGGGTTGCACCGGGGAAGAAAGTGGCACGACTGTCACCGAGGATCGAATCTCCGTTGTCGGCGGGCAACCCTTCGAGTCTTTATTCACAATTGTCGACACACTTACCCTCGAGGAGCCCCCGGGAATCGTGACGGTGCTCCCCCGCGTCACGGTGGATCGGGATGGCGGGTTCTTGCTGGCCGATGAGCAGGAACACCAAGTCCGGATCTATTCGCCGGAGGGGAGACTGCGCCAGACATATGGAGCTGGTACTCCGCGTCCGGACTCCATCCGATTGCCTCAGCGGGCCATCCGGCTCCCGAATGAGCACCTCCTGATCGTCAACATCGTGGGCCCGGTCACCATCATTCCAACGGACTCCGCGCTGCCGTCCCGCTTCCTCCCACTGTCGCTCCGCACGGCTCGCAACGCCGTCACCATCAATGACCGCACCGTCATACTCGCTGGGTCGGATTCCAACCCGGTCTCCGCCACCCTCTTCCGACTGGACCTCGAAGCAGGCCGTGTGGGGGATCACTTTTTTCCTCCCCCTGAGCACTTGGACCGGTGGGTCACAACAACATTTTCCTCGGTCCTTGTCGCCGGGCGCGGGTCGCGAGTCGCCGCGGTCCATATGCTGTCGGATACACTGATGATAGTTGATGAGTCTGGCCGCACGACCGCGCGCATCCCGATACCGATTGATCCATTCCGCGTTCCTGGCGGCCCACTTCCCAATCTGGAGTCCTCCGCGGCTCAGCACGCTTGGATTACCCGCTTTACCATGATCACCGACCTGTTCTGGGTGGCGGACGATCAATTCGTCGTTCAGTGGGTGAAACCCGTCGGCACGGGCCTCGCCTCGGACTGGGGGGTGCTCCAAATGGATACTACCGGCGCCCTGGTGTGGGCCATGGCGCCCTCGCCGACGCTCGTCGCCATCGCGGACGGGAAATACTACTTCCGAGATCCTGCTGGGATGAGGCCCAATCGCTGGCTTGTCGCAACGCGGAAAGTGGGGCCGTGATGCGGCGCACTCTCTTCATACCTCACGCCACAGGAGTAAGACGATGCGCAGAATGCTGAAAGCAGTCGCTGCGTTCGCGTTCGCAGCCTCCCTCGGAATCGGTGCAAGTGCGATCACGCCACGCCTCGCTTCGGCGGACGAGTGCTGGGACGAGAACTCCGACTGGACGGGATCAGGCCCGAAGACGTGTCTTGGCACCGTCTGTCCCACTGGTGGAGGCTCAGGCGGATTCTGTTGTCGGATCTGCGCCACCTGAGTTGTCTGGTGCTGCTCCGAGAACGAGGAAGGGGGTGGGGGGGGGAGCCCCTCCACTTCCGCATACTCGCCGTCACCGTTTCCTTCGCCGCTGGGTGTTTCGCGGCCCCAGCGGACCTGACTCTCGGGGACGCTGCCCCGGCTGTAGCGCGCCTGGAGCCTGGCATGGCGGTACTTCTTGCCGCCAGAATCGAGGACTGTCTCAGCTGTGACTTGAGGGGCGTGTATCAGGCGATCCGTGCCCTCCAGCACTCAGGAGACGGCTCGGTTACGGGCGAGGTCGTCGTCCTTGTTGTTGTTTCCAACCCCGGGGACACTCTCTTTTTCCGACAAACATTGAGCCGGGAGCGAATAGAGGGCCGCATCGAGCGGGTCACGCCACGCTCCGCCAAGGCCATCTTCAACCAGAGCAGACTCCCGGCACTATACATGGTTCGTGATGGCGCTATCGTTGCGGAGTGGATACCCTTACCCGGGGCGCCCACCCTCACGATTGAGCGCGGTGAGCTGGTCGGCATGGCACGAACGTCGCCCAACCGCTGATCAGCCAAACCCGGGTTTGCGAGGCGAAGCCGGGAGGGGGGAGCCACCCAATGGGACCTTGGTCCGGGTGTCGCAATCCTCGCCTCGCGGGAACACATCTGCCGCAATGGGTATCGAAAGGCACCGGTCCAGTGAAAATTCCAGGCTGTTTAGTCACTACCCTACCCCTGGTCGTGGCGTGCTACGGTGTCGAAGGCGCCTCAGAGAACTCCGCGGTCACCGTCCGAGACAGCGCCGGTGTCACAATTGTCGTCAATCACCGCCCCACCTCCCCACACGGGTGCATCACGGTTGAGAAGTCTCCGACGGTGACGATCCGTTCGGGAGGTGGTCAGGGCGATCCCATGCCGATCCTGTTCCGGGTCGCGGGAGGCGTCGCGCTTCCGGACGGCAGGATCGCCCTGCTCAATGGTGGAAGTCGCGAACTGCTGTTTTATGGGGCGGACGGTACTCACCTCACCTCTGCCGGCGGTCCTGGTGGTGGCCCCGGAGAGTGGCTCGAACCGACCTGGATGAACCGGGGTGGACCGGATACGCTCCTCGTCTGGGATGAAACCCACCGGCGGCTCTCCATGCATGACGAGGCTGGGGGGTACCTGGGCTCACAGCAGATCGGGACGGATGGTGGTGTTGGGATGGGTCCCTCCACAATCTCCGGGCGATTCCGGGACGGATCGCTCCTCACCATTCCTGGTGGGTTGGTCGCCACGCCTCCACCTGTCGGGATTCAGCGTTCCCCGGAGTCATATGGGCGCCTGGTCCTCGGAACCGGGCGGAGCACCGTCCTTGCCAGGGGCCGCGGAGCGGAGCGGGCGGTGGCAGACGAACGGTGGTACTACCTCCCCTTCGGCAAGAACGATCAGACAGCGGCGCTCGGCGGCGTGCTGGTTGTGGGTGATAACGGGCACTCCAGGCTCCTGTACTTCGGGATGGATAGCCGGCTCCGGCGGGTGGTGACCTGGATCTCCGAGCCGTCGCCAGTCACCACCGCCGATCGCGAGGCCTACCGGGCGCACATGGCATCCATCTCCCCCCGTGCCGTTCCCCCCGATGGCGCCATCTACGCCGAGGACCGGCCCAGGTTTGCCACGCTCCAGAGCGACCGGCTGGGTTGGCTCTGGGTCCGGCAGTATGCCGCGGGTTGGGAGTCCCCGGCACCGTGGCTCGTCTTCGATGAAGCCGGTGTGCTCCAGTGCAGCGTCGAGGCGCCAGGGCGAGTCAGGCCGCTCGAGATCGGTGCGGACTACCTCCTGGCTGTCCACCGGGATGACCAGGATGAAGAGACGGTGGTAAAGTACCGCCTGGATCGCCGTGGCATCCAAGAATCCAGCGCCGTGGCCCGCGGGAGTCGCTGAAATGCTGTGGGAACGCCCCATGTGCCGGACATCGACCACCATCAAAAACGGGGGCGGCGTACCAGAAAGCTGCGACGCGTAGTTGCGGACCTGGCCGAAGGCCTTGCGGAGCGGCTTGTCGTTGCCGTCAGGGGTGTCGGTGGCCTTGGCCTCCAAGGCAAAGTGACCGGCGCGCCAGCAGTCGATGAAGTGAGTGGTTTCGGTGCCGTCGCGGTTGATGACGTGGACGGGGAGTTCGAACTGATACTCGCCGGGAGTTGGTGGATTCGGGCCGGGCACGTCGAGCGCTTGGCAAAAGGCGAGGAACCAGGTTTGGAAGGCGGAGCGTTCGGAGACGGTGAGGTTGGCCCAGGTGGCGGCGAGTGCCTCGAGGTTGGCGGCGGCGGTGTGGAGCTCGGCGGGCACGGGGAAAGGTGGACGGGGAATGGGGAATTGGGAATGGGACCAGTAGGGGCCCGGCGTGCCCGGCCCGTTCTGACGTCGGGCTTGCGCGGTCCGGTTCGGGGAAGTGTCAGCGACGACAAAGTGCTTCGCTGCCCGGGTGAGGCAGCTTGTCCTCCAATAGTTGTAGGCCTGGGGGGGCTGCGCGATGGCTAAGTCGTTTGGAATCAACGCAGGGAGAGTATCGTTCAAAAGTGTCATATTGCGCGCATTGCTGTCGAAGAGGAGTATTGAGTGGAGGCTAGGTGGAGCAGAATGGCGGAGCCACGTTTTGCGGATTTCCTACCACCGCAGTTCCGGCCGAACCCTAGTGTTCGGTGTTCTGCTTCCTGGCAGCAGCCTGCGAAGTTTGTGTCGCGCTGGCCGACGCTGCTTCTTCAACTCTGGCTCGCGGAATCGTGGAGGGGCCATCTCCTTCACACGAAGCCACAAGGTACGGCCGCAAAGTACGACGTTCGCCTATCGAGATGCCGATTGCATGGTCGGACAGCAGGACTCGTCAATCCGTTCCTATTTCCCTCTCGAGGAGGTACCATGAAAGCCCTTGTATCGATTGTTCGCCCCCTACTCAGCGCCGCGGCCATAGCGGTCGCAGGCTATGCGTTCCTAGCAGGCCACCCCCTCGCCGCAGAGGACCCGGGGCCGGGGTGTGAGTACGGGACACCTACTGGCGATTTTAGATGCACGACCGCAAAGCGTCACATCTACGACGAGATTTGCGAAGGCAATGATTGCTACTACATCCTTGAAGAATGTTGCGAATTTGCGACATGAGGCTATGCCGGACAGCCAAGTCCCGCGCGGCGCCGTTCCGGCTCTCCGAGTCAGCCCCGTCGGTAGAGTCCGGAGACATTTCGCGCGGGGGCCTTGTCTCACCAACGGTAGCAGTCCGTACCAGGCGGCCCGGCAAGGGAGGAGGTAGGATTGCACCAGCCCTTTCAATAGCACTGGTTGCACTCACGACAACCCACTGTTTTGCACCGCCGAATCCCCCACGCACTACCTTTGCATCCGCGTTTGCTGAGGAATCCCAGGTCGTCCTTCAGGAGCACCCCGGGAGCCCCATTGGCGACATCGGCGCCTTCGTGGTCGGTCGAGGTGGTGATCTTCTCATCTCGGATCCTCACCGCGGCGAGATTTCCCGGTTTGCTCCAGATGGACACCTTATCGCCCGCTTTGGGACATTCGGAGAAGCGCCTGGAACGTTCCAGCGCATCGGGGGCCTCCTGGAATTGCCGTCCGGGCGGGTCGCCGTGGTGGATGGGGCGAATGGCCGGGTCACCATCCTCGGCAGCGCCTTAGGGCTGGACACCACATTCGGCGTCGCACCGCGCCCTGTGGGTGGTGTAACGCAGATGGGCACTAGCGCCGTCGCCAAGACTGCCGGCGCCGCCCGCAGCGCCTCCTTTACGCGTTTCTCCAGCGATTGGCAGGTACAGTGGTCCGTATCGGCGCCAAGCCCTGGCTCGCTCGCCGAATTTCCATACTGGGGGAGCTACGCCTCCACCCCACATGCCGCCACCACGACCCGGTTGTTTCTTGGGTACTCCCTCCGATATCCCATCCTGGTCTACGACACCAGTGGAACCGTACGCGACAGCCTGAACGAGGCACCTCCGTCATTTCGCGAGGCATCGGTCCTGAGCCCGGGCTTCTTTGCTACCCCTGATGCCGACGAACGGCGGGCCCAATGGCTCGACCAATTTAGCGTCATCGCACTTATTGCCGTGTTCCAAGACAGCCTCCTTGCGGTCGTTCACGGTCGTCTGCACCGCACCGCAGTGGGCATCACGACCGAGCATCAGCGACTGGACATCTACTCTGCGCAGTCGCTGGCAAAGATTCTGGAGGACGTGTCTCTTCCTGCCGGTGCGCGCGTGCTGGGAGGCGGCAACGCCCTGTATGTCCTGACTGGTAGTCCTCCGGCGCAGTGGACGATCGTCCGAGCCAAGATCCGTCCTCTCCACTAGGCTCGCTGAAAGGCGGCGATATGCCCCACTCCAAGCGTCGCATGTTGCGCGAAGGTATTTTCGCACTCGCATTGATCGCGACTACTGGCATGACGTTGCGTCTCCTGGCACTGAACGCGTCGGGCCGGGAACGCCTTGCCGAGACAGAGTCAAGTTCCCTCCGGGCCAACACTGAGGACCAATTGGTGGGCCGGACCTTGGCGCTGCTCGCGATCAACGAGCCCGAGGCTGACAAGGCCGCACCTGACGCTAAGCCGATCCTGCTCTGGGTTCTGGATTTGGAGCGGTGCTCGGGGTGCCTCGACGCGGTGAGCCAATGGACACGGCTCGAGCAGCTCCTTGACTACCGCTTCGTTGTGGTTGTCGTCGGGACACCCTCCCCTGAGGCCCGGACCCGGCTGCGGGTCATGCGGAAGACAAGGGTTGTTAGTGCCTCCGATGAATCCGTGACCAGAATGATTGGGAGACGGCTACCGAGCACGAAACTACTCCTCACCGGAGAGGGAGTGGTACTGCTTGCCGATAGCCGGGCGGCAGGGCAGAACTGTGGCTGGAGCTTCGAAGCGCAAGTGGGGGTGCTGATGGGGGTGCTACCTCCCGCGTCGATTCGGACGTCTTCTGTAGCAGACGAATAGGGCGCTCGGCGTCACGGTGCAGGGACTGTGTTGTGCACGAGGCGGCAAACTGTATTCACCCCAGGCCCAGTCTTCCGACTGACCGACATGAGAGGCTACATCAGTGGATCGCCAGCGTCTCTCCGAAAGCCTCCACGCGGGATGACCCGAGCCGTCCTGCGCCAGGGGGTGATTTCGATGCGGTGCTTCGGAACCCTCATGCTTGCTAGTTGCACCTCGGCCCGGCCAACGTCCTTGGCGGACCTCTTCACCGTTGGGATACCGATCGGCGTTTCGACTCAACTGCTCGTTGCTCTTCAGGGTCGTCCGGAGGATGGCTCGGCGCAGGCTAGCAGCCAGCTCCCCGTCACCGCGCTCCGCCTCGGCCAGCAGGCTCCCCCTGGCAGAGACACTCCAGTTTCGTTTGTCCCAACTACTGCCTCGGGTAGCGCGCTCGCGAAGGCGACGGCACCACTGTCTCCGCACGAGTTGGATCCACCCTACTGGTCCAGTCTGTTCAGACGAGTTGCCGCGGCTGGTGGTGGGCGCACATACGTCGCGCTGAACCTCCTCTACCTCATCCGCGTTTACGATCTTGCAGGCACCCTGGTGGATAGCATCACCGTCCCACCCCCTTCCTGGCGGCAGGCGCGTGTTCCTGTGCCTGGGGAGTTTCTTGATCGCGATCCGGAATGGTTCGCATATCTTCGGGGCGTTAGCGTGATCGATGCCATGGCCGTACTGCATGATACGGTGCTCGTTGTGAGTCACGGCCGCTTCATCGCCGAGAGCCGTCTTGACTATTCGACGCGATCGTCGACCCTCACCATCTACGCCGCTGGGCGGCGCATTGCGGTGGACCTGCCGAGTCCCGGCCAGCTGGTGGCGTATTCCGCAACCAGTCTGTTCTTCCTCTCGAACGGGGATGAGGAAGGTGGCCGCGTCCTCACCGAGTATCTCTGGCGTCCCGCCACATTCTAGCAGGAGACGGCGGAGCACCGGCTGACTCGGCGACGTTCTTGCGGTCGGAGCCCGGCGTCCTACTCCGTCGCTCGCCCGCAACATGTTGGTGCCTGGTAGCACGCCAAACCTCGTGCCCACGAACACACCGATCCAGTGTCGCGCGAGACACCTGCTGGGCCCTTCCCCTGGGGTCGCGGGCGACGGGGTTGGCCAGGATGTCCTGGAGCAGCCGGATGTCGTCGGGCCGCTGGTGGAGGGTGGCGAGCGCGATGCGCCGGCCGGCGGGGAAGCCGCCCCAGTCCCCGTTCCGCCCTTCCCACACGATAAGGGTGCGAGGGACATCGACCACCATCAAAAACGGGGGCGGCGTACCAGAAAGCTGCGAGGCGTAGTTGCGGACCTGGCCGAAGGCCTTGCGGAGCGGCTTGTCGTTGCCGTCAGGGGTGTCGGTGGCCTTGGCTTCGAGGGCGAAGTGGCCGGCCTTCCAGCAGTCGATGAAGTTGGTGGTTTCGGAGCCGTCGCGGTTGATGACGTGGACGGGGAGTTCGAACTGGTAG
>JAWXBA010000328.1:0-3900 GCA_034439775.1 Gemmatimonadota bacterium | reverse complement strand
GGGTGGGTTGTGCGCCTGGGCGGATGGGGAGGAGTGGGACGGGAACAGCGGTGCCGTTAGAAGGAGCTTTCGCAATCACCCAATACTCATCGTGCCGGACGCTGCCTAGAGCACCAACGCCAAGCATTCGACAAGTTGTCCGATATTGCCGAGTAGATGCTTCGACGAGTTCGTTGGGTAGGACCCATCGAGGGTACTTGTCGGGAGGAAAACTCTGAGGTCGGCCTGACGCATGCTGATGATGACGTCCGCGCTGAGGTTCTCGTCAACACTCAACAGGTACTTCTCCCGGATCCGATCAGCTTCCTTGAGTACCTGTCCCCATCGCTCCCGAACCGTGGACTTGCAGGCCACCATGCGCAGGCGTTCCGCGGGGAAGTCCGGATCGTGATACTTGGTATGGCCCGGGATGACAAAGTCCGGGGTTTCTCCTCTCTCTGTGACGCACTGCGACGTGTAAGGGATCCCTTCACGGTCGAGGAGAAAGCCGAAATGATTCTGGAGGCTCTGCCCGCGGCGTGCCTTGCGGGATTGCTGAATTCTGAGAGCCCATGCGAGCATTTCCTCCAGACTGGCGGGCCCCGCCTTGAGCAAGTCATGGAGGCTGCGTGTGCCGACCTCCCGCTCAATGGTGAAGTACAGCTCTGACTCGGCGTCGAGACCACGACTGATGAAGTCGTCCGGATCGAGACGAGCGCCCCAGACAACCTCAGAGATTTCCTTTCCGGCCAGGGCCATCTGTTTCGTCGACGGCACCGCCTCTTTCGCAACAGCACTGGAGAACAGGCGATGAGCGCGAGCCGCCTTCCCGATATCTGTGGCCGAGGACACTGGCAGCAGGGTCTGGACCAATTCAGCTGCATCACTTGTTCTGCTCTCGCCGGGCGCTCTAACCACCAGTCGCCGGAGGGAAGCATGATCGCCCGCTCCCAGCAACTGCTCCAAGTGGCGTTCCATGGGTGTGCCCTGTCGGGCAATAACCCCCTGAAGACCGCCTGATTCCGAGTCCCGGCAGAGGACCATCAGGTCGTCCGGGCGGGCAATCTCGACGAGACCGGGCAGTCGGTAGTACAGCCGGTACTCTGAGCGAGTTGGGTGATTTGCTCTTGAGTCGTACAGGGTAAAAGTGCCTTCGAGAACCTGGGGATCGGCATCGGGCACGAGGTAGTAGAGGATGCTAAGTACACCCTCCGTTCGGCCTTCAGGAAATCCAAGTCCCGTCCTGAGCGCCCCCGCATTCAACTCGTGCTGGTTGGAGGTGTCGGGCTGAATCTCGACTGCGGCCAGTCGCTTGACGGCGAAGTGGGTCATGGAATCTTTGCTCAGCTTCCTCTGACTTGCCTGATACCGCGGACCAGCCGAGTCAAATGCCGCTCGCTTAGCTCGCATTCCCAGATGGTCAGCGCCCTCCAGCCGAGACGCCGGAGGTCGCCGAGATGCCGGGCATCCCTCTCCACGTTGCCCCGGAGCTTTGCCCGCCAAAAGGCGGCGTTGTTCTTGGGAGTATACGCAAACCGACAGCCCCGGTGCTGATGCCAGAAGCAGCCGTGAACAAAGACGACTGTCTTGTACTTGGGGAGGACCAGATCGGGCCGACCGGGAAGACCCTTCACATGTAGTCTGAACCGTAGCCCCTGACGATGAATCCAGGATCGGACCAGTAGTTCGGGCTTGGTGTTCCGACCCCGAATGCCGGCCATCATCCGGCTACGGGTCGCCCGATCGACAACATCAGTCAACGGTCAGGACGCTCTTGCCAAGGCGAGCACTAGCTGCGACGCTCGGGTGTTCGTCCCGAGTATGCAGGGAACCATGTGTCGAGCGACGGCCTCGACCACCGGAACGACAACGGCGTTGCCGAACTGCTTGTAGGCTCGAGTATCGGAAACCGTGATCTGGAATGGCGCTCTGCCTTGCCCGTCGAAGCCCATGAGGCGGGCGCACTCGCGCGGGGTGAGCCGCCGCGGATTCCCGCGCCCGCGCTTGACCAGGATCTCAGAGCCGTCCTTGTAGTAGCGGGCGGAAAGCGTCCTCGTCGTATCTCCGGAGCCTACGAGCCCGAAGCCGAATCCGTTTCCCATGCTCCGGTGCTTGTCGGCGTACGCCCGCAGATAATTCCAGAGGCCGTCGGTCAGTACATACTTGCGGGAGACCTTTCCCTTGGAATCGGTGAAGGGATCCTCCGGAGCTTCACTCCCATTCTCCGGGTGGAGGATGCTGGCCAGCTTCGGGCCACGGAGGGGGTCGGGAAACTCCATGTCCTTGAAGCTGAACTCGGTGAGGTCGCGGAAGCCGGCGATGTAGATGCGCTCGCGATGCTGGGGCACGAACCCCTTCGCATCCAGGATTCTCCAGTCGATGTAGTAGCCAAGTTCCTCGGTCAGGACGTTCCGGATGGTGGTCCAAGTGCGGCCCTTGTCGTGGGAGAGAAGGTTCTTGACGTTTTCGAGCAGAAACGCCTTGGGCCTGTGGTCCTTGATGATTCGAGCCACATCGAAGAACAGGGTCCCCTGAGTCTCACAGGCAAAGCCGTGAGGCCGACCAAGCGCGTTCTTCTTGCTGACTCCAGCAATGCTGAATGGCTGACAGGGAAACCCCGCGAGCAGGACGTCATGCTGCGGAATTAGCTCGCTGGGGACCTGACGGATGTCACCCGCGATCGGGTGGGATTCTCCGAAGTTGGCGCGATAGGTCCGCTGGGCGTATTCGTCCCACTCGCTGGTGAATACGCACTCCCCGCCGACCGATTCGAAGCCAAGCCGCATGCCGCCGATGCCGGCGAAGAGATCGATGAAGCGGAAGCGAGGGGAGCCGACGTATGGGGGACTGGGCCGCTCCCGAAGCACCCGCTGGAGTGTCTCAATTGCCGCCCTCCTGGTCGTGGTCTCCCCCGTCTCCCACCGGTAGATGGTCTTGGGACTGTAGCCACACAAGACCGCGACCTCGGTCTGGGAGAGCCCTAGTCGTTCACGGAGGATCTTGAGCTCGGACATTCAGGGGAGCCTTGCAGGGATGGGGAGAAATATTGGACATTTTGGCCGAGCCGCAAGTGGCACCATGATCACTATTCGCCGACTGGCCGAAAGCGATCGAACTCACTGGGGAGAACGGCTAGAAGGCGTCCGGGCTCCATGCCGTAGATGTCGTGTGTCACGTCGAATTGGGCGAGGACCTCGGCAAGTCGCCTTGGACTGCCCGCTCCAGCTCCCCCGGCGCCCCGCTCGGGTCTGGTGGATCCGGGCGTGAGATAGAGATTGGTCGTAACCTCCATCACTGTTGCGGAGCTAACCAACTCCTGTCGAGATGAGAGCTGCTCCGCGATCTCACCCCGCCCGCTGGAAGCGAGTCATGCGCCACCAGAATCACAACGCACTCGGAATCGCTCCCCTCCCAGACCGGGCTTGTGGCACCGACGCTCCCCTTACACCTGACAACGCGGCGCCACACCCGCTCTTCACACACCAGGAGTTCCTCATGCGCTTTCACCTCTCGCCGCTGCTGGTCGGGCTCGGCAGCTCACTGCTGCTCGCCTCCTGCGGCGAAAACCCTGTCGCGCTGACGTCGGGCGACCCGACGATCGCGCTCACGATCGTCAGCGGCAACAACCAGTCCGGCGTGGTTGGCCGCGAGCTGCCGCTGCCGCTGGTGGTCAAAGCCACGAACGCCAGCGGCAGCGTGATCGCCAACATGACCGTCGATTTCAAGGTGACCAGCGGGAACGGCAGTATGTACGTGGTGGCCACATCTACCAACACCAACGGCGTGGCCCGGAACTACTGGACCCTCGGTACTGTCGCCGGCGCAGCCCAGACGATCCAGGTGCGGGCCATCCTCTCCAACGGAACCAAGCAGGTGCTGGGGACCTTCAGTGCCACCGCGCTCGCAGACGCCGCGACCCAG
>JAWXBA010000327.1:0-10075 GCA_034439775.1 Gemmatimonadota bacterium | reverse complement strand
GGCCCACCCTCACGGATGGGCCTGTCCGTTGTGACGACCATGGGGCATGGGTCGGGTGGGCATGCGCCGGCATCCGCCCTGGCGGCCCACCCTCACGGGTGGGCCTGTCCGTTGTGACGACCATGGGTGCGTCAATCGAAGGGAGTGCCCGTGTCTTGAATGTGATACGCGCGGAAGAGCAGGGTGAGCTCGCGCGTGGCGGAGCGATTCTTGTGGATCTGATCCTGGTTCAGGATGTAGGCCATCAATCCATCATCCCGTCGGCGATCGACCGAGAAGGCGGCGTAGCCTTGCTGCCAACCGATGGCGTTGACATCGGGGAAGTTCTGCCGGATCCATCGCGTGGAATTGGACTTGATAGTTGACACCAGCAGCGAGAGGCCGATGGTTGGAGGCATCTCGATATAGAGATGGATGTGATCGACCCAGCCTCCCCCCGCAAGCAGCGTCCCGTTCGAGCGTCGAAGGATGCCGCTCATGTACGGAAACAGCCCGAGGCGAATCTCCGCTGCCAAGAACGGAATGCGATGCTTGGTGCTCCAGATGACATGAATCCCTACCCGGGCCAGCCGGTGTGACCGGCGTTTCACTGGCGATGGGATGTTCATCCACAACTCTAGGGCGGGGCGCGCCGAACTGCGGTACCAATCGAATGCAAACCGTACCATCTCATCGCGTGGCGTGCCCCTCTTCTCTGGCGAACCACCGGTTGACACATCGGACAGCCCCGCCCGTGAGGGTGGGGCTGCAGGCACCGATCCCGACAACGCGCCCATGGGCGCCGGCAGGGCCGGCGCCGATGCGATCGGAAATGGATGGTGGTGCCAGGCCCACCCTCACGGGTGGGCCTGGCCGTTGTGACGACCAGCGGGGCATGGGTCGGGTGGGCATGCGCCGGCATCCGCCCTGGCGGCCCACCCCCACGGGTGGGCCTGTCCGTTGTGACGACCACATGGGACACGGTCGAGGACCCACAGGTAACCAATTCCGCGCGACTTGTACCATTTCCGCTTTGCCCCCTGCGAGTCAGCCCGGCGGGAGGACGGAAGATCGCTGCGAGAATAGGGAGGGGTGTGGGCCTCCGAGGTCGTGGAGGGTAGATTGGTACCATGACCGAAACCCGCCGTTCACTCCTCCCTGCCCTGATTCTGGCCGGCGGCATTGCCCTGGCTGGACTCCTCGCTGGCCAAGGCCTGGTCCGTGCCCGCCAGGTCGATCGCTTCGTCACCGTCCGCGGCCTGGCCGAGCAGGAGGTCCAGGCCGACCTGGCCCTCTGGCCGCTCCGGGTGGCCGCCGCCGCCAATGACGTGGTCAGCGCCCAGGCCACCGTGCGCCGCAACCTGCAGGCGGTGCGGGCCTTCCTGGCCCGGTTCGGGATTGACTCGACCCAGACCGAGCTGCAGGAACTCCAGGTGACCGACGCCTACGCCAATCCCTACAGCCAGCCATCCCAGATTGCCAACCGCTACGTGGTGCAGCAGACCCTGATGGTTCGCACCACCCAACTGGATCGGGTGATCACCGCCAGCCAAGCCACCGGCGACCTGGTCGGCGCTGGCGTGGTGGTGACGTCGGGGCAGGAGTACGGCGCCAGCGGCCCCACCTACTTGTTCACCAAACTGAATGACCTTAAGCCCGACATGATCCGCGAGGCCACCGCCCAGGCCCGTGCCGCCGCCGAGCAGTTTGCCCAGGATTCCAAGAGCCGGCTCGGCGGGATTCGACAGGCCCAACAGGGGGTGTTCCAGATCCTGGCCCGCGACCAGGCCCCCGGCATCAATGAAGCCAACCAACCAGCCAAGATCGTCCGCATCGTCTCGACGGTGGAGTTCTACCTCCGAGACTGACCCCGCCAGGAGCAGCCTGATGTCGATCCGCCGGGCCACTCGACTCTTGGTCATCCTTGTCATCAGCGCCTGCGCCCCGGCGTCCTCCCCCGCGCAGCATCAAGCTGTGGTTCTGGTGTCACTCGACGGTTTCCGCTGGGACTATCTCAATCGGCCTGAGGCAGTACGCCTCCGCGAGCTTGCCGCGCGGGGGGTCCACGCCGAGCGGATGGTCCAGGTCTTTCCCACCAAGACATTTGCCACCCACTACACCATGGTGACGGGGCTCTACCCCGGCGAGCATGGCATCCTGGCCAACAACATCTGGGACGACGCCATCGGCGAGCGGTTCACGCTCTCCAACCGCACCATGGTCCAGGACCCCCGCTGGTGGGGTGGTGAACCGATCTGGGTCACCGCCGAGCGGCAGGGTCTGCGCACCGCGCCGCTGTTCTGGCCCGGCTCCGAAACCGAGATCCAGGGGGCGCGGCCCAGCTACTGGCGCCCCTACGACGGAGGGGTGTCGAGCGAGCGCCGAATTCAAATGGTGCTCGATTGGCTCTCCCTCCCCGGCGACTCGGCCGTCACCTTCGCCACCCTCTACTTCGCCATGACCGACGATGCCGGCCACAATCATGGCCCCAATTCTCCTGAGGTCAGCGCGGCGATTGCAGCGGCGGATGCTGCGGTCGGCATGCTGGTGGATGGGCTGGCCGAGCGGGGGCTGGAGAATCGGGTCAATGTCATCGTGGTCAGCGACCACGGCATGACCGAACTGAGTGGTGACCGCCAGATCGTGATCGATAGGTACATCCGGATGAATCGGGTGCAGGTGGTGGATTGGAGCCCGGTGCTGGCGATCATTCCCGAGCCTGGGTATGTCGAGGAGGCGTACCGGCAGCTCAAAGGGGCGCATCCCAACCTGCAGGTGTACCGCAAGGGAGAGATCCCGGCGCGGTTTCACTACAACGATCATCCCAGGGTGACACCGATCGTGGCGATTGCCGATGAGGGCTGGACGATCACGACCCAGGCGCAGCTCAACCGGCGGCCCAAGGGCCAACCGTGGGGTGCCACCCACGGCTACGATCCGGAGCTGGTGTCGATGGGGTCCATATTTGTGGCGGCGGGACCGGCGTTTCGGCGGGGCGAGACAATTCCCCGGTTCCGGTCGATCGACCTGTACGAGTTGACGACCAGTATCCTGAAGCTGACCCCGGCCGCAAACAGCGGCAATCTGGATTCGGCCCGCATCGTATTGCGATCAAACCCGTAGGGGCGCACCCCGGTGCGCCCCTCCGGACGACAATTCACCAGATGGGATCAACGTCCATGGGACGGTTGACCGGCAAGGTTGCATTGGTCACAGGCGCCGCGCGAGGCATCGGGCTCGGCATCGCGGAGGCGTTCGTGCGCGAGGGCGCACGCACCATCCTGAGCGACATTCGTGATGCCGAAGGTGTCGCTGCGGCGGCTCGGCTCGGCGCGCTGGCCGAGTACCGGTCGCTGGATGTGCGGGACGAGTCGCAATGGGAATCGGCGATGGCCGACATCGTGGCCAGGCATGGACGGCTCGACATTCTGGTCAACAACGCCGGGATCACCGGGTTTGAAGATGGCTTCGTGCCGCACAACCCGGAGCAGGTGTCGCTCGAGGCCTGGCATGCCGTCCTGGCCACCAACCTCGACGGCACGATGTTCGGTTGCAAGCACGCCATCCGCGCCCTGCGCGGCACCGGTACTGGGAGCATCGTCAACATCTCCTCACGGTCCGGCATGGTGGGAACACCCGGTGCCGCAGCGTATGGCGCGGCCAAGGCTGCGGTGCGCAACCACACCAAGTCGGTGGCGCTCCACTGTGCCAAGGAAGGGCTCGCGATTCGCTGCAACGCCATCTTTCCGGCCGCCATCATGACCCCGATGTGGGAGGTGATGCTCGGCGACGGCCCGGACCGCCCCCAGCGCGAGGCGCAGATGGTACAGGACACGCCGCTCAAACGGTTCGGCACGGTAGAAGAAGTGGCGCAGATGGTGGTGTACCTTGCGTCCGATGAGTCGGGCTATACCACCGGGGCGGAGTTTGTGCTGGATGGTGGCCTGCTGGCGGGGAGTGCGGCGCAGCCGGAACGGCAGTGAAGGGGAACAGTACCACCCCGTACCGGGGCTGGTGACGGTGTGTGGTGGGCGGGAACTGTACGGATCCGTAGCGAAGCCGGATTCCCAGCATGGTGAGCGGGACCCGCCATGCATGCTTTTCCCGCTCACCATGAGCGAAGCTCTCACGGTAGCGGAGTCGTACGGTTCCCACCCACCCTGCTGGGAACCAAGGTGCAACTCGGAGTCGTACAGTTCCCTTCCCCACCCAGCCCGTGAGCGGAGATGTACTCCACCTGCCTTCACTGCCAGAAGCCGCTTGGCGCCAATGCCGCGATCGAGCACCTGCCGATCGGGCGGCGGGTGGTGTTTGACGGCCACAAGGGCCGACTCTGGGTCGTGTGCGGCAAGTGCGGCCGCTGGAACCTGGTGCCGTTCGAGGACCGCTGGGAGGCGCTCGAGGAGTGCGAAAAGGCCTACCGCGGTGCCACGCAGCGGGCCTCCACCGGACAGATTGCACTGGCCAGGCTTTCGGACGGGCTGGAGCTGGTGCGGATTGGCGAGCCGCTGCGGCCGGAGTTCTCGGCCTGGCGGTACAGTGTGGTGCTTCGAGCCCGTCAGCGACGGTTTGCCAGGGGAGCCGTCGTGGCAACGGCGGCGGCTGGCGCACTCGTCGGAGGCGGGATCTACCTGGGAATAGGTACCGCTCTGGGGGGAGCAGCGTTTTTGACCCAGGCGCCTGTATGGATGCAGCACTATCAAAACTTCGTGCGAAAGGTGCTGACCGTCAGAGAGGGGGGTGGCGGGTCTCGACGGCTGACAGGAATGCAAATCCTGGGCTCCATGATACTGAAACCTGAGGATGGGTTCCCGGGGCTGTGTGTACGACCCGGAACCAAGCACGAACTAACCCTGACTGGCACGGCAGCCCGAAATGCCCTACCTGGGTTCATGGCCGTCGTGAATCGTTACGGCGCGGGGAAACAAGCGCTCAAGAATGCCAACCTGATTCTGGAGACCAGCGGTGGGGCGGAAGGGTACCTTGCGCTTGCCGACCGGCTGGTCCCGAAATGGCGACCGGGAGGGCGGAGGGAGCTCACCTGCATTCTTGAAGGCGATCGCCTGGCTCTCGAAATGGCCGTCCACGAAGAGACCGAACGCCGCGCCCTGGAAGGGGAACTCGAATTCCTGCTCGACGCCTGGCGAGAGGCGGAGGAGCTGGCAGGGATTTCAGATCGGCTGGCGATTCCCACCGCGGTAGATGCGAAGCTGGAGGAGCTGAGGGGGAACCCAGACCTCCGATGACGGGGTAGGAGCGTGCTGGGTGGGCGGGAACCGTACCACTCCGAAGCAGGGCTGGCCAACGTGTATGGTGAGCGGGAACTGTACAACTCCGAGCCGGGTCGGCTGCCGTGTATGGTGGGCGGGAACTGTACGGCTCCGCAGCGGGGCCGGGTTCCCAGCATGGTAGGCGGGAACAGCCAGGCATGCTTTTCCCGCTCACCATGAGCGAAGCTCTCACGGTAGCGGAGTCGTACGGTTCCCTCCCACCCTGCTGGGAACCAAGGTGCAACTCGGAGTCGTACAGTTCCCTTCCCTAGAATCCAATCATCCGCGTCACCTTGACTGCCACGCTGCGCTCGTTGCGCACGTCGAGGTCGGTGTTCTGTCGCTCGGTGTAGACCACGAAGATGTCGCTCAGCGGCGCCCACCGGTAATTGATCCGGGCATTGCCAACCAGGCTGTGGGTCTGGGTGTTGTACTGCACGTAGGCGCTGCCGAACAGCTTGGTGGACCACGAGTACCGCAGCCGCCCACCGGCCACGTCGGCGGTAAAGTCACCGCTGGGCAGGCTGACGTCGTTGCGCTGGAACGTGCCTTCGAGGCGCAGCTTGTAGCTGGCCCGCCAGGTCAGGCCGCCGCTCCAGGTAGTGCGGTCGCCGTCGTAGAAGCCGCCCGTAGAGACCCCGGCGCTGCCCGAAAGGGCCCGGCCGGTCCCGGCGGTGTACTTGATGCTGGCCCGCTGGGTGCCGTAGCCCCCCGGGGCGATGGTGTGCCCAGCAGCCACGGTAAACGGCACCGTCAATCGGTCAAACCCGTCTTCCACCTCGAGCGCCAGTTGGCCGTCAGGCCGGAACATGACATCCAACGCCGCGGTGGTGCTTCGGGTGTCGAGCCGGCTGGACAGGTCGGTGATATAGCTGGTCTCGATATATGGATTGAGCTCGCTGATCCAGGAGACCGCCGGCCGGGCATGGACACCGACCGTCCCGTACCACTGCTGCATTTCCCGGCGGCGCACGAAGCCGATCCCCGGGTTGAAATCCTCGCTGACCCGCTTCCACATCGCCGAGTTGTTCCAGCGTGCCGAACGGTAGGCCACCGAGACCCGGGCGGCATTGCCATCGGAGCTGGTGCCGGTGGCGTCGTTCATGGCCAGGTAGGAGTTGATCACCAGGCCGGCGGCCGGCCGGAGATTGGCGTCGATGCCGTAGCTGAACGAGCGCGCGTCCGGGCCCTCAGTGGCCTGCCGATTGGCCAACAGCACGCCGACATCAGAATTGCCGAGGATATTTCGCTTGAGCCGCAGGACGGAGAAGTTCTCTGCCGGCCGGCCCAGTGCGCCTTCGGTCTGCATCGTCAGCAGGCCAGTGTCGAAGCTGCCGACCTTGCCGGTCATCCGGAGCCCGCCCAGGATCGGGATCGGGCGGCCATCGGGCGAAAGCCCGATGGAGCGCGAATTGAAGAAGGTGAAGTCCCCGGGGGAGGCGCCCATCCGGTAGTTGCGCTCCTGCACGTCGCCGAAGGCAAAGACGCCGGCGTTCTCCACGAAGAACTCGCGCCGCTCCTGGAAGAAGAGCGAGAACCGGGTCAGGTTGACCTGCTCCTGGTCCACCTCCACCTGCGAAAAATCGGTGTTGATCGTGGCGTCGAGGGTCAGCGATGGGGTCAGGCCGTACTTGAGGTCCAGGCTGGCATCGAACTTGGACCCCAGCGCCGACGCCGGCACCTGGGCGCCGCTGGAATTGCCACCCACCAGCGAGGGCTTGAGCTGCAGGTTGCGGCCCTGACGCAGCCCTTCGAGTCCGGTCAGGGTACCGGCCCTGGACATCCGGTGCAGCCGGTACTGCCGGTCGAGCGGCGACCAGTACGAACTCTCGTTGATCCGACGCACTCGGCGGACAAAGTTGATCCCCCAGTCCTGGGTCCCCTTGCTGGCGTCGAACCGGAGCGTCTTGAGCGGGATTCGCATCTCCAGCACCCACGACGAGTCGGTAAAGGCGGTCTTGAGGTCAATGACCCCCTCCCACGCCTCCACGATACTCCGAGAGTCGTTGAAGGTCTGCTCGTCGCGCACCGCGCCGTGCGGATTCACGATGAACAGGAACGAGTTGCGGCGGTCCAGGAAGGTGTCGAAGACCACCGCGAAGATGTCGCTGTTGCCCGAGTTGAAGTCTCGCTCCAGGCCCACCGTGATCGCCTTGTGCGGCTCGGGGTCAAAGTTTTCCGACGACACATAGACGTAGCTCGAGTCGTAGAGGATCCGCGCCACCGTCCGGAAGGTGGCCAGCGCTCCCGTCTCCGGCAGCTGCTGCACGAAGTCGGTCAGCGGTTCGGCCAGCTGCCATTCGGCCTCGTCCAGCCGGGCGTCGATGGTCGGGGGGCGCGGGGTCCGCACCGCCCGGACCACCGGCCTCGCGGCCGCCTCGACGTCGATCGGGTAGCTGCGCGACGGAGCAGCCACGGTGCCGGGGGCGTTCTGGGCGCTGGCGAGGACGATGGGGACCGACAGCCCAAGGGCAGTCAGGCAGGCAAGACGGGCAAGTCCAGGCATGTGGTCCGGTCGTGGCGGGGCATGGGGTGCGATTCGGGAACTGTCTAGCTTAGTTGGTACGCAGGTACAGGGGGTAGCGTTGCAATCGTGGTCGCGGAGGTCGCCGTGTCGCTGGAACGCTGGCAAGCAGGTCCAATCGAGGCGGTGCCACCACTCCTCCAGCCTGTCGCCCACGCATTGTTGCAGGCGGGGGATGACGTGGCCGCGGCTGCCGAACTGCCTGCCGACGCCCTCTGGGCCACGCCCGAAGGGGTGGCGTCGGTCGGGTGGCACCTGCTGCACCTGGCGGGCAGCACCGATCGGCTGCTGACTTACGCCCGCGGGGAACAACTCTCGCCCGAGCAGTGTGCCACCCTCGATACCGAGCGGAGGCTGCCCGACCCCCGACCCGCCGGGTCCGAGCTGGTTGAGCGGTGGAACACCGTCATCGCGGCGGCGATCAGCCAGCTCGGCCAGACCCCGGATGCCGACCTCCTCCAGCCCCGGGAGATTGGCCGGGCTCGCTTGCCGACCACCGTTCTCGGCCTGCTCTTTCATGCCGCCGAGCATGCCGCGCGCCATGCCGGCCAGGTCGTGACAACGATGCGCCTGGTGACCGCGCTCCCCGATTCTTTGGATTAGGAATGAAGGGCTCACGCGGAGGCGCGGAGGAAACGGCGACGCGGAGTGGGAAACGATTCCTGGTAGCATACCGGTGTCATCCCGAACCCCGAGCGGAGCGAGGGGGAGGGATCTTGCCCGCCGACGGCGGACCCCAGCCCTTCATATCGGCGTCGGTCCCGCGTCAAGAAGATCCCTCGCCTTCGAAGCGGGCGCCCCACGGAGCGCCCCTACGGCTCGGGATGTCTCCGATGTGAAGCCGAGTCTCCGCGCCCCCGCGTGAATCCAAACGCACCTGCACCTGAACCGGTCTCCAACCCAGGACACCCCATGCTGATCGCCATCGTCCGCACCCTGCTGCTCCGCGACCTGGCCTCGTTCCAGCAGGAACTCGAGGCCTACCCCGACGACCGGCTGATCTGGGCCATCCCGCCCGGCATTGCCAACTCCGCCGGGACCCTGGCCCTGCACGCCGCAGGCAACCTCCAGCACTTCATCGGGGCTCGGCTGGGCGGCACCGGATATGTCCGGGACCGCCCAGCGGAGTTCGGGCGACGGGACGTGCCGAGCATCGAACTGGTGGCAGAATTGGCGCGGGCCAGCGAAGCGGTGGCAGCGGCGTTGAGCACTCTCGACCCCGCCGTGCTGGAGACGGAGCATCCGGACAGCTTTACCAACGGCAAGAAGGTCTCGGTTGGAGTCCTGCTCGGTCACTTGGCCACCCACTTGACCTATCACCTGGGCCAGGTGGATTACCACCGGCGCCTGGTAACGGGCCAAGGGGCGATTCCGGGGGTTGTCGGGGTGCCGTGATCGGCCGCCGGTCGCCGAGTGGCGCCGGCCGCCGTAACTTGTGGGGACACACTTCCAGCCAGTTTCCTGTTCAGGAGCCGCCATGTTCAAGCACTGCCTGCCCGCCGCCTTCCTGGCCCTGGCCCTCGCGGGGTGCGCCTCCTCCCAGCCAGCCACCCGAGTTCCGACCCCAGCGCCAGCTGGATCGGGGACTCCACCTGCCGCAGCCACGCCGGCTGGTGGCCCGGCCGGCGGAGGTGCCAATACGGCACCCAGGGCATATGACCGCGTCATTACCCGGTCTGCGGTTTCGGATCAGGGGCTCTTTGCGGTCCACAAGGTGGACGCCAAGTACTTCTACGAGATCCCCGACTCCCTGCTGGGCCGGGAGATGCTCCTGATTACCCGGATTGCCCAGGCCCCGCAGGACCTGAGCGGGTTCCTCAACGCCGGCTCCAACCTCAACGAGCAGGTGGTTCGCTGGGAGCGCCAGGGCGACCGGATCCTGCTCAAGGGGGTGGACTACAAGTACATCGCCGCCGACACCCTGCCGATTGCCTACTCGGTCCAGACCAACACCTTTGCCCCGATCCTGCGCGCGTTCCGGATCGAGGCGTTCAGCACCGATTCGGCGGCCTCGGTGATCGACGTCACCTCGTTCTTCGAGGAGGACACTCCCGCGCTCAGCGGCCTGAGCCAGGGGATGCGGACCCAGTTCCGGGTCCGGCGCTATGACCCGGCCCGCAGCTTCATCGATCGGATCCGGAGCTTCCCGCTCAACATCGAAGTCCGTCACACCCAGACCTTTGACGCGGCGGAGCCCCCGGCCCAGAGTTCCACCGCCACGATCACGATCCAGATGCAGCAGTCGATGGTCCTGCTGCCCGAGGAGCCGATGCGGGCTCGACATGCCGACCCGCGGGTCGGC
>JAWXBA010000326.1:0-2676 GCA_034439775.1 Gemmatimonadota bacterium | reverse complement strand
GGCCCGGGCCCTGCCGCTGACCGACCTGTTCAGCTCCGCCCGTCCCCGTGCACCGCTGGCCTGGGGTGGGCGCCTGCCCGTGGTCCTCTGGGCGATGGGGGAGCAGGGGTTTGCCCTGCAAACTGCTTCGGTGGACGAGCCTCGCGCCAATGCGATTCTCAACGCGGCCATGTTGCGGGGCAACCTGCTGGCCCGCGGCAACTTCGATTCGCTGCCGATTCCGTTCCGGGCGGTGGCCACCGACCTGCTGGCCTGGCAGACGGTGGTCCTTGGCGAGGGCGACCTGGCCCAGGCGGTGCGCGCCAGCATTGCGATCCCGATCGTCTTTTCTCCCGAACGGATCGGTGGCCGCGTCCTGGTCGATGGGGGCCTTACGGCCAACCTCCCGGTCGGGGTGGCCCGCGACCTCGGGGCCCGGCGAGTATTGGTGTCCGACGTCACCTCCCGCCGAAGCGATGCCGATTCGATTTCCGGGGAAGATCCCCTCGAGGTTGCGGACCGCCTCTTCGGGGTGCTGTTTGAACAGCCACGTCCCCTCCTTGGCCCCGAAGACCTGCTGGTCCGTCCGGAGGTGCGGGAGTTTGGCAACCTCGACTTTACCCCCGACCGGGTGGCCGAATTGATTGCCATTGGTCGGGCTGCGGGCGCAGCCGCGTTGCAGACCCGGTCCTGTATTCCGGTGCCGGCAGTGCTGCGACCCACGCAACTGCCTCGCCGCGTCACCGGCCTCCGGACCGCCCGGGTCGAGGAGACGCCGCTGCTCCAGCGGCTCCTCAACGTCCAGGCCGCACAAGACCTGGACCTGCCGGCGCTGACGGCTCAGGTGCTGGGCCTGCGCGATTCGGACCTCTACCGCAGCGTCTGGCTCCATCCGACCGGCAATCGCGACTCGGTTCAGCTGATCCCGGCGGCACGCCGACTGCCACACCGCCTGACCGGGGTGGGACTTTCCTACGACAACGAACTCGGCGGCCAGGTCTGGCTCGGTGGGATCGAGCGGCGCGGTCGCGCCGGTGACATCGAGTTGAGCGCGTTGTTGACGCTGGCCCGGTTCCATCGAGAGGCCGAAGTGGGCGCCCGCCTCTTTACCGGGTTGACCAGATTTGCGGTGACGCCCAAGGCGCAGCTCGTGTTCAGCAACGACGTGATTCGGAAGTTTGAACTTCCTGGTGTCGAGGACACCCGGAACGAAGTCCCCGAGATACGCCTCCAAGTTGGACTCGAGCGACCATTTGCCAATGGCTGGCACCTGACCGTGGCGGCCGAACCGCTGACCTGGAAACAGCGAGGTATCGACCGCAACTGGGCGCTCGGCGGGCGGGTTGTCCTGGTGCGGCGGCGCGAGCCGGAAGTCCGGCGGGTCTTTGCCGACCTGCAGTGGAACACTGAGTATGTCCGCGGGGAGGCAGAGGCGGCGTTGCGAGCCAGTGCCGGACGGCTGGTGGTGGAACCACGATTGCGCGCCGCCTGGGGACGCGACCTGCCGCCGCACCACAGCTTTGTCCTCGGTGGCAATGAGGGGTTCCCCGGCCTGCAGCGCTATGAGCTGCGGGGCGACCGGGAAGCAGTGGTCAGCGTGCAATCGACCTATCGGGTGGCCGGTCCGCTGGATCTTCGACTTCAGGTTGCCGCTGGGCGCATCGCCTCAGGCGGTTCCCTCCTGGGCGACCTCGATTGGCGCGCCGGCGCGCGCGTGGGCGTCGGGGTGGAGACCCCGATCGGACCGATCCACTTCGAGACGGGGTGGGGAAGTGGGGGAAGGAAGGCGAGCCTGGTGCGGATTGGGAGGTGGTTCTAACGGCGGGAACTGTACGACTCCGTGCCCGGTTTGGTTCCGAGTATGGTGAGAGGGAACTGTACAACACCGCAGTCAGGACGACTCCCAGGCTGGTGAGAGGGAACTGCGCTTTCGATCCCTTCCCGCTGCCAGAAATGGGGCCGGGAACAACCGCCAGGCATTTGCCTCCCACCATGCTGGAAACTTTCCCAGCCACGGAGCTGTACAGTTCCCTCTCACCATACTGGGAACTTGCCCGACTACGGAGTCAGACAGTTCCCGCTTACAGCAGGCTCCCCTCATGATGCTCATCGCGCATGCCGCGCGGCTCCGGCTCGCCGTAGCGTCCCTGGCTGCTGTAGTGCCGGTTCCACTCCTCGCGCAGGCAGAACGGGTCGGCGCCGTAGGCACGGTCCACCGCCAGCACACCGTCGAGGTGGTCAATTTCGTGCTGCACCAGTTCGGCGCGATCGCCTTCGAGGTCAATTTCGTGTTCTTCGCCCTTGGGGTCGAGGTAGCGAACCCGGACCCGGTAGGCTCGAGACACCCGGACCAGAAGGTTGGGGAAGGAGAAGCAATCGTCCCAGACCGTGAAGTCCTCGTTCCCCACGTCCACAATCTCGGGGTTGATCAGCGGCCAGGGCTTTTCCATCTCCACATAGACCATCCGCACCGGCGCCCCCACCTGCGGGGCAGCAATGGCGCGCCCACTGCCGAAACGGGACTGCCAGTCGCGGAGGGTCTCCTTGAGGTCGTCCAGGATGACGCGGACCGCGGCGGACCGCGGCTTGGTGATCGGCTCACAGCGGGCTCGGAGGATCGGGTCGCCGAGGAGGCGGATGCGGTGGATGGTCATGGTTGTGAATGTCGGTGTTGGCGGGGGGGAGATCAAGAGGGGG
>JAWXBA010000325.1:0-4230 GCA_034439775.1 Gemmatimonadota bacterium | reverse complement strand
GACCTGACCCAGACGGTCGTGGGTGCGTTCCTGACGGACCTCTGGCGGGTATCACCCGCGGTGACGCTCGAGTTCGGGCTCCGCTGGGACTACGACGACCTGACCAGCCGGGGCCAGAGCGACGCCGACCTGAACAACTTTCAGCCCCGAGCTTCGTTCAATTGGTACCGCACCCCGACGAGTGTCGTCCGAGGTGGTATCGGCATATACACCGGCAAGTTTCCCTACGCCATCTACTCGGATGCCATTCAGCTTGGTCCGGATGGCAACGCCACCGTGACCTTTGTGGGCAGCGATGCACCCGCCTATCTCGGCGGACCCACACCCGCCGAACTGCAGCAGCGCCGCGATCAGCTACCACCGCGTGAAGTATTCGAGACCTTTGCCCTCGGATTGGAACAGCCCAGCAGTGTGCAGGCCACTCTCGGCTGGCAGCAGCAACTCGGCGCCACCTGGGCATTGGCGGTCGATGCGGTCTGGTCCGAAACCTCCAACCTGCCGCGCAATGTGGACCTCAACGCCTCGCCGCTGCGGATCACGCCTGGTGATCGTACCCATCAGGCGTGTGCCAGCGCCTTCGAGTGTCCGGCCGATGGGACCCGGCCGGTCGCTCCCGTGCCGGGAGGGGTTCGCCGGCTCTCGACCAGCGCCTCGGGTGGCGGGGCCCGCTATATGGCGCTGTACACGTCGGTGCGCCGCACTGCCGGCCGACTCACCCTCGACGCCAACTGGGTCTGGTCGCGGGCCCAGAACGACACTGAGGACATCAACTTCACCGCCGCCGAGGCGAACTGTTTCTCCCGCGACCTGGTGGATGCCGTGACCGGCGCCCCGTGCACCAGTAGCGAGTGGGCCGATGCCAACAACGATCGCCGGCACAAAGTCACCCTGCGTTCAATCCTTCACGCCTCGGCGGATCTGCTGGTGAGTCTCATCGCCGATTGGCAGACCGGGCAGCCCGTCAACCGCCTCGCGGGGTCGTCGGGGCTCGACGGCAACGCCACTTTCGACCTGCTGGGTGTCGGGCCCGTTCGCGGCAGTGCCTTCCTGGGCAATGGCCCGCGATTCTTTGGGGTGCCGCGCAATGGTGAGCGATTGCCGTCGTACCTCGACCTGCGGACCAGCGTGCAGTATCGAGTCCCCCTGCGGGGCCGGTCCGGTCCCGTCTTCCGCCTCGATGCCTTCAATCTCCTCAACCGGACCAACTGGGGGGGATACCCCATCGGGCTGGGCGGCGCTGGCAGCCGAATCCAGTATGGCAATCCCGGCGATCCGATTCGACTCTTTTCTCCGGGCCCGCCACGCCAGGTCCAGCTCTCCGCCAGCTACCAGTTCTGACCAATGTTTGACGAGCGCGTCCGTCAGCAGATAGCTCCGTGGCTCCGTCGCCCGGCCGCGGTTCTCGGCCAGCTTGGGGTCTCCCCAAACCAGCTCACTGTAGTTGCGTTCCTGCTGGCCGGTGCGGCGGCGACGCTGGTGGCCACCGGCTGGGTCTGGGTCGGGATGGCGGTGTGGCTCGCGAGCCGTCTGCTCGACGCGCTCGATGGGCTGGTGGCCCGCGGACACGGACGGGCCACCGCGTTCGGCGGATTTCTGGACATCACCCTGGACATGGCCGCGTACAGCCTGATGATCGTCGGCTTTGCCATCCAGCATCCGGACCCGCATCTGGCATGGCTCCTGATCCTGGTGGGGTACGTGCTCTGCATTACCACCACGGCGGTGCTCTCCTCCAGCCTCGAACAGCGGCGTGCGACAGTCGCCGGCAATGACCGTTCGCTGCAATTCACTCCGGGGTTGGCCGAGGCGGGGGAGACCACCATCGCGTACCTGCTGTTTGCGCTCCTCCCGGCCTGGGTGGCGCCGCTGGCCTGGATCTGGGCCGCAGTGTTGATGTACACCGCCGCCCAGCGTACCCTGCTCGCCTCCCGGCTGCTCCGTGACTGAGTCGGTCGTTCCCGTGGCGGCCGATCTGCTTGGCGTGCTGCTGGTGGTGGCGGTCCTCTTCGTGGCTGCGTGGAGCCGAGCGCGGCAATCCGAGGAGTTTCTGGTCGCCAACCGCAACCTCGGCCTGTTCCCCCTGGTCGCCACGCTGGTCATGACCGAGTTCAATACCTCGACGTTGCTCGCGTTTTCGGCGGCCGGGTATGCCGCCGGCCCGATGGCGCTGGCCCTGCCGCTGGTCTTCCTGGTGGGATTGACCTTCTACACGCTCACTGTGGCGCGGGCCTGGAAGCGTTTCGACCGGCTGTCAGTGGCGGAGTTGTTCGCGGAACGGTACTCGCCCGCCCTGGGGCGCACGGCATCGGCGCTGCTCATCGTGGCCATGATCGGCTTCAGCGCCACCTACCTCAAGTCGTTCCTGCTGCTCATTTCGCCGTGGACCGGAGCCAGCGTGCCTTGGCTCTGGAGTGGCCTCCTCGCGTTGGTGACACTGGCCGTCGTCTTTCGTGGTGGCCTGACTGCGGTGGTCCGGACCGACGTCGTGGGATTCATACTGACCGTGGCGGTCGTGTGCGGATTGTTCCTGCTCAGCCGCGACGGATCGTCGCCCACCGTTGCCCCGTTCCCGGCGGACCAGTCCGGGGTGTACCCGCTGGCCCAGTGGCAGCATCCCGCCCTGCCGTTCCGATTCGTGACCACGCTGATCGTGCTGACCTGCTTTACCTACATTGCCGCTCCCTGGTATGGCCAGAAAATCTTTGCGGCGCGGTCCGAGCGCATCGCGTTCCGGGGCGTAGCTTTGGCCGCCGTGCTGGTGGCGGTGCTCTACGGCATGATGGTGCTGGCGGCTGCGGCGTACCGGGAGCAGGGCGGAAACCTGGCAGACTCACAGCTGGTGGTGCCGGCGATGATCGCCGATTGGGCCCCGGCCTGGGCACGGGGGATTGGACTCGGCGTCCTGCTCGTGGCAAGCCTGACCACGCTTTCGGGGGTGTGGAGTGCCATGACCGCAATGGTCGCGGCGGATTTTGGATGGACCGCGGCGCGCCAGGTGCCGGTGCAGCGGCTCCTGACCGTTGGCTTTGCCGTGATCTGCTGGCTCGGATCGAACCTGGTGGTGGACGATATCCTCGACCGCCTCATCCTGGCCAACATTCCCGTGGCGGGCCTGGCATTTGCGCTCCTGGCCGGATTCCATTGGCCGCGAGCCACGACCGCCGCGGCATGGGCCAGCATCGGGGTCGGCGTGGCGTGGGGGGTTGGATGTTTCGTCGTGGTCGGGGAGGCGGGCGGCTACACCTGGCCGTGGGCGATATACGGGATTCCCCTGATCTTCGCGACGGGAGGGATCGTGACCTTGCTGAGCGATCGCCGCTCACCCCCTCGCGCTGACCCGCATGTGAGCGCATCTTAGGGGAGTTGCCACTCCTGGAGCTCCCTTGCCCGATGCCATGCCGCGCCTGGCCTCAGCCCTTGCCGACCGCTACCGCATCGAGCGCGAGCTCGGCCAGGGCGGCATGGCCACCGTCTACCTGGCGCACGACCTCAAGCACGACCGCCAGGTGGCGGTCAAGGTGCTGCGGCCGGAATTGGCAGCCGTCATCGGCGCCGAGCGGTTCCTGGCCGAGATCAAGACCACCGCCAATCTGCAGCACCCGCATATCCTGCCGTTGTTCGACTCGGGACAGGTGACCATCGGCAATCCGGAAGCGGGGCAGGGCTCTCGCACCGTGTTCTACGTGATGCCATTCGTGGAGGGCGAATCACTGCGCGATCGGTTGGCCACCGAAAAGCAACTCCCGGTCGATGAGGCGGTACGGATTGCCGGTGAAGTAGCCGGCGCCCTCGACTACGCCCACCGCCATAACGTGATCCACCGCGACATCAAGCCCGAAAATATCCTGCTCCACGACGGCCAGGCGCTGGTGGCCGACTTCGGCATTGCCCTGGCCGCCAGCAAGACCGAGGGCGGCGCCCGGATGACCGAGACCGGCATGAGCCTCGGCACGCCGCACTACATGAGCCCTGAGCAGGCGATGGGCGAGCGGACCCTCGACGCCCGGACCGACGTCTACGCCCTCGGCTGCGTGCTGTACGAGATGTTGTCCGGCGAGCCGCCGTTCAGCGGCCCCTCCCCGCAGGCGATTGTCGCCAAGGTGATGACCTCGGTGCCGGTGCCGCTTTCGGAGTTGCGGTCCACAGTGCCAGCGAACGTCGTGGCGACGGTGCACACCGCGCTGCAGAAGCTCCCCGCCGATCGGTTTGCCACCGCCAGCGCGCTGGCGG
>JAWXBA010000324.1:0-6016 GCA_034439775.1 Gemmatimonadota bacterium | reverse complement strand
CTGCAGTGCCCGCCAATAGAGCTCGGCCACGCTCTCCACCTCGGTGGCCACCCGAAGCGCCTGGCCGAGGTCGGCTCCAACAGCGACCATGCCGTGATTGGCAAGGAGGCAGGCGCGAGCGGCTCCGATCGCCTCGAGCACCGCGTCCGAAAGCTCCGCAGTACCAAAGGTGGCATACCGGGCACACTGCACCGAGGAGGCTCCCGTCACCGCGATCATGTAGTGCACCGCCGGCAGGTGCATCCGGTGGCATGCCAGGGTGGTGGCAAAGACCGGGTGGGAATGCACCACTCCGCCAACATCGGGACGTGCCTGGTACAGGTCGCGATGGAGCCGCCACTCACTGGAGGGCGCGCCCCCCCCTCCCCTCACATTGCCGTCCAGATCCATCGCCACCAGATCGGCCGCGGTGATCCGATCGCACCGGGAGCCCGTCGGGATGATCAGGAAACCGCCGGGGGATCGAACGCTCAGGTTGCCGGTGGTGCCGTGATTGAGCCCCAGACGGACGGACTCGCCCGCGGCAACGACGAGCGCTCTCCTCTGCGCCATGTCAGTCATGGCGCCATCTCAGGGTAGAGCGATCGGAGGCCCGCGGCAGAGGCCTCACAGCTGCCCCGCTCCGTGATCAGTCTCGAAATGTATCGGGCCGGTGTCACGTCAAAGGCGATGTTGCGAACCGCAGTCCCCGCCGGCCCCACCCGGACCGATCGCCGTACCCCAGCGGCATCGACCCCCGATGCCTCGGTCAATTCACGCGCCGAACGCTCCTCGATCGGGATGTCCCGGCCATCGACAGCGCCCCAGTCGATGCTCGAGCCAGGCACCGCCACAAAGAACGGCACCCCGGCCTCATCGGCCGCGAGTGCCTTGAGCCAGGTGCCCACCTTGTTGCAGACATCCCCGTTCGCAGCGGTGCGATCGGTCCCGACGATCACCACATCGACCTCGCCGCGCTGGAGGAGGTGCCCCGAGGCATTGTCGGTGACTACGGTGTGCGGGATACCGCTCCGGGCCAGCTCCCACGCGGTGAGCCATCCCTGGTTCCGCGGCCGAGTCTCGTCGACCCAGACATGCACTGGCAGTCCCTCCTCAACTGCCCGGTAGACCGGCGCCAGCGCCGTGCCGTATTCGAGCGTGGCCAGCCAGCCGGCGTTGCAGTGGGTCAGGAGCTGGAGCGGTCGGTCAGTAGCTTCGCGGCGGTGGATCTCGCGCAGCAGCACCAAGCCGTGGTCCCCGATCGCCCGGCATGCCGCCACATCCTCGGCCATCATCGCCTCCGCTTCCAGGCGGGCGATCTCGGCGCGCTCACCCACCGCTGCCGCCAACCCCACCGCACTGACGCGGTCGAGGGCCCAGCGGAGGTTCACCGCGGTCGGACGGGTGTCACCCAGCAACTTCGCCGCCGCAACGACACCGATCGCTGAAGCATCGGCCCGCAGTGCCAGCACCATCCCCCATGCGGCGGTGATACCGATCAGCGGCGCCCCGCGGACTCGCATCGCCGTGATGGCCTCGGCCACCGACTCCACCGTGGAGAGGGTGCGCCACACTTCGGCGTGGGGCAGCTCGGTCTGGTCCAGGATGCGGATCGATCGGCCATCCGCGGCAGCCTCAAGGGAGCGCACGACCGTCAATGCCCCGGGAAGCTGATCAGCGTGAATGCCTCGATCCCGGCCGCGCGGACCCGCTCGGCCCCGCCGAGGTCGGGGAGATCGATGATATAGCACGAGGCCGCCACCGCGGCGCCAGCCTGCCGCACCAGCGCAATGGCGGCGAGTGCGGTACCTCCAGTGGCGATCAAGTCGTCGATGACCAGCACCCGATCGGCCGCGCCGACGGCATCGGCATGGATCTCGACTCGATCGGTGCCGTACTCCAGGGTGTACTCCTGCCCCAGGACAGCAGCCGGCAGTTTGCCATGCTTGCGAATCGGCACGAACCCGGCGCCGAGAGCCTGGGCCACCGCCCCGCCGAGTATGAATCCGCGGGCCTCGATGCCAGCCACCTGGGTAATGCCCTGATCGCGGTACCGGTTGGCCAGGAGCGTGATCACTTCGCGGAAGCCCGCCGGATCGCGGAGCAACGTCGTGATGTCGCGGAAGCGGATTCCCGGCACGGGGTGGTCAGGAATCGTGCGGACCAGTGCCGCGAGGTGGTCGTTCACGATTTTCCCCCGCCACTCAGCGCTCGCCCCGCCACGGCATCAAGTTGTGCCACGATCTCCTGGTCGCGGGCATCGGGAGGGGTCACGATGGCGGCGTCGAGGGCACGATCGCAGCCCTGCGGGCAGCGGGTGCGACGCGGCAACCGGGCGGGCAACCGCACTACGATGGCGCGGGCCTGGCCGACATTTTGTGCCATGGTCGCCATCACGGTATCGACGGTGACCGCCGCGTGCCCCGGATGCCAGCAGTCGTAGTCCGTCACCAGGGCCAGCATGGCGTAGCAGAGCTCGGCCTCGCGAGCCAACCGGGCCTCGGGCAGGGCGGTCATCCCGATCAGGTCGCAGTGCCAAGACTGGTACAGGTGCGATTCCGCCACCGTCGAGAACTGCGGCCCCTCGATCACGACGACGCAGCCGCCACGGACGACGGAGACTCCAGCCTCCGCGGCGGTCTCAGCGATGGCATCGCCAAACCGGAGGCAGACCGGATGCGCCATCGACACGTGCGCCACGATGCCGGCATCGAAGAAGGTGTTGGTGCGCTGGGTGGTGCGATCCACAAATTGATCGACCAGGACGAGGGTGCCGGGTGGCAGGTCCTCGCGGAGCGAGCCGACGGCATTGACCGAGAGGAGGTGGGTGACCCCCACGCGTTTCAGGGCATCGATGTTGGCGCGGTAGTTGATGCCCGAAGGCGGGATCCGGTGTCCGCCGCCGTGCCTCGGCAGGAACGCGACCGGCACCCGATCGATATCGCCCAGCAGCACCGGCGAGGAGGGCGCGCCAAACGGGCTCGCCACCTGCTCCCAGCGCATGTGGTCGAGCCCGTCGAGCTGGTACAGCCCGCTGCCGCCAATGATCCCGAGCAGGGTCAGTTCCCCGGCGGCGCAGCAGGCTCCGCCAGCGGCAGGTTGCTGTTCCAGATATCCCAGCCGAGTTTCCAGCCCGTCGCGTCGCGAACCCAGACTTCGAGGTACTTGCCCTGATCCGAGATGGCCAGCTCGGCACCGGGCGGCCGCAGCGTGATCGCGAACCGGCCGGTCACCAACACGGCATCGCCGCCGAGCGCCGTCATTTCCTCGCCCGACATGTTGAAGTCGGCGATATCGATCCCGTTGTTCAGCGACTCGCGGTACGCCATCCGGCCGCGGAGCATCGGCTCATTCGCCGGCATCACGACAGCATTCTCGGCGTACATCGCTGCGACGACATCATGGTTGTTGGCGCGGACCGCCTCGGCGTACGCCACGCGATTGGCGCTGATGGCCGCCAGATCCGCCTCGGTGACAGTGGTGCCCACCGGGGCGCAGGCGGCCAGGAGCAGGGGGATGAGCAAGCGGTACAATGTGGGCATGGGCCCCTCCACGAGGGAATGGGAGAGCGCCGTCGGGAGCTGACGGCAGGTGGCCGGCCAGGATGGTGCAGAGCCACGGCCGGGGTGACAGATGCTGTAATGCAGGAACATACCGCCCGGGACGGATGTCCGCGAGAACCTTCCGCCTAGTAGGCCCGGATGGCCTCGATCAGGACCACCAGACCGGTAATCGCGCAAACCCCGAGGATGGCTGGCCGCAGCATGCGGCCGTCGATGCGACGAGTAAGCTGGGTGGAGATGGCAAAGCCGAGGATGATTCCTGGAAAGAGACCGACCCCGAGCACCAGTTCGCGCCACGCGAACCGGTCCACAAAATGAAGTGCGGTCAGGCTGATGACCGTGCCGACCACGAAGAATGCGCTGAGGGTACCTCGCAGGATGGGTCCGTCCTGCCGATGGTACAGCAGCGCCATCGGCGGCCCGCCAATCGAGACGGTGGTGGCCATGAACCCGGACGCGAACCCTGCACCGGTCAGCGTGGCCGGATTCATCACGATGTGAAGCCCGGAGGCGGTGAGTCCGGTGCCCACCAGGATGAGAAAGCCGAACAGCAGGCCGAGGCGGTCCCCCGGGACGATCAACAGGACGACAGCAGCGAGGGCGGTGCCGCCGACCCTGCCAACCAACGACCAGGCCAGGTTGCGGCGGCGGATCGCGTGTCGTTCCCGGATCAGCATCAGGATCGACAGCACCCCGGACGCGAACAGGATGGGGCCAGGGACCAGGGTGGGGTCGAGCAGGACGAGGAAAGGCACCGCCAGGAGCCCTAGTCCAAAACCGATCAGGCCCTGGACCAGGGCGCCGCCGGTCATGATCAGGGTGACGGCGAGGTACTGCAGCGGTTCGCTCAACGAGGACGTCCGGCGTTCGGGCAGGAGGGGATGTACATACCGCGGCGGAAAGTAGTTGGACCGAGTCGGGAGCGTGTGCAGTGGTGATTCAGGACGGCGCGTTTGCCGATCCAATCAAGGGTGGGCATGGTACTCCTGGCACATCGTGGTACCCCGACTCAGCGTGGGTGGAGTTCCGGATGGTGTTCCCGGAGCCAAGCCAGGACCCGGCTCCGCAGTTCCACCGCGAGCCGACGGGCTTCCAGCGCCTCCTTCTCTGAGGCAGAGCCCGGTCGTTCGTACTGGCCGATGTTGCGCTTCCGGCGGATCGTCTGGAGCGTAGCCACCGTTCCCGCATCCAGGTCCACAGTGAACTTCAGTGAATCCAGCGCCAGTTCGTGATGGCGATCCCGTCCGGGGCGATACCCCGCCACCGCGAGGGCCAGCAGGGCGAGTTGCAGTGAGGCGTTGTACGCGATCCCCAGCCGGCGGTCCAGGCTCAACTCCACGATGGCGCAGTCGGCCAGGTCCTGCTCCACCAGCTCCAACACCGCCCGGACCTCTCGACCGTCAATCCGATGGATCTGGATCCAACGGTTCTCCAGCCAGACGGTCAAGCTCATCGGCGTCCCCTACCAGGAAGATCTTGGGTTCTGCCATCACCATCTGCACGAACGGCTGCCCGCCTGCGACCCGCTGTCGCCACTCCTCTGCCGAATACACTGTCGGATTCACGGCTCGCCCAACTGTAGCCTGGACCTCCAGAGTGGCACCCACGAGTTCGGAGAGTGTGACCTCTCCGATTACCATCAGGTCCACATCGCTGCCACTTCGCTGCTCCCCTCGCGCCACGGAGCCGAAGATGAACGCGGACTCAGTCCTTTCCTTCAGTGGACTCAGAGCCGCCCGGAGGTGGTCACCGATTCCCACCGTCTTGGCCACGATGCTGCGAAGTTCGGCAAAGATGGGGGACCGATCATCGGCCCGAAAGTATACCTGGCTGCCAGCCGGCTCTCGAACCAGCAGCCCAGCGCGGACCAGGATACCGAGTTCCCGCCTCGCCGTCCCCGCTGAAGTATCCGCCGCTCGGGCGATCTCGCGGAGATAGAACTTCTCGTCGGGCCGACCAAAGAGCAGCGCCAGTATCCCACGCCGGACCTTCCCGAACAGGGCGGAGGCGATCGAATCTCCATGTGGTGTATTCATATTGAGTACAATTGTACTCAATATGAATACACCCGTCAACTCCTCAGCAATGCTTCAACAAGCCGCGGGGGCGAGCTCTGTGCCCACCCCCGCCCTGCACCCGTCTTGAAGCACTCAGCGCCTCAGCCGCACTCGCTGAATCCGCAGACGTGGCACTTGGCACACCCTTCGGCAAACTCCAGTTGCGACCCGCAGTCCGGACAGGCTCCCATCAGCGTCTCCTGCATTCCGCCAAGGACAATCTGCTCCGCGCCCTGCGTCACGACGTGGACGGTGGAGCCGGGGGTCTGCGCCGTGGGAAGGAGTTCCTGCTGAATCCCCTGCTTGTCCTGCATGTACCGCTCGATGGCAATGCCCACGGCGTCCGGCACCGACATGACCTTGTTGGCGCCAAGGCCAATGACCCGGTCGGAGGAGATCCCGCGCAGCTGGCGATGG
>JAWXBA010000323.1:0-8890 GCA_034439775.1 Gemmatimonadota bacterium | reverse complement strand
CCGTCGGGGCCGACCAGCGCCACCCCGTTTACCTCGGCGCGCGCCATCAGGGACGCCAGGGCGTCTTGGACCGCTTCCATGCCTGTTTCGACCCCCGCGTGGATGGGTGGGCAGAATAGGGCGCGACATGACCGAAGTCAAGAAATCACGGTGGGTTGACCCACCCCTATGGTCTCCTTAACCTTCCCCCCCTGATGCGAAGAATCCTGCTTGCAGTCCTGGTCTCGGCGCCGCTGGTCGGCGCTTGCAGTGATCCCAACTTCCTGAATCCCCCGACCTCCGAGAATATCATCATCTCGGCTCGCCTGTGGGCGATCCAGGGCACCCCGATCAACCTGCCCTCGGCCTGGTCGGTTCCGCTCCGGACCCGGATCCGGCTGGACCAATCACCCAATTTCGATTTTGCGTTTGACATCAATCCGGCGGGTCAGCCAGTGCTGCTTCCCCGGGGGGCGTTCGGCCTGCTGGAGCCCACCGGGAATCCCGGTCTGCTGCCGACCCCCAAGGAATGGGATGAGATTACCCTGGCGGTGCTGAACGGGTACCTGACGTCCGACACGATCCCGATTGCCACCGGGGACCGGCTCTATGTCCGCTCCTCGTCCACCGGGATCTGTTTCAACAGTGCGCCGCTGTACGCCAAGATGCAGATCCTGGAGATCGACCTCACCGATCGCTCAGTCCTGTACCGGATCCTGACCGACGCGAATTGTGGCTACAAGGGTCTCGAACTCGGCCTTCCCACGAAGTGATCGACCTCAAGCTCCTCCGGCAGGATCCCGAAGCGTTTCGCACCGCCCTCCAACGTCGCGGCGACCCGAGCCTCACGGCCGCCCTCGATCGCATTGCCGACCTGGATGGGCGCCGCCGCGCCCTGGTGGCCCGTGGCGACGCACTCAAGGCCGAGCGCAATGCGGCCTCCGAGGAAGTGGCGCGGAAGAAGAAGGTCAGGGAGCCCACCGACGATCTCCTGGCGGTGCTCAAGGTCTCAGGTCAGGAGGTCAAGGCCCTGGACGTGGAACTGCGTGAGGTCGAGTCCGACCTGGAGTCCGAATCGCTGGGCATCCCAAACCTCCCCCACGCGGCCACCCCTGATGGTGATGCCACGGCCAATCGGGTGGTGCGCCGCTGGGGCGAGCGGGCCACCTTTTCATTCGAGGCCCGGCCCCACTGGGAGATCGGGGAGGCGCTCGGGATTCTGGACCTGGCTCGCGGCGCCAAGGTGGCGGGATCGGGGTTCCCGGTGCTTCGGGGAGCGGGGGCCCGCCTGAGTCGAGCGCTGGCGAGTTTCATGCTCGACATCCACACCACGGAGTTCGGGTATACCGAGATTGCCCCACCGTATCTCGTCAATCGGGCCTCCATGACGGGCACCGGGCAGCTGCCGAAGTTCGCGGACGACCTCTACGCGCTGTCCGACGACCTGTTCTTGATTCCCACCGCGGAAGTGCCGGTCACCAATCTTCACCGGGACGAAATCCTCGAGCCCGGCGTCCTGCCATTGGCCTACTGTGCCTGGACCCCATGCTTCCGGCGCGAAGCGGGGGCGGCGGGCAAGGACACCCGGGGCCTGATCCGGCTGCACCAGTTCGACAAGGTCGAGCTGGTGCGATTGTGCGCACCGGAGCAATCGGATGCCGAGCTGGAACGGATCACCGGGCACGCCGAGGCGATCCTCCAGCGGCTCGAGCTGCCGTATCGCGTCCTGGAACTCGCGGCGGGAGATACCGGATTTTCCAGCGCGCGGACCTTTGACCTCGAGGTCTGGGCACCCGGAGTCGGCACCTGGCTTGAGGTGTCGAGCGCCAGCGTCTTTACCGACTTCCAGGCCCGGCGGGCCGGCCTCCGGTTCCGGCCGGAGGCCGGGGCCAAGCCGGAATTCGTGCATACCCTGAATGCCAGCGCGCTTGCCTTTCCCAGGACGATCATCGCACTGCTCGAGCATGGACAGCAGGAGGATGGTTCGGTCCGGATCCCGGCGGCGCTGGCGCCGTATCTGGGCACCGACCGGCTGCCGGCCCGTGTCTGACGCGGCGGCACCGTTGCCGCTCGGACTGAACCCCGCCCAGCAGGAGGCGGTCGAGCACCTGCACGGTCCGATCCTCGTCCTGGCCGGCGCCGGCTCAGGAAAGACCCGGGTGCTGACGGCCCGGATCGCCAATCTTCTCCAGCAGCACCGCGTCCCGCCGGAGCGGGTCTTCGCGGTGACCTTTACCAACAAAGCCGCCGGTGAAATGCGCGGCCGTGTTGGTGCCCTGCTCAAGCGCGACCCCACCGGCCTGTGGATCGGTACCTTCCACTCCCTCTCCGCCCGGTTGCTGCGCCGGGAGGCCGAGCGCCTCGGCTTCAGCCGCCAGTTCACGATCTTCGATGAGTCCGACCGGCTCGCCGTCATTGCCCGGTTGCTCGACAAGGGCGGGCACCCGTCCAAGCTGTTTCCACCCCGCACCATCCAGTCGATCATCTCCGGCGCCAAGAACCGGATGGAGAGCCCCGCCGCCCTGGCCGCCAGTGCCACTTTTGACCGGGTCATCCAGGTGGCGGCGGAGATCTATGGCGCCCTGGGTCCGGCGCTGCAGGCGCAGAACGCCATGGACTTCGATGACCTGATGTTGCTGCCGCTGCGACTCTTCAAGGAGCACCCCGACCGGCTGGCGGCCTGGCGCGAGCGGTTTGCCTTCCTGCTGGTGGACGAGTTCCAGGACACCAACCGCGCCCAGTATGAGTTGGTGCGCTCCCTCGGGTCGCACGGCAATGTCTTCGCGGTCGGCGACGACGACCAGTCGATCTACGGCTGGCGCGGCGCCAACGTCCGCCACATGCACGATTTTCAGACTGACTTTCCCGGCACCCGGCTGGTGCGGCTGGAGGAGAACTACCGGTCCACCCAGGTGGTGCTCGACGCCGCCAACGCGGTCATCAGCGGCAACACCGGCCGACTCGGCAAGACCCTCCGCACCCGGCGGCGCGGCGGCGAGCAGATCACCCTGCTGGCCGCCGCCGACGAGCGCGACGAGGCCGAGTGGATCGCGCGCGAGCTGGCCCAGCGTGCGGCCAGTGGCGACATCGCGCACTCCGAGATGACGGTGCTCTACCGGACCAACGCTCAGTCGCGCGCCATGGAAGAGGCGTTCCGCCGGGCCGGGGTGCCGCATCGGGTGGTGGGGGCCACGTCGTTCTATGAGCGGCGGGAAGTGAAGGACCTGCTGGCGTACCTTCGCCTGGTGGCCAACCCCGCCGACGATGAGGCGTTTGTCCGCGCCATCGGCACTCCGCGGCGCGGCGTCGGGGAAGCCACCCTGAACCAGCTCCGTGAAATGGCCACCCAGTGGGACCGATCGCTGCTGGACACCGCGTCGATTGCCGATCGGATCACCGGGATGCGGCCCAACCTGCGGGCCGCCCTGACTGACTTTGGCCAGATGGTGGAACGGTGGCGGGCCGACAGCCGGCACCAGACTCCGGCAGCCATCCTCGAGGAGATCATCAAGGCGATCGCCTATGAGGCCCACCTCAAGGCCGAGGGGCCCGAGGGTGTCGACCGCTGGGAGAATGTCCGGGAACTCCTGGCCGGCGCGGCGCAGTGGAGCGAAGTCCTGCCGGATGTCGAGGAGGGCGACGAAACCACGCCCCTGGAACGGTTCCTTTCCGAGGCGGCCCTGCTCTCGACCCACGACAAGATTGCGGGCTCGGAGGAAGGGGTCACCTTGATGACCCTGCATACCGCCAAGGGGCTGGAATGGCGGGTGGTGGTCCTGGCCGGGATGGAGGACGGCCTCTTTCCGCTCGGCCGCGCACTGGAGACCACCGAAGGCGGCGAGGAGGAGCGACGGCTCTTCTATGTCGGCGTAACCCGAGCCCGGGATGTGCTGATGCTGACCTGGGCCCGGACCCGCCGGCGCGGCGGGGACCTCCGCCCGGGAATCCAATCGCGTTTCCTGAAGGAAGTACCCCCGGGCCTCATCGATGAGCGCCGGACCGCGCTGGGTGGTGCCGAATCGTGGAGCGGCGGCCGGAGCGGTTGGCGGGGCGATGATGACAGCTACAGCACCCCGCGGCGCGGGCGCCCCGCCAGCCCGGACCGGGTGGCCGGCGGCGGGCAGGTGTCCCGCCCCTGGGTAGCCAGCCCGCCTGCGCCCGAGGAACTCTCGCAGGACGCACCCCGGTACGTCGTGGGTGAGCGGGTCCGGCATCGTCGCTTCGGCGACGGCTCGATCGTGGAACTCTCAGGGCGGGGCAAGGACCTCAAGGTGCGAGTGCAGTTCGACGAGGAGGAACAGGGGACCAAGCAGCTGGTGGCTGTGTACGCCGGCCTGGAACGCGTCTGGGAGGATGGATGAAGATCTCGAAGCAGGATGTGCTCCATGTGGCGCGACTGGCCGAGTTGGCGGTGGACGACGCCGAACTGGAGACGCTGACCGGCCAATTGGACCGGATCGTCGAGTATGTCGCCCAGCTCGAAGCGTTGCCGTCAGAGCAGACGGCCACGTCGTTCCATCCCGGACCTGCTGCGGTACGCCTGCGGGCCGACGTGGTGGCCCCGGTGCCGCTGGCCCGCCCGCCAGAGGCCTTTGCGCCTGCGATGCGCGATGGCCTCTTCGTGGTGCCGCGCCTTGGCGCGCAGGAGGACGCGTGACGCCCTCGACCGTGGCCGTCCAGACCGCGGAACGCCTGACCGCCGCCGCCGGACTCAACGCGACCCTGGACTGGAGCCCGGAACTCCTGGCCACGGAGGCCACCGCCGCCGAGGCAATTGGGGCAGGAGCGTTGCATGGGATGGCGCTCGCGGTCAAGGACAACATTGTTACTGCCGAACAGCCCACCACCTGTGCCTCGAAGATCCTGGAGGGATATCAGTCTCCGTTCACCGCCACCGCGGTGAATCGGTTGCGTGCCGCCGGGGGCATGGTGGCATGCAAGGCGAACCTGGACGAGTTCGCGATGGGATCGTCCACCGAACACTCTGCCTATGGGCGGGTGCTGCACCCGATGAACCCCGATCTGGTCCCGGGGGGATCTTCCGGCGGTTCGGCGGCGTTGGTCGCGGCGGGCGTCGTCCCGGCCGCGCTCGGCTCGGAGACCGGTGGCTCGGTGCGTCAGCCGGCAAGTTTCTGCGGTATCGTCGGCGTCAAGCCATCCTACGGGCTGGTCAGCCGGTGGGGATTGGTGGCGTTCGGATCCTCGCTCGATTGCATCTCGGTCTTTGGCGACACCGTGGCGCGATCGGCCCGGGTGCTCGAAGCGATCAGCGGTCATGATCCCCAGGATGCCACCACCTTTGAGCGCGAGCCGCTGGCGCCGTTTGTGCCGCGGACAGACCTGAAGGGGCTACGGGTCGGACTCCCGAAAGAATATTTCCCGGACGACCTTGATCCGGCCATCCGTGCCGGGTGCAATCGGACCATCGCCTTGTTGCGGGAGCTGGGTGCTGAGCTGGTGGAGGTGTCGCTGCCCCACACCGCCTATGCGGTGCCCACCTATTACGTGCTCAATCCTGCCGAGGCGGCGGCCAACCTGGCCCGCTTCGATGGCGTCCGGTACGGGGCGCGCAGGGTTGGTCTCGCGGGTGATCTCCGCGCCCTGTATCAGGCCACACGGGGGCAGGGGTTCGGTCCCGAGGTACGGCGCCGGATCCTGGTGGGCACCTACGTGCTCAGCGCGGGGTACTACGACGCCTACTACGCCCGGGCCCAGCAGGTGCGCCGCCACCTGGCCCTGGATTTCCAGAACGCCTTCGCTGCGGGGGTCGATCTCCTCTTTACGCCGACCACGCCGAGCACCGCCTTTGCGGCGGGGGCCAATACCGGCGACCCGGTGGCGATGTACCTGGCCGACGTATTCGTCTGCGCCGTGAGCCTGGCGGGCCTGCCGGCGCTCAGCATCCCGATCGGCCGCGACCAGGGGCTGCCGATTGGCGGTCAGCTGATTGCGCCCTTCATGCAGGACGGGGCGATGCTGGCGGCGGCCGATGTGATGGAACGCCACCTCGACGCCACCGGGGAGGTCCGCTGATGACCACGACCTGGGAAACGGTGGTCGGGCTGGAGGTGCATGTGCAGCTCGCCACCGCCTCGAAGATGTTCTGCGGCTGCAGCACCACCTTCGGCGAGGCGCCCAACACCAATGTCTGCCCGGTGTGCCTGGGCCTGCCGGGTGCGCTGCCAGTGCCGAACGAGCAGGCGATTCGGCTGGCCACCCGGGCCGCGCTGGCGCTCGAATGCACCGTCCACGAGACCAGCGTCTTTGCCCGCAAGAACTATTTCTATCCCGATCTCCCCAAGGGATACCAGATCTCCCAGTTCGACCAGCCGCTCGCCACCGGCGGGGTGCTGCGCTGCGAATCCCCCGACCGGGGGCCGCTCGCCGTGGGCATCACCCGGTTGCACGTCGAGGAAGACGCCGGAAAATCGCTCCACGACCGGTTCCCGGGGCTGACGGCCGTGGACTTGAACCGGGCCGGGGTCCCGCTGGCCGAGATCGTCAGCGAGCCGGACCTGCGCTCCCCCGCCGAGGCGCGGGCGTACCTGACGGCAATCAGGCAATTGCTGGTCTTTGCCGGGATCAGCGATTGCAGCATGGAGAAGGGCAGTCTCCGCGTCGACGCCAATCTCTCGGTGCGCCCGATGGGCCAGACCACCCTCGGGACCAGGACCGAGGTCAAGAACATGAACAGCTTTGCCAATGTCGAGCGTGCCCTCGAGGCGGAGCGCGCCCGGCAGATTGCCCTGATCGAGGGCGGTGGCCGAGTGCAGCAGGTGTCGTTGCTGTTCAATGCCGCCACCGGCGAGGTGCGCCCGATGCGGTCCAAGGAGGACAGTCACGACTATCGGTACTTCCCGGATCCCGACCTGCCGCCGTTGATCGTGACGCAGGCATGGATTGAGGGTGAGCGCAGCGCGCTGCCAGAGCTGCCCGATGCGATGCGCGCCCGGTTGGCGTCCCAGTACGGCCTCTCGGCCTACGACGCTGGCGTGCTCAGCGGCGAGGTTGCGATCGCGCGCTACTTCGAAGCGGTCGTGGCCGCCGGAGCCGAGGCAAAGGCATCGGCCAACTGGATCATGGGTGAGGCGCTGACCGATTGGAACGTCCTGGAGAGATTCCCGGTCAACCCCGGCATTATGGCGGGGCTCATTGCACTGGTGGCCAACGGTACCGTCAGCCACCAGGCAGGCAGGAAGGTCTACACCGAGCTCTCCGCCAGGGGTGGGGATCCGCTGGCGGTGGCGCAACACCTCGGGCTGGTCCAGGTCCGGGACGAGTCGGCGCTGGAGACGTGGGTCGACGAGGTGCTGGCGGCCTGCCCCGCGGAGGTGGGGCGGTTCAAGGGCGGCGAGGCCAAGCTGATGGGCTTCCTGACCGGCCAGGTCATGAGGCGGAGCGGCGGCAAGGCCGACCCCAAGGGGATCCAAGTGGTCCTGGTAAGGAAACTGTCATGAACAACGCCGCCGTCGCATCGGTCGAATCGATTCGGTCGCAGTTTCCGGCGCTGGAGCGTCACCACAACGGGCATCCGGTTGCCTATTTCGACGGGCCCGGCGGCACCCAGGTCCCGCGGGCCGTGGGAGAGGCGATGCTCGACTACCTCTACCACCACAACGCCAACACCCATTGGTCGTACCCGACCAGCGCCGAGACCGACGCGCTGCTGTGGCAGGCCCGCGAAGCCGTTGCCGACATGCTCGGTTCGGCGCCCACCGAGGTTGCCTTCGGTGCCAACATGACCACCCTCACCTTCCACCTGGCCCGGGCACTGGGCCGGAAGTGGGGGGCGGGGGACGAGGTGGTGGTGACTGAACTGGACCACCATGCCAACCTCGCGCCGTGGCAGGCGCTGGTGCAGGAGCGCGGCATTACCCTGCGGGTCGTGCCATTCAACCCGGGGACTGGGCGGCTCGATCTGGCCGCCATGGCGACGGCAATTGGCCCCAGGACCCGGCTCGTCGCGGTCGGCATGGCCTCGAACGCCATCGGTACGGTTACCGATGTCGCGACGATCTGCGCTCAGGCGGCCGCGGCGGGCGCGCTCTCGTTTGTCGATGCCGTCCACGCTGCGGCCCACCTGCCGATCGACGTCCGCCGGATCGAGTGCGACTTCCTGTCGTGTTCAGCCTACAAGTTCTACGGCCCCCATATCGGCATCCTGTTCGGTCGTGGCACCCAGCTGGAGGCACTCGACCTTCCCAAGCTCATCCCCGCTGCGGACGATCCGCCAGAGAGCTTGGAGACCGGGACCCAGAACCACGAGGGGATCGTTGGCGCGGCCGCGGCGGTGAGCTTCCTGGCCAGCCTGACCCCGGGGGCTGCCACGCGGCGCGACGCGATCCGCACCACGCTGGTTGCGCTGCATCATCGTGGTGAGGATCTGCTGACGGCGATGTGGAACGGACTGTCATCGATTCCGGGCGTGCAGTGCTACGGTCCGCCGCCCGGGACGCCGCGCACCCCGACGATCGGGTTCACGGTGAGAGGGAAGACTCCTGAGCAGATGGCAATTACGCTGGCGGAGCAGGGCGTCTTCGTGTCGCACGGCGATTTCTATGCGGTGACGGTGATCGAACGCCTCGGGGTGGAGGGGCTGGTCCGGGCAGGGTGCACCTGCTACACGACGCTGGACGAGGTGGAGCGGTTGGTGCTGGGGGTGCGGCGCGCCAGTGAGCTGACGTAGCCCCTGGCGTCGATCGCCCGGGCACAGCCGACGGCGGACCTTCCGGATGATCGGCCGCGAAAGATTCACCGATTGTCGGCTGGCATGGGTACCTTTCTGACATCGGTCGGGGACAGGGTCCCACCCTGCCGCGCCAATCCGCGCAGCCCGGCCAGCCCAGACCAGGAGTGCACCATGGGAATCTTCGGTAATATCCTCCAGAAGCTTGGCATCGGGGAGCCAGAT
>JAWXBA010000322.1:0-20742 GCA_034439775.1 Gemmatimonadota bacterium | reverse complement strand
TTGTTCGATACCACGTCAACGCGGACTCCCTCCTCATTTCCGGCCAGCTGGTGGGTGGCCAGGATCTGGCGGGCAAGGCGGCGGTCGTTGATTCCAAGGTCGGCAACGGAATGGTCGTCATGTTCGCCACCCGGCCGTTCTGGCGATTCCAGACCCAGGGGGCCTGGGCGATGGCGATCAACGCGATGGCCAACTGGAATGCGTTGCGGCCAGTGGCCGCGGCCGGGAATGGCGCTCCCTGACCGCCCCTGAAGCGGGCAGGGGAGGGGGGATCGCCCCCCCTCCCCGCCGGGCCGCCCCGCTTGACCGAGGGCGGCCTTCCCCCTATGTTTCGTGGACATCGAAGTGGGTGCATCTGACCGCACCCCACCCTACCGCCTGCCGTGTGGCAGCGCGATCGGGTCCGCAGTCGCCCCGCACCGGCCCAGCCGGCTCGGTTACCGATTTCGGACACCCCGCTCGCCGGGGTGTTTTTGTTGGTATCCCTTTGGGATGGAGGCAAGCCACTGTCCACTAACGATCGCGAGCGGCGCGTCCGCGTCAACCGCCAGATCCGGATCAGCCCCGTGCGGGTCATTGCCGACAACGGCGACCAGCTGGGGGTGCTCTCCATCGATGAAGCCCTGGCGCTGGCCGAGGAGCGCTCGCTGGACCTGGTCGAGGTGGCACCGATGGCTCGGCCCCCCGTGGTCAAGATCATGGACTACGGCAAGTACAAGTTCGAGGAGGCCAAGGCGGCCAGGGCGGCCAAGAAGAAGCAGCACGTGATCCAGATGAAGGAGGTGAAGTACCGCCCCGCCATCGACGATCACGACTACAACTTCAAGACCAAGCACGCTCGCGAGTTCCTGCAGGACGGGAACAAGGTGAAGGTGACGATGATGTTCCGGGGCCGCCAGATGGCGCGCCCCGACCTGGGACGGGCGGTCCTGGACCGGGTGGCAGCCGATCTGGCAGATGTCGGCAAGATCGAGTTCGATGCCAAGCTCGAAGGTCGCAACATGATCATGGTGCTGGCGCCCAAGTAGGGGCGCACCCCTGTGCGCCCCGTGGGCGCCAGCGGCGAGAATAATTCGAGGAGAACGAACGCAATGCCCAAGATGAAGACCAAGCGTGCGGCCGCGAAGCGGTTCACTTTCACCGGGACCGGCAAGCTGAAGCGGTTCAAGGCGAACAAGCGCCACATCCTGACCAAGAAGACGCGCAAGCGGAAGAACCAGCTCGGCAAGCCGACTCTGGTCAGCTCCGCCGATTTCCCGCGCACCCTCCGCCTGCTGCAGACTTCCTGAGGACCCGACCATGCCACGCGTCAAGAACGGCGTTGCCCACCACGCCCGCAAGAAGAAGATCATGGAAGCCGCCAAGGGAGCCCGGGGCGGCCGCAGCAAGCTGTACAAGGCCGCCAAGGAGACCGGCGAGCGGGCCATGCGGTATGCCTACCGCGACCGGCGTAAGAAGAAGAGCGAGTTCCGCGCCCTGTGGATCACCCGGATCAACGCTGCGGCACGGATCCACGACCTGAGCTACAGCCGGCTGATCGCCGGGCTCAACAAGGCCGGCGTGGAGATCAATCGCAAAGTTCTCGCCGACCTCGCGGTGCACGATGCCGATGCCTTTGCCCGCATTGCCGAGGTGGCCAAGAGCCACCAGTAGGACCGCGATGCACTTCGCGTGGGGTCGGCCGCCAGCGCGGACGGCCCCATGTCTCGTTTCCTGCCGGGAAGGCGCCCCATGACCGAGCCGACCGGGTATCCCGATCTCGATGCCCTGCTCCCCCGCCTTGCCGCCGTGGCCTCCCTCGACGGTCCCGCGCTCGATGGGGAGGAAATCGCCGTGCTCGGTCGCAAGCAGGGGGCCCTGACTGCGGCCCTCCGCGGTGTGGCGGCCGTGCCCGCCGCGGACCGCCCCGCCTTCGGTGCCGCAGTCAACCACCTCAAAGAGGTGTTTGCGGCCGCCTTTGCCGAGCGCAGGGCGGTGCTGGCGTTGCAGGGATCTGCCAGTGTCCCGCTAGACGACCTAACCATGCCGGGCCGGCACCGCTGGGTCGGGGGGCGGCACCCGGTGACCCAGGTGGTGGATGAGATCCTCGGAATCTTCCGGGGACTCGGTTTCGCGGTGGCGGTGGGCCCCGAGGCCGAGACCGAGGAAACCAATTTCCTGGCCCTGAATTTCCCGGACGATCACCCCGCCATGGACATGCACGACACCTTGTATCTCGACACCGGGGCCATCGATCCGGCGCGCGGGGAGCGGGTGCTGTTGCGAACCCACACCTCGCCGGTGCAGATCCGGACCATGCGGGCCGGTCCGCCTCCGTATCGGGTGGTCATTCCGGGCACCGTCTATCGGAAGGACCCGTTCGACGCGTCCCACGCGCCGGGATTTGCCCAGATCGAGGGCCTCGCCGTGGACGAGGGGATTGGGTTCGTGGATCTCAAGGGGACCTTGGCGCATTTCGCCCGCCGTTTCCTCGGGGCCGACACCCAGGTTCGCTTCCGTCCCTCGTTCTTCCCGTTCACCGAACCGTCGGCCGAAATGGATGTGGGGTGCCGTTTGTGTGGCGGGGCCGGCTGCGGTCCGTGCAAGGGAACCGGCTGGATGGAAATCCTGGGCTGCGGCATGGTGCACCCCAAAGTGCTCGAGGGCTGCGGCGTCGATCCGGAGCGCTACACCGGATGGGCGTTCGGCATGGGGCCCGGCCGGATCGCCATGCAGCGGTTCGCGGTGCCCGACATCCGCCTGCTGTATGAAGGCGACATGCGATTCCTGTCGCAGTTCAGCGGGGGGCGGCCATGAACGCATCCCGCCGCTGGCTCGAGGCGTTCCTGAACCAGGGGCTGGACCCGCGCGATGTCGCGGCCCGGCTGGGCATGCTGGGTGCCCCGGTCGATGCGATCGAAGCGGTCCACCACGACTTGCGCGAACTGGTCGTGGCCCGGGTTGAGGAGGTGCGACCGCATCCCAACGCCGATCGGCTGCGGGTCTGCACCGTCAACGATGGCAGCGAGGTCCGGTGCAACGTGGTGTGCGGCGCGCCCAATGTCGTTGCCGGAGCGAGCTATCCCTTTGCCCGGGTGGGCGCGACCCTCCCGGGCGGGCTCACCATTGAGAAGCGCAAGCTGCGGGGCGAACTCTCCGAGGGGATGCTCTGCAGCGGACGCGAGCTTGGCCTGTCCGACGACCACGACGGCTTGCTGACCCTCCAGACCGATGCCGCCCCTGGCACTCCACTGCTCACCGCCCTGCCGGTGGACGACGAGCGGCTCGTGGTCGATGTCACCCCGAATCGTGCCGACCTCAACGGTCACAAGGGATTGGCGAGGGAACTGGCGGCAGCGTACGGCATTCCGTTCCGCCTGCCGGTCATTCCGGGCGTTCTGCCGGCAGAGCTGCCCCCGGTGGTCCGTTCGGCCGGGCCGGCACGAGCCGGAACCATCGAAATCGCCATCCACCCCGGGTCGGGCTGCTCGCGGTTCCTCGGCGGGGTGATCCGTGGCGTCACCGTCGCTCCGTCTCCGACCTGGCTCCGCCAGCGACTGGAAGCGGTGGGAATGCGCTCGATCAACAACGTGGTCGACGCCACCAATTACGTCATGCTCGAACTGAACCAGCCGCTCCATGCCTACGATCTCCAGGCACTCCGTGGCGCGCGGATCGAGGTCCGGTCCGCGCAGGATGGCGAGCAACTCCGTACCCTCGATGGACAGGATCGTGTCCTTGCCGCCGGGATGCCGGCCATTGCCGATGGCGAGGGCGTCATCGGTGTGGCAGGGGTCATCGGCGGCAAAACCACGGAAGTGACCTCCACCACGACGGACCTGTTCCTGGAGTGTGCCTGGTTCGATCCTCGACGGGTCCGTGCTGCCCGACGCAGCCTGGGTCTGTCCACCGAGGCGAGCTACCGCTTTGAACGGGGCGTCGACCTCCACGCGGCGCCCGACGCCTTCCGGCGGGCACTGGAGCTCCTGCTGAAGGTCGCCGGGGGGTCGATCGAGGGAGCCCCGACCGATGTCTGGCCGGAACCGGCGCATCCACCGCGGATCTTCCTGCGCCTGAGCCGGCTGGCCCAGGTACTGGGAGCCGAACTCTCCCTCCACGCCGTGGAGCGGGCACTGGTGGCCGTCGGGGCTACGGTCGTCGCCAAGCCGGACGACAATCGACTCGCCGTCGAGCCCCCGGGGTGGCGTCCGGATCTGGTCGCCGAGATCGACCTGATCGAGGAAGTCGCCAGGATCCACGGCTACGATCAGTTCCCCGACCAGCTGCGGCCGTTCCGGCCGGGACTGCAGGTCGATGCCGCCGCCGAGACGGCCGCCAATCGGGTCCGCGATGGACTGGTGACCCTGGGTCTCCTCGAGGCGGTTTCGCTGGCGATGGGCCCGGGCGGTGCGGAGCCTGGTGTGCGGATCCTCAATCCCCTCTCAGCTGAGCAGGCCATCCTGCGGGGGCAGCTGTTGCCGGGGTTGGCGCGGGCAGCGGAATTGAATTGGGATCATCAGGTGCGGGACATCCGGCTGTTCGAAATCGGGACGGTGTTCCAGCCGGGGTCGGCGGGCCGCCCCCCGATCGAGACTGTCCGGGTGGCGGGGGTACTTTCGGGGGCGCGAATGCCGTCCCATTGGAGCGATGGCGGGCACCCCGCCCAAATGGACCGCTGGGACTTGAAGGGGTGTTTTGAGTCGGTGGTTGGGCTGGCATATCCGGGAGCCACCGTGCAAGTTGAGGGGAGTGGGTGGGCGGCCCGCCGTGCCGAGGGAACTACGGTCGGCTGGGCCCGGAGGATGGATGCCACCGCGCCGCCTTGGGCCGCCCCGTTGTGGGGATTCGAGGTGGAGTTGCATCCAATTGCCGGGGCAACACCAACGTATCTGGCGCTGCCGGTGGTGCCCGCCATCGTCCGGGACGTGGCGCTGCTGCTTCCGGAGGCGGTCGCTGCGGTGGCGGTGCAGTCCCGGCTGGCTGAGGCCAGCGGATTGATCGAGTCGGTGAGCATTGTGGACGAATTCCGCGGCAAGGGCCTCCGACCGGGGACGCGAAGTGTGGCATTCCGCCTGGCATTCCGGGCGGCCGACCGGACCCTTCGCGACGCCGAAGTTGACCCGGTGGTGCAGCGAGTCCTGGGAAGACTGGAGCGGGAACTTGACGTCACCCTACGAACGTCCTGATCGGGAAGCGCTCCGCGGAGTCGTGGAGCTGGCCTCCGCGGCAGAGGAGGAGCTGGCCTCGTGGCGACGGCGGGCGCTCCGGGCCGAGGCGGAGGCGGCTGTCACTTTCCCGGAAGTGGCGATTGCCGCCCCGGAGCTGGCCCCGCCGGAACTGCTGGCGGAGGTAGCGGAACTCCGACGCCGCCTCGCGAGTGCGCGAGAATTGGTGGACCTCCTGCGGACCCGATTACGGTTTCTCGAGGAACGGAACGAGGGCGCAGCATGAGCGCCGTGAAGCACGCGGTCAAGGTGACCATCGGGACCGAGGAGTTCACGGTGCGCTCCGAGCTGCCGCCGGATTACACCAGGAAGGTGGCGGCCTATTTCGACGAGGCCTTCGGGCGGATCCGTGAGTCGCTGCCGACGGTCGAGGCGCACAAGGCCGCGATCCTCGCGGGGCTCGCCATCACCGATGAACTGTTCCAGGCCCGCCAGGGCGACACCGACCAGGCGGACCAGTTGCGCCAGCTGGGGGAATCCCTGGCGCGTATTCTCCCCCCCGCACGGCGGGGGGGCCCCGTGTCCGGGCCACAGTTGATCCTGGGCGATTGAACTTACCGCGGCCGCCGGGTCGCGTGGTGGAGATACAGCCATGCCGCAGAACCTGCTGCTCCCCATAATCGGAGCTGCCGCCGGGGCGCTGGTCACCTTCCTCATCCTTGCTGGAATTGCCCGGGCCCGTCGCCGTGACGCGACCTCGCTGCTGGACGACGCCCGTTCCGAGGCCCGCCGGGTTACCGAGACCGCCGCCCGCGACGCCGATCAGGCGCGGGCCCTCAACGCCACTGCGCAGCGCGAGGGGGAACAGGCGCGCGCCGCCGCGGTGGTCGAGGGCAAGATGGAAGGGCTGCGGCTCCGGGAGGAACTGGACCGCGAGATGGCGCGACGTCGCGAGGAAGCCGACCGGGCCGATCGCCGGCTCGAGGAGCGTGAGAAGGAGCAGGGGCGGCGCGCCGAGGACGTCAGTCAGCTGGAGAAGACCCTGGCGGGGCGGCAGCAAGCCCTCACTCAGCAGGAGGCGGCCGCCACCGAGCGCGAAGCAGGAATCGGCGTCCTGATCGAGGAGCAGCAGCGGAAGCTCGAACGTGTGGCGGGGCTCTCGGCGGCCGAGGCACGGGCGGAGTTGCTCCAGCGGGTTGAGAACGAGGCGCGGAGCGAGGCCGCAGCGCTGGCGCGGGACATCAAGGAAGCGGCGCGCAAGGAAGCCGAGAAGGACGCTCGCCGGATCATCACGATGACGATCCAGCGGTTGGCGGCGGAAACGACTGCCGAGTCGACGGTCTCACCGGTGACCCTGGCCAGCGACGAGCTGAAGGGACGGATCATTGGCCGCGAGGGGCGGAACATCCGCGCCTTCGAGACTGCCACCGGGGTGGACGTCATCATCGATGACACCCCGGATACCGTGGTGATCTCCTGTTTTGATCCGGTTCGACGCGAAGTCGCCCGCCGGGCCCTGGCAGCGCTGATCACCGATGGACGGATCCATCCGGGCCGGATTGAGGAAGTGGTGGCCAAGATGCAGAAGGAACTTGAAGCCGAGATGATGGATCTTGGTGAGCGGGCCGCGTACGAGATCGGGGTGCACGGGCTCCATCCCGAGATGGTGCGCTTGATCGGGCGGATGAAGTACCGCACCTCCTACGGCCAGAACATCTACGAGCACTCCAAGGAAGTGGCCTGGATTGCGGGGATGATGGCCGCCGAACTGCATCTTGATGTGCAGCTGGCGCGACGTGGCGGCCTGCTGCACGATGTCGGCAAGGTCCTGACCCACGACAACGAGGGTACCCACGTCGACTTGGGCGTGGAGATGGCGAAAAAGTACGGCGAGTCGGCGCCCGTCATTGGGTGCATTGCCGCGCACCACGACGATGTGCCGCACGAAAGTGCGGAGTCGGTGCTGGTCCAGGCTGCGGATGCCATCAGCGGGTCGCGCCCTGGCGCGCGCCGCGAGGCCTTCGAGACCTATGTCAAGCGCCTGACCAAGCTGGAGGCAATTGCCAACGGCTTCCCGGGCGTCGAAAAGTCCAACGTGATTCAGGCGGGCCGCGAGGTGCGCGTGGTGGTCTTTCCCGAGAAGGTGGACGACCAGGAAGCCACGGCGCTCTCCGAGACGATTGCTCGTCGCATTGAAGCTGAACTCCAATATCCTGGGCAAATACGCGTGGTGGTAATCCGGGAGACTCGTGCCGTGGGGGTGGCCAAGTGACCGCCCGCTTGCTGGATGGCAAGGTGATGGCCCGGTTGATCCGGGATGAGGTCGCCACCGAGGCGACCGAACTGCTGGCCCGCGGGGTCAAGCCCGGCCTGGCGGTGGTGCTGCTCGGGGAGGATCCCGCCAGTCAGGTGTATGTCCGCAGCAAGGGGAACGCGTGCCAGGAGGCGGGCATGCATTCGGAGACGATCCGGCTGCCGGCTGAGACCACCGAGGCGGAGCTCCTCGCGGTCATCGACCGCCTCAATGCTGACCCGCAGATCCATGGCATGCTGGTCCAGCTGCCGCTGCCCAGGGCGATCAACTCCGACGCCGTTCTCCGCCGGATCGACCCCGCCAAGGATGTGGACGGGTTTCACCCCGTCAACGTCGGCAAGCTGGTGATCGGGGATCCGACCGCCTTCAAGCCGGCCACCCCGTACGGCGTCCAGGAGATGCTGATCCGCAGCGGGATCGACACCAAGGGGATGCATGCCGTGATCGTCGGCCGCTCCAACATCGTCGGCCGGCCGATGGCCAACCTGCTCATCCAGGACGGGCCGGGGGGCAACGCCACGGTCACCGTCTGCCACTCGCGCTCGCGGGACCTGCCATCGATCACCCGCCTTGCCGACCTGCTGATCGTAGCCATTGGCCGCCCCAACTTCGTCACCGCCGACATGGTCAAGCCCGGGGCTGTGGTGATCGATGTCGGGATCAATCGTGTCGATGACGCTGCAGCTCCGAAGGGGTACCGGATCGTCGGGGATGTTGAGTTCGGGCCGGTGAGCGAAGTTGCCTCGGCGATCACCCCGGTCCCCGGTGGCGTCGGTCAGATGACCATCGCGCTGCTGCTCAAGAACACGCTCCAGGCCGCCCGACAGGCGAGCGGGGGAGCCGCCGGGTAGTGAGTCGTCCCCAGCCACACGCACCCGTCGCGTGAACCAGGTCCTGAGTTCCGGGGGCCCCGACGCCTGGTCGGTGGGGCGGATGGCGTCCGCGGCCCGACGCCTGATTGAGGAGGGGGTCGGCCAGGTCTGGATCAAGGGCGAGGTGAGCGGGCTCAAGAGCTACCAGAGCGGGCACTGGTATTTCACCTTGAAGGATCCCGACGCCCAGCTGCGCTGCGTCATGTGGCGGAGCTATGCCGCAAAGGTGGCGGCCCAGCCGGGCGACGGGACCGAAGTCTATGTCCTGGCCACCCCGACGGTGTGGGAGGAGCGCGGCGAGTTCAGGCTCAATGTGGTGGTCATGCTGCCAACTGCCGGGGTCGGCCTGGCGCAGCAGCTGTATGAACGGACCCGTTCGGCGCTCGAGAAGGACGGCCTCCTCGATCCCGCCAGGAAGCGGACGCTTCCCGCCATGCCGGCCGTGATTGCACTGGTCACCTCTCCCGACGGCGCCGTGCTGCGCGACATGATCACGGTGGCCCGCCGGCGCTGGCCCTCGGTCCGGCTGCTGGTGGTGGGAACGAAGGTGCAGGGGGCCGAAGCGGAGGCCGAGCTGGTGCAGGCCCTGGGAATCGTGAACCGGCTGGAACAGGTGGACCTCTGCATCGTCGGGCGGGGAGGAGGGTCTCGGGAAGACCTGATGGTCTTCAACAGTGAACCGGTCTGTCGGGCTCTTGCGGCGGTACGGGTGCCGACCATCTCTGCCGTGGGCCACGAGACCGATGTGTCGCTGACGGATCTGGTCGCCGACGTTCGCGCCGCGACTCCCTCCGCAGCAATGGAACTGGCGCTGCCCGATCGGGCCGAGTTGAATGCCCGGGTCGCGGTACTCGCCAGGCGCATGGCCGCCGGGCTGAGCCGACGGACCCGACTCCTGGCCGAGCGCCTGGCCCGCACCGGGGATCGACTCCAGGTCGGCGTGAGCCGGCGGATTGACGGTCCGCGCCACCGCCTGGAGCGGATCGCCGCCCAGTTGTCTGCGCTCGACCCGGACCGGGTGGTGCAGCGCGGCTACGCGATCGCGCGCACCACGGATGGTCGGGTCGTGCGCCGTCGCGGCGAGTTGCCGGCGGGAACCCCGTTCACCCTGCACCTGAGCGACGGTGACCTGGCCGCCCGATCCGAAATGGAGCCCGGATGACCGAATCGAATTCCGCTGAGCCCTCGCTGACCGAGCAGATCCGCCGGCTGGAGGATATCGTCCGCCGGCTGGAGTCCGATGATACTGACCTCGACCAGGCCCTCGGGCTGTTTGCCGAAGGGGTGGACCGCCTGCGGGCAGCCCAGGGTCGCCTGGCCGAGGCGCAGACCGCCGTGGAGCGAGTAGTGGCCGATGCCGCGGGAACCCTCGGCACCGAACCGTTGGATCCCGGGTGACCCAGTTGTCCCCGCCGGCCACCGTCGAATCGCTCCTGGCCGCGGGCCGGGCCCGGATCGATGTCCGGTTGGAGGCACTGGCCTCCCAATTGGAGGGAGAGCACCCGGGCCAGGTGGGGATGGCGTTGGGGTATGCCCTCCGCTCACCGGGAAAACGGGTCCGGCCGGCGCTGGTTCTGGCGGCCTACCGAGCTGCTGGTGGTATGGCGAGTGCAATTGACGGAGTGGCCACCGCGGTGGAAGTTGTCCACACCTACTCCTTGGTGCACGACGACCTCCCCTGCATGGACGACGATGCCACTCGCCGCGGCCGGCCCACCACCCACGTCGTGTTTGGCGTGGACACCGCCACCCGCGTGGGGTGGCTCCTGGTGCCGGTGGCGGTCGAGGCGCTGACCCGTGCCGCGGTCGACCTGGGTCTTGGGAACCCCCGACTGGCGACGATGGGAGCCGTCCTGCTCGAGGCCAGCGGCATCCGGGGGATGGTCGGGGGACAATGGCTCGACCTGGCTGGCGAGGGGCGCCAGGTCGGTCTGGATGGCCTCCGGGCGATTCACGGTGCCAAGACTGGTGCCCTGATCCAGGCCTCGTGCCAGCTGGGGGGGATGGCAGCCGGGGCCAGCACCGCAGTGGCGGAGGCATTGTCCACCTACGGCCGGGAACTCGGACTGGCGTACCAGGTGGCCGATGACCTGCTGGACGCCACGGCCACGAGCATGCAACTTGGAAAGACGGCGGGCCGGGACGCCGTCCTTTCCAAGAGCACCTATGTTGGTGAATTGGGGATTGCCGGGGCCCGTCGCGAGGCGGACGCCCTGGCTGGGCGGGCAGTCGAGGCGCTGGAGCGGGCCGGACTTTCCACCCCCGACCTCGTCGGGCTGGCCCGGTACGTGGTGACGCGAACCTTCTGAACTCTTGCCGGGTGGGCTGATCGATGTCGCTTCTCAAACAGATCCATGGTCCCGCGGACCTCAAGCGGTTGTCCCGTGACCAGCTTCCGGCGCTGGCCCAGGAAATTCGCGAGCGCCTGATCAGCTCCTGCTCCATCACTGGCGGGCATATCGGCGCCAGCCTTGGCGTGGTCGAACTCGCCATCGCCCTCCTCTACGAATTCGATTCCCCGACCGACAAGGTCCTCTGGGACGTTGGCCACCAGGCCTACGCCTGGAAGCTGCTGACCGGTCGCAATGCGTCGTTCGATACCCTGCGCCAGGAAGGCGGCATCTCCGGGTTCCTGCGCCGCCACGAGAGCCCGCACGATCATTTCGGGGCCGGGCATGCGGGCACCGCGATGTCGGCCGCGCTCGGAATGGCCACCGCCCGCGACCTGCAGGGCGGCTCGAACAAGGTGGTCGCGGTGGTGGGGGATGGCGCCCTGACCTGTGGCCTGTCGTACGAGGGGATGAACAATGCCGGCCATTCCGACCGCGACATCATCCTGGTCGTGAACGACAATGGCATGTCGATTTCCCCCAATGTTGGCGCCATCAGCAAGACGCTCGGGGGGATCATCTCCAATCCCGCCACCCAGAAGCTGCGGGAGAAAATCAAGCACCTGACACTCCGGCTCGGCAATGTCTTTGGCGAAGGGGTGGTGGAGTTTGCCCGGAATGTCGAGGAGAGCGCCAAGAACCTCTTCTCGGACGGGATGTTCTTCGAGGAACTCGGCTTCCGGTACTTCGGGCCCATCGATGGCCACGACCTCCAGAAGCTCACCAGCACGCTGCGCTTTGTCCGCGACCTCAAGGGGCCGCGGGTGGTGCATGTCCTGACCGAGAAGGGGAAGGGCTTCGGCTTTGCCGAGGAGAATCGCGAGAAGTGGCATGGTCTGGCCGCGTACGACCCGGAGACCGGCGAGGCCCGCTCCAAGGCCAGCGGCCCGCCGACTTGGACCACCATTTTCGGCGAAACCCTGGTGGCGCTCGGAAACGAGCGGGATGACTTTGCCGTGATCACCGCCGCGATGCCGTCTGGCACCGGGACCAATCTCTTTGCCAAGGCACACCCCACCCGGTTCTTCGATGTTGGCATCGCGGAGGGTCATGGCGTCACCTTTGCCGCCGGTCTGGCCACCCAGGGGGTCGTCCCCGTTACGGCGATCTACAGCACCTTTCTCCAGCGCGCCTACGACAACATCATCCACGACGTGGCCATCCAGCAGCTGCCGGTGATCTTCTGCATGGATCGCGCAGGGTTGGTGGGCGAGGACGGCCAGAGCCATATGGGGCTGTTCGACATTGCCTACATGCTCGCCGTTCCGGGAATGACCGTCACGGCGCCGAAGGACGGCGCCGAGCTGATCGGCCTGTTACGGACGGCCATGGACCACCGGAAGGGGCCGTTCTGCACCCGCTATCCCCGCGACAAGGCACCCGCGGCTCCGCCGCCAGTGGCCGAGGTGCCTCCGGTACCCTATGGCACCTGGGAGATGCTGCGCCATGGTCGCGATGTCGCGATCCTGGCGGTCGGGACGATGGTCCAGCCTGCGCTCGACGCCGCCGAGCGCCTGGTCCGTGAGGGCGGCGATCCGTCGGTGGTCAACTGCCGGTTCCTCAAACCGCACGACGACCTCATGCTCGCCACGTTGCTGGCCAGCCACCGGATCCTGCTGGTGGTCGAGGAAGGCACCGTGGCCAATGGCTTCGGAGCCTACCTCGCTGGGCTTCTGCAGGCCGGGCATCCGACGGTCCGGGTGGTGCCGATGGGTGTGGCCGATGCCCTGATCGATCAGGCACCCCGCGCGGTCCAGCTGGCTCGCCAGGGGCTCACCGGGGAGGGAATCGCCAACCGGGTGCTGGCCCTGCTCCATCAGGAGAGCCTCGAGCCGCGATGAAAGTCGGTCTGGTCGGAAACCTCCAATACCCCGGGCTCGCCGGGGTCCTGGCCCGCGTGGTCGGCTCGCCCCATGGGCACGACCTGGAATTTACGGTCGAGGAGTCGCTGCGCGCCCTCTGGCCCGTGCCGGTGGCCGCACTCGACCCGGCCCAACCCCCGGAACTGATCCTCACCCTGGGGGGCGACGGGACCCTGCTCCGCGCCGCCCGTGAATTCGGGATCCTTCAGGTTCCCATCATGGGAGTCAATCTGGGGCGGGTGGGATTCCTGACCACTGCAACGCCCGCCGATCTCGAGGCGGTGCTGGCTGCCATTCTGGCCCGCGAGTTCCGGGTCGAGCCCCGGAAGACCCTCGAAACGGTGATCACCAACTCGGCCGGGCAAAGCGAGATCCTGCCGGTGGCACTCAACGATGTGGTCTTCCACAAGGAAGGGGTCGCGCGGCTGGTCCGGCTCCGCGTCTCACTCGGTGGCCAGGAAGTCGGTGTCTACAGCGCCGACGGACTGATCGTGACCACCCCCACCGGATCCACCGCCTACTCCTTGAGTGCCGGCGGCCCGATCGTGGTGCCTGGCGTCGAATCGTTCGTCATTACCCCGGTCTGCGCCCATACCCTGGGTGTGCGCCCGCTGGTCATTTCCTCCGCCGAACAGATCCTGATCGAGCCACTCCCCCCGGGCTCCGCGCACCTGATGGTCTCGGTGGATGGCCAGCGTGCCACCCCGCTCGATCCCGAGGGACGCGCCCTGGTGCGCCGCGGCCCCTATGATGTGCCCCTGGCCTGGCTGAGCGAGGTCCGGTATTTCCACCGGATGCGGACCATCCTGGGCTGGGGCGATATCGGCGAGCGCGAATCCCCCACGTGATCACCGAACTCCGGGTCCGGGACCTGGCCACGATCGCGGATGTCTCACTGAAGCTCGCCCCCGGCCTCAATGTTCTCACTGGAGAAACCGGGGCCGGAAAGTCGATGCTCGTCGACGCCCTGGGCCTGCTGCTCGGCGGCCGGGCCGACCCCTCGGCGATTCGGCCGGGTGCCTCGCGCGCGGTGGTCGAGGGCACCATCGAGGGGCTCACCCCCGCCATCCGCCGCCACTGCGAGGCCCTGGGGGTGGACGCCGACCAGGACACCCTGGTCATCCGCCGTGAGGTGGCCGCTGAGGGGCGCAGCCGGGCTTGGATCAACGGCAGCCCGGTCTCCGCCGGCACAGTGGCGCAGCTCGGCCTCCACCTCGTGGACCTCCACGGTCAGCACCAGACCGAATCCCTGCTCAGCGCCTCGACCCAACGGCTCCTGCTCGATGCCTTCGCAGACGCCCACGGCAATGTGGCTGAGGTGAGGGCAGCACACGCCGCCCTTGCCTCGCTCCAGGCAGAGGAGGCCGAGCTGACGGCGCGCCGCGAGGATGCCAGCCGCAAGGCAGACTACCTCCGGCATGTGGTGCAGGAGATCGATGCCGCCCGCCTGATGCCGGGCGAGGACGAGCGGCTCGAGATCGAGGCCCGTCGGCTCGGCCAGGCTGGCGCCCTGTCCGAACAGGTGGCCCGCCTCCTCGATGCGCTGGAGGAAGGTGACACCTCGGCGCGCCAGGCGCTGTCCGAGGCGGCCCGCGGACTGACCGCGCTGGAGCGCCTTGACCCGAGCACGGGGTCGTGGCGCGAGCTGCTGGATGCGGTGGATGCCAATCTCGATGAGTTGACCAGGGCGCTCCAGGAGTACGCCGGGTCGGTCGAGGAAGACCCCGGGAGGCTGGCAGCTACCGAGTCCCGCCGGGACCTCCTGTACCAGCTCCGGCACAAGTATGGCGACTCAGTGGAGGCGGTCCGGGCAACCCGCGACGAAGCCGCCCGGGAACTCGAACTGCTGGACACCGCCGGAACCGACTTGCGCGCGTTGGCGGCCAGGCGGACCGCCGCGGCCCAGGCACTCGTCTCACTCGCCGGGACCCTGACCGGGCAGCGGCAGGCTGGAGCCGAGCGGCTGGCGCGCGGGGTGAATCGGTTGTTGCCGAAACTCGGGTTGTCCGGGGGAAAGTTCGAGGTGGAGCTCGAGCCCCTCAGTCAGCCTGGATCCACCGGCGCCGAGACCGTCCAGTTCCTCGTGCGCCTCAACGCCGGAATGGATTTCCGGCCGCTCGCCCGGGTGGCATCGGGCGGCGAGCTCTCCCGGGTGATGCTGGCGCTCAAGGTGCTGCTCGCCCGCCACGATGCGGTCCCAACCCTGGCCTTCGATGAGATCGACGCGGGGATCGGTGGCGAAGTCGGGGTGCAGGTGGGGCAGGCTCTTGCTGAGGTGGCAGGCGGGCATCAGGTACTGGTCATTACCCACCTGCCCCAGATTGCGGCCCGGGCCGATCGGCACCTCGTCATCGCCAAGGAGGCACGAGGGGGCATTGCCACCACCGACGTCCAGGTGGCTCATGGCGAGGATCGGGTCACCGAGCTGGCCCGGATGCTCGGGGATGCCGACGCGGAGACGGCCAGGCGCCACGCGATGACCCTGCTGCAGGCCGCCACCGCGCCGCGATGACCCGTGTGTGGCACACCCCTTGTTGAGCTAAGTGTAGAGCGTTACCTTGGTCACAACCCTCGTGACCGGGAGTCTCATGGCGGGCAGCGACCTCTTTACCGGATCCCTCGACCTCCTCATCCTCAAGGCCCTCCAGTGGGGCCCCCTGCACGGCTACGCCATCGGGCGGTGGATCCGGCAGTGGACCGATGCCGTCCTGATCGTCCAGGAGGGCGCCCTCTATCCCGCCCTGCACCGGCTCGAGAAGCGCGAGCTGCTGTCGGAGGAGTGGGGGATCAGCGACACCAACCGCGAGGTGAAGTTCTATACCCTGACCCGGTCTGGCCGGCTGCAGCTCCGTCGGGAGTCGGCGCGGTTCGGAGACTACGCCAGGGTCATGACCGCCGCGCTCGCCGCGGCACGTCCCTGAGGCGCCCGTGAAGCGCACCTTTCGGTTCGAGCCGCGGCTGCAGGATGTCGAGGAGGACGTGCGCCGGGAGATCGAGGCGCATCTGGCCGAACGAAGCCGCGAATTCGAGGCCCAGGGGATGGCGCCCGAGGCGGCAAGACAGGCCGCCATCGCGGCGTTCGGCGATCGCGGGGCAATCGAGGCCGAAGTCCGGGCCGTTCACCGCCAGACTGTCACCGCCAGGCGGCGAACCCTTCGCTGGGATGAACTCCGCCAGGATGTCCTCACCGCGGTGCGGGGTCTGGTGCGAAGCCCCCTGTACACGGCCGTGGCACTGCTCGCCCTGGCGGTCGGCATCGGGGCCAACACCGCCACCTTCAGCGTCCTCCGCAGCGTGGTGATGCGTCCGCTGCCCTATCCTGACTCGGGGGAGCTGGTCCAGGTCTGGACCGATCACCGGGCCCGGGGACGCGCTGAGCCGGAGTGGCTGTCGCCGCCGCAGTACTTTGCCATCCGCGACCAGGTCCCGGCCTTCTCGGCCATCGCCGGCTATCAGGGCTGGGGGCCGAGCCTTACGGGGGAGGGTGATCCCGAGGCGCTCGCCGGTGCCGCCGTGAACGCCGACTTCCTCACCGTGCTCCAGGTGCCCCCGGCGTTGGGCCGCGGGTTCAGTGCCGCCGACGACGATGCCAACGCCGCCCCGGTCGTCATCCTGACCGACGGACTCTGGCGACGGCGCTTCGGCGGCGACCCGGGTGTCCTCGGCAGGACCATCCAGCTCAGCGGGCAGGGGTGGCAGGTCATCGGGGTCATGCCCGCCTCGTTCCGGCCGCCGGAGCCATGGCAGATCCTCCGCCCGATCCGGCGTCCTGTGACCAGCAGATGCAACCACGGCTGCATCGTGCTTCGGGCCATCGCCCGGCTCGCTCCCGGGGCCACCATCGAGCAGGCCAGCCAGCAGACCGCGGCTGCGATTGCCCGCCTCATTCCGGAGAGTCCGGAGGACAACAGCAGGGTGGGGAGCTGGCTGGTGCCGCTGCAGGATCAGCTGGTCGGTCCGGTCCGCCCCGCTCTTCTGGCACTTGCCGGCGCGGTGGCGTTCGTCCTGCTGATCGCCTGCGTCAATCTGGCCAGTCTCACCACCGTCCGGGCGGCGGCCAGGACCCGGGAATTCGGGGTGCGTGCGGCGCTCGGTGCCGGACGTGGCCGGATTGTGCGTCAGCTGCTCACGGAGACCGTGGTGCTCGCCCTCATGGGGGGAGGGCTCGGTATTGCCGCCGGTGTGGTGGGGACCCGGGTGCTCGCCGCCCTGATCCCGACCCAGATCCTGGAGGTCCAGGCCATTGGCGTAGATGCCGTGGCGGTGATGACAATGGTCGGCGTGACCCTTCTCGCGGGACTCCTCTTCGGACTGCTCCCCGCGTTGCAGGGCGCGCAGCCCAACTTGATGGGCGTCCTCCGCACTGCCAATCCCGACGATGGACGCCGGGCGGGGATGGTGCGGCGCGGCCTGGTGGTGGCGGAACTGGCCCTCGCCCTGGTCCTCCTGGTCGGCGCCGGGCTCCTGCTGCGCACCCTGGTCAACCTGCAACGCACCGACCTCGGCTTCCAGCCGGGGCAACTCATCATCACGAACGTGGCGTACCCGAGTGCCCGGTTCCCCGAAATCGCGACCGTCAGCAGCAACCTGGAGCAGGTGCTGGAACAGCTTCGCCGACATCCGGCCATTGCTGCGGCGGAGGTGGACGATGTGCCCCCGCTGGCGCCAGGAGGGGACCAGGATGTCACGGCGCTTCCCGATGGGCGAATTCCGCCACCCGGAGTCGAGCCCGGCGGGATCTGGTATCGGTCCGTCTCGCCCGGCACACCCAGGCTCCTCGGCATGCGACTGGTGGCCGGCCGGGAGTTTGGTCCGGAGGATCGCGCCGGAGCCGGACTCTCGGTGATCATCACCGAGGAGGCCGCCCGCCGACTGTGGCCAGGTGAGGATCCCATCGGCCGGTTCTTTACCTCTGGGCCGGACCCGGATTCCCAGCGAGCGACGGTCATCGGTGTGGTGGCCGATGTGCGTCACGACGGGCCCCGCGAGCCGCTGAAGATGCAAGCGTTCTTTTCGGTGGCGCAGATGCCCACCCGGGGAACCTCGCTGCTCATCCTGCCTTCGGGCGATCCGGCCGCCGCGATCAGTGCCATTCGGGAGATTATCCGGGACAACGACCCGCAGATGCCGCTCGGCGCCATCAGCAGCTTCTCGGAACGCCTGCAGGCCGTCACGGCACTGCCGAGGCAGTTTGCGCTGATTGTCGGGGCGTTCGCCACCTCAGCCGTCGTGCTTGCGCTGATCGGCGTCTACGGGATGATGGCGTACGCGGTGGGTCAGCGCCGGCGGGAAATCGGGGTTCGCCTTGCGCTCGGGGCAGCGCCGGCGGCGATGCTGCGCTGGATCGTAGCCGAGGGGATGTGGCTGACGGCGGTTGGTGTCGGGTTGGGGGTGCTCGTGGCCGCCGCGACGACCCGGGTGCTGAGCGCCAGTCTGCACGGGGTTGATCCGCTCGACCGGACCACCTTCGTCGTGCTGCCGCTGGTGCTCGGCCTGGCGGCGTTGCTGGCCTGCTGGATCCCGGCACGGCGGGCCCGGAACATCGACCCGGTGGAGGCGCTCAGGGCCGAATAGGACCGGCTACCAGAAGCGGCTGTAGATCCGGAGGGTGGCCCGGACCGATTCCGCCTTGGGCACCCGGCCACCAGAAGCCGCCACCACCCGTTCCCAGGTAACCGATGCCGCCAGCGGGGCGCCGCTCCCGCCGACCGTCCGGTCGCCGGGGTGGAAAAATGTCAGTCCGGCACGAACGGTGACGGCGCTGGCGGCGCTCTCGATGGCCAGCGTCTGGGGGTCGAGCCCCTCGAGCGCGGGCTGGCCGTCGGCGTAGGCATAATTGTCATCGCCGCGCGTCCACCACTCAGCGCCGGCTACCAGCGCCAGGGTGGGTGTCAGCCGGTAGCCGGGAAATACTCCGACACCCACGATATCACCCGGATCCTTGCGCAAGGCGGCCAGGGTGGCGAGATCCTGGATCGGCCGGTCGGGTGGGCCGATCCGACGCTGCTGGTTGCCGGCAAGCTGCCGGGTATACCATCCTGCCAGCCGCAGCGCGGCACGTCCCTTTGCCAGGTCCGTCACCAGCGTCACCTCGGCGTCCGGTTGCCGGTCGCCGGTGCCGAGATCCAGGAATCGGTTGGGATCATCGAGCTGGCTGGTCCGGAGGCGTACGGTGCCCTTGATCGCGGCCCGAATCTGGGTCCCTGAGACGGTCGGTCCGAATCGATCGACCAGCAGGTACGAAGCCCCGAGTTCGATATCACCGAGTGCCATGTAGGTCGGGGCCAGGAGCGATCCCGCCACCGGACCGTCACCATTGGTCAGGTACCTGGTCCAGTCCTCGGAGGTGGGTGCTGCTGTTGGAAGGGCCGGCTGACGGGAAAACCCGGAAATGCCCAGACCGGTGCCGATTCGACCCTGCAACTCCCCGATCCTGGAAAGCAGCGCGGCGCCCACCGCACTGCCGCTCAACGGGATGAATGGTGACCGGATCTCCGCGGCAACGAGCAGGGCGTAGAGGTCCTCGCGCATCAGCCGGGCGTCGGTAAGGGTGCCCATGGCCAGTGCTTCGGTGACCGGGCTGCCAGACCAGGTGCCGGACGCCAACCGATTCTCGATGCCCGCGATCGCGGCATCGAATTCCAGGAAGAAGGCCAGCGTGCTGCTGAGTCCGGCTGGCGACCCGAGCCCCGGGTCGGCCGGGTTGAGCCCACTGTTGGCGCCGGTCGAGTCGTACCCGGTGACGGATTGGACTCGCACCTGTCGGAGCGGGACCAGCCCGGAGATGGTCAGTCGACTCGTCAGCCCGACCTGGAGGCCGAGTCCCAGCTCTCCGAGGGTGGTGAGCTGGGCCACCCCGTAGCTGCCGGCATTGAGGTTCTCCCCGGTCAGGCCCGTCAGGCGAGCCAGCCGGAGATCGGCGCTCGACAGAGCCGGCAACCAGTCTCCGCCGATTCCGATCCGACTCAGATCGGTACCCGCAGGCTCTGAGGTGCCGTTGCGGAATCGCTGATCCCACGAGGTGAAGCCGGTGTGCAGTTCCATCCCGACATGCCCGCGGGGCACGGTCAAGGGGAGGAATTGGGCGGCGACGGGGCAGGGGAGCAGGGCGCCGGCCAGCAGGGCGGCGAGGAATCGGCAGGTCATGACCGGAGGAACTTGGCCGGGGTGATGCTTCCGCGCCAGCCCGCGCGCCCGATTTTCCGTCCGCCGTGACCACGGCAGCAACTCCGCATGGGAATGGACCCTGCCACCGGTACCGCCGGGCGGCTGCTCAACGTGGCGCACGCAAGGTTGCTTCCATGGGCGTCCGATCGTGGACCGCCGCAACGATGGCGGCTGCGAATCCGGCCACATCGACAGCCGGTGCGGGGGAGCCGTGTTCGACCCCGGGACCAAGGAGGAAATACTTCCCACCTGGACGGTGATCGCCGGAACGCCCGTACCAATTGACCCCAGTCACCATGCCGATCCGGGGCGAGCTCAGGCTCACCGTGGCACCGCGCCCCTCGGCGAGCAGCATGCTGCCGGTGGGCTCGCGGTCATCCCACTCCACGAGCAGGTCCGGGAGGCGTGCCAGCTCAGGACCGTCAAATAGATCGCGGGTCCGGAGTACCCGACGTATCGCGGGCCTCCCGGTGCGATCATCCTGGATGTCCAGCAGGTCCACGATCAACTGGTTTTCGAAACGGTCCGCCTCGGGCCCCGGGTTGATTTGGCCCTCCGGCTCACGACCGCGAAGATTGAGCCGAATGGCCCCCACGGGGGCGCCATTGCCCACCGCGAAGCACCGGCTCTGGCCCGGAACGATTCCGAGGGTCGGAGGGCTCTTGGGGGGATCGGGGAGCATGCGCCGGCGGAGCGGCCGCAGCCGGGACCGGATGGACTCGGGGAGGGACTTCCAGATGGCGCGGGCAGCCGCAATGCCCAGCGTTCGCGGAGTCCGCTTCGCGGCGGGTGGCGAGACCGGCACCGTAACACCCAACCGGACCAGGATTTCCGGAAGGAGGAATGGGGCGCCAAACCATGATCCCATGCCATGGAGGGAGACGATCAGGATTGCCGCATCACCGGCCTCAGCCAGGATCGTCCCGATCGCCTCATCGACCGCCTGATAGACTCGGCGCAGCGGGTTGCGCGTCGCCGCGGCAAGGTCGGCAT
>JAWXBA010000321.1:0-7646 GCA_034439775.1 Gemmatimonadota bacterium | reverse complement strand
CGCACCTGGGGCAACGATGTGCCGGTGTTGATGATCTCCGGGTTCGGGACAGTGGACACCGCCGTCGAGGCGCTCCAGGTGGGCGCCGACGATTTCCTGACCAAGCCGGTCGAGCCGGATGTGCTGAGCGGCCGCGTCGCCGCGCTCCTGGCCCGGCGGCCGCGCCTGGGAAGCACGGAGGCGGCCGCACCCGCGGGCATGATCGGCCGCGCTCCGGTCATGCAGGAACTCTTTCGCGACATCGAGCGGGTGGCGCCCACCAGCGCCACGGTGGTCATCAGTGGGGAGACCGGCACCGGCAAGGAGCTGGTGGCCCGGGCACTCCACGCCGGCTCGTCGCGCGCCGGGGGACCGTTTGTGGCCGTCAACTGCGTGGCGCTGGCCGAGGGGGTGCTGGAGTCCGAGTTGTTCGGGCACGTCGCGGGGGCGTTCACCGGGGCCATCAGAGAGCGCGCCGGCGTGTTCGAGGCCGCCCATGGCGGCACCCTCTTCCTGGATGAGATCGGCGATATCTCCCCGGCGGTGCAGCACCGCCTCCTCCGAGTCCTGCAGGAGCGCGAAGTCATGCGGGTCGGGTCGGTAAAGGTCACCCAGGTCGATGTGCGGGTGCTGGCCGCGACCCATCGCGACCTGCAGGTCGAGATGGCTGCCGGCCGTTTCCGGGAGGACCTGTACTACCGACTCAACGTGGTGCGGCTGGAAGTTCCGACCCTGCGGGAGCGCGGCGGCGACGTGCCGCTGCTGGTCGAGTCGTTCCTTGGGAGCCGTCGGCCCGTGGCGCAGGCAGGGCCAGCCACTTCCCCCCTGGCGATGCGACTGCTGCAGTCTTATGCCTGGCCCGGCAACGTGCGACAGCTCCATGCCGTACTCGAGCATGCCTCGATCCTGGCGGGCGGCGGGCGATTGGAAGCACAGCACCTCCCGCCCGAAGTCCGCGAGGGGCGTTCCGAAGCGGAGCCCCTCGAGTCGCGGTATCGCGCCGATGTGCCTGACGGGGATGAGCGGGCCCGGATCACGGCGGCACTCGAGGCCACCGGCGGCTCCCGGGCCGATGCAGCGGAGCGGCTCGGCATGAGCCGAACGTCGCTGTGGCGAAAAATGAAACGCTACGGATTGCTCCCCTAACCGGTGGAACCCGAAGAGTCCGGCCCGCCCCAGCAGGGCGGCCGACGGTGGCGTTGGTGCGGCGATGGACCTACACTTTCAAGGGGTAGTCGCGCGGGACCCGGTGCCCGCTCCCCACCACCGTTCACGAAACGGGCCCATTGTCTCTCGATCCCGTGCGTCCTGACGCGTCCGCCCAACCCCCGGGTCCATTGCGGCTGCGCGACGCGCTCTGGCTCGCCGCCCTCGCCGCGACGGTGGCAGCAGCGGCGCATGTCGCCTGGTACGTGGCACGCGTATTTGTGTTCGACACCATCACCGGCGCCGCGCGCGAGCTTCCCTGGTGGTCTCCGTTGTCGTACCTGGGCTCGTTTCTCCTCCTGGCGCTTCCCCTGCTGCTCCTCGGCGCCTGGGTGCCCATCCTCCGGTCGCCGCGGGTCCTGGCGGCCTTCTTCGCCACGATCGGCAGCTTCGCTATTGCCCTCCACCTGCCGGCGGTGCACCCGGCGGCCATGTTCGCGCTTTCCCTTGGTGTCGGTGTCCAAGCGGGCCGGTGGCTTGCCCGCGACCCCGTCTCCGGGATGCGCGCCACGCGGCGCGTCACCCTCGCTTTGGGCGTGGGCCTGTTCCTGGCCGGAATTCCGGGCGCCATCGTCTACCGCATCCAGGCCAGCCGGGCCGGGGCCGCGCTGCCACCACCCCGGCCCGGCGCACCCAATGTCATCCTGCTCATCCTCGACACGGTGCGCGCCGCCAACCTGAGCCTCTACGGCTACTCGCGCCCGACTACGCCGGTGCTGGAGAGTCTCGGCACCGCAGGGGTGGTGTTTGAGTCGGCCATTGCCCCCGCCCCGTGGACGGCCCCGAGCCACGCCACAATGCTCACCGGTCAGTACCCGTTCTTCACCGGAATCGGCTACCGCCAGCCTATGGACGACTCGCTCCGCACCATCTCGGAGGTGTTCCAGGCCAGCGGTTACGCCACCGCCGCGTTCATGGGAAATGCGCTGTACGCGGGACGGACCACAGGATTTACCCGGGGCTTCGGCCGGTTTGACGACTTTCCCCGGAGTCCTTGGCAGGCGTTGTGGAGCAGCACCCTGCCCCAGATGCAGGTGTCCAACCTGATCATCGACGCGCTTCGCAGCCGGGAGTGGTGGCGGTTGCGGGCCGCGCTGCCCCGGGCCGAGTTTCGCATCAACAAGGTCAATCAGAGCGACCGCTACGTCGCCAGCGAACTGGTGGACAACTTCCTGGAGTGGCAGGACGACACCGACGGTCGGCCGTTCTTTACCGTGATCAATTTCTTCGATGCCCATGCGCCGTACGAGTCTCCACTGGTCGAGCGCTTCAACGACGGCGAGACCCCCCTGGATCGGTATGATGGCGCCATTGCCTACGCCGACTCGATGATCGGCCGTCTGCTGGACGGGCTCCGCGAACGCGGCGAGCTCGAGCAGACGATCCTGCTGGTAACCTCCGACCATGGCGAGCAGTTCGGTGAGCACGGCCTGCGAGGGCATGGCAACTCCCTGTACCTCGAGCTGCTCCACGTGCCCCTCCTCATCCATGCTCCGGGGCGGCTCCCCGGGGGATTGCGGCTCGAGGAAGTGGTGTCGCTGCGCGACATCCCTGCCACCCTGCTCGACCTGGCCGGCGGGGACGATCCCGCCATTGGCGGAACCTCGCTGGCACCGCTCTGGCACGAGGGCGCCACGGCTTCCATCAGCCCGGCCATAGCCGAGGCGGTGCAGCCGCCCAACCAGGACAGCGATTGGCCGACATCGTTCGGCCCCATCAAGGCCGTCATCACGGAGCAGTTCCACTACATTCGTCGGGGTGATGGGCTCGAACAGGTCTGGAGCCGGGGAGGGGACACCACCGGGCGGGGAACCGCAACGGAAACCGTAGAGGGGCTTCGGGTGGTGGCCGAGAGCCGCCCGGATGAGCGATGAACCCGCCGGGATCGACCACCACACCGCACACCCATTCCATTCGCCGTCCCGAACCAAGGCCAACATGACCGCACCACCCGTGCTGCCCGTCCAGAATCCGTCGCCGTGTGCCGCACCCTCCATCGTCGATCACCTGACCCTCTGGATCGCGGCGGCCGTCACCGCCGGCCTGCTCCAGCTCGCCCTGGCCCGCGCCCTCCAACTCGGATTCAGCGTCACGCGGTGGGGCTGGGAATCGCGCGACCTGCTCTGGCGCACCCCGGTGGGGTACACGATGCTGTTCCTTCCGGTTGCGCTGTGCCTCATGGTGCTCAGCCTGCTTGCCCCCTCGCGGGTCACGCTGCGCGGAGTCGTCTGGGTCTGGCTGACACTGATCCTGTTTGCCTTGCTGCTGCTGCTGCCGCAGATCAACGGCTATGCCTCCCTGCTCCTCGCAACGGCCGTCGCCATGAACGTCAGCCCGCTGGTGCGGCAGCGCCAGACCGGGGTGCTGCGGGGAATCCGCTGGCTTGCCGTGTGCGGCGCGGTGGTGGTGGTCCTGGCGATAGTACTCGGCCCACTGAGCCGGCCGGCCCGGGAGCGCCAGGCCATTGCCGCCCTCCCGGCCACCCCGGCCGGCGCACCGAACATCCTGCTCCTGATCCTCGACCCCGTCGGGGCCGATTTCACCTCGCTCGACGGTGGGGAGTGGGACACCACACCGAACCTGGCCCGCCGCGCCGCGCAGGCCACGGTCTTCACCGCGGCATACGCCACCCCCTCGTGGACTACCCCGTCCCACGCCTCCTTCTTTACCGGCCAGTACCCAAGTATCCATGAGGCCTCGTTCACGACGCCCCTGGCAGCTCCGCACCGGACCCTGGCCGAATCGCTCCAGGAGCACGGCTGGGCCACCGCTGGTGTCACCGCGAACCTCATGGCCACCCCAAGCGAGAGCGGGCTGGCCCAGGGGTTCATCCACTACGATGATCTCCAGAACTCCGCCGAAGAGATTCTCAAGTCCACCACCCTGACCCAGGCAGACAACGTCCTGCGCGCCTGGGATGCCCTGGTCCAGGGCCAGGGAATCCGCACCGCGATCTCCCGCTTCTGGAGCACCGACTTCACCCCGCGCCTGACCGAGAATACCCATGACCTCAAGACGGCCGAAGAGGTCCGGGAACAGTTCACCACCTGGCTGGACGGGGTCCCCGGAGACCGCCCGTTTTTTGCCTTCCTGAACTTCTTCGACGCCCATGCGCCCTACCAGTCGCCGGAGCCGTACCATTCGATGTTTGCCGGACCACGACCCACCATGCAGCATCACGCCGGTGGGATTCGGTACATCGACGCCCAGGTGGAGTTGCTGTTGCTGGATCTCGAGCAACGGGGCAAGCTGGCCAACACGATCGTGGTCGTCACCTCCGACCACGGCGAGCAGTTCGGCGAGCACGGCCTGGACGCCCATGCCAACAGCCTGTACCGGCAGGTGATCCAGGTCCCCTTGATGGTGATCTTTCCCCCCGCCGTGCCGGCCGGCCAGCGGATTGACCGGCAGGTGACCGGCCGCGACATCCCGGCCACAATCCTGGATCTTGCTGGTGTGCCGCAGGACTCGGGAATTGGCGGGACCTCCCTGGCGGAGTTGTGGCGCGATTCGACCGCCGTGGTGAGCGAGGTGATTGCCGCCATTGACCAGAACACCCGCCCGGTGGAACGGTTCCGAAACTGGCTCGGCCCGATGAAGGCCCTGGTCAACGACACCCTCCATGTCATCCGCGACGGGGCCGGGCTCTACGAGGCCTATCGGTACCGTCTCGATCCGGCCGAGACGCGCGACCTTGTCGCTGCATCGGGGGATGCAACCCCGTTTGCCGACCTCCTCCAGGCCAGCGTGGCCCGGAATCGCCTGACTTGGCCCACCGCGGTTCCCCCGGTCCGCCGCCCCGGTGCCAGCGGCACCGGCACCCCGTAGCCGCGGCGGTCAGGGATGCGACTCCAGACCAAGCGAGCCCTCGACTTCTACCTCGGTCGTCCGCTTCTCAGCACCCTCCAGGCGGCCGCGTGGGTGCTGGGCAGCCTCCTCCGACGCGACCACCAGGTTGGCCCGGTCCGGACCATCCTGATCGTGAAGTACCAGGGCCTCGGATCGCTGGTGATCGCCAAGCCCGCAATTGCGGCACTGCGCCGGCACTATCCCGACGCAAAGATCCTGTTCTGGGGAACCTCGGCGATGGCGCCGCTGGCCAGGGAGATGCCGGAGTTTGATGAAGTCCTGGTGCTCAATGATCGATCGCTGCTGGCGGCGGCAACCTCGATGGTGCGGACCGTGGTGGGACTGTGGCGGGAGCGCATTGACTGGGCCTTCGACCTGGAGGCGTATTCCCGCCTCTCATCCGTCCTGGTGACGCTGAGCCTGGCCCGGAATCGGACCGGCTTTGCCCTGGAGCAACTCCGGTCCCGTCGCGTCCACACCCACCTGGTCTATTTCAACCGCTACCTCCACATCGGTGAGGCGTACGGTCGGCTCTTCGGGCAGCTGCTGCCCCTGGATCAGGCGATCGATACCAGCGACTTCGGAGGGTGGCGCTTCGACACCGCGCCATTGCCATCACTGCCGCAGCGGTACTTCCTCTTCAACATCCACGCCGGAGATCTGGCGCTGGAGCGGCGATGGCCCCGGGAGTCGTTCCGGCAGCTGATCGTTGCCCTGCTGGCGCTGCGCCCGGACGCCGTGGCGGTCCTGATCGGCCATGGGCCGACCGAGGTGGCCTACACCGCGCCTCTGGCGGAGGGACCCCGGATCGTGGACCTGAGCGGCCGTCTGTCGCTGACGGAGACCTATCGCGCCATCGCCAACGCCGAGCTGGTGGTGACCAACGACACCGCACCGCTGCACTTTGCGCTCAGCGCCCATAGCAGGGTCGTTGGGCTCTTTGGACCGACCCGGGCGGAGACCTACCTGACCCCCGGACGGGCGGAGGTAGCCGGGGCACAGATTCACCTCTACTGCTCACCGTGTGTGCATCACTGGGAACCGTCGCCCTGCGGTGGCAACAACCAATGCATGAAGCGGCTCACCCCGGCGCTGGTCCTGGCCCAGTGCTGCGCCCTCCTCGGGCTCCCCGTCCCGGAGCCGGCGGGAGAGTCGCGCAGCACCGGCCTCGAGGCTGACCTCAGCTACTATCCCGGACTGGTGTACCTGCGCCCCGGGCCTCAGGGACAGTCGTAAACGCGGAACAGGGAGCTATCCGCCGGAAGCTGGCGGCAGCCGGCGCGCAGCCGGTCAAAGTGCGGGCGATCGAACGGGTGGTACGGCGCCGCCACCCGGTCCCCCTCCCAGCCATCCCAGTTGAAACCGGCCCGCTGGAAACTCCCATCCTCGAGGAACGGGTTGTCCACCAGGATCAGGCGCGACGGGATCTGCCGGAGCACCGAATCGGGATCGAAGGCAGAGAAGAAAAAGTTCTGGGTATAGGGAAACGGATTGCGCCGATTGAGGAAGTAGTTGACCCCACCGGTGACACCAAAAGCGAAGACCGGTCGCTCCCTGCTGGGATCGAGGCTGTCCACGGTGGCCAGAAGGTGCCGGTAATCCCGGGCCATTTCCGGCTTCCATTGCACCTCACCTCGCAGCGTGGCGGTCGCCTCCGGATAGTAGTACCTCGTTCCAATGCCCCGCCCAAATTCCCAGTTGGCCCAGAGCGCCCCCAGGACCAGCACCCCCACCGTGGCCTGGCGCAACCGGCGCTGCTCCGACCCGGGCAGCGCCAGCAGCATCTCCGCACCCACCACCAGCACCGGCAGGGTAAAGAGAAACTCCGACCACTCCGTCCCCCACCACCCTCGACGCACCCGGAAGGCAACCGCAAAGCCGAGCAGCAGGGCGATCATCGTGCGGCGCGGATCGGGAAGGGCGCGCCAGGAACGGGCCATCATCAGGAGCAGCAGGGGTGGCAGGGCCAGGGGAATCGGATTCTGGGTCACCCGGCGCCGCAGCCAACCCAGCGCGGGCCGGAACAGGGAGTCCCCGTTGCGCAGCTGGTAGGCCAGTGCCTCCTGGGTCGGGGTCAGGAGTTCGCCAACCTGGGGAAGCGTCGTGGTCATGCTCTGGTAGAGGTGCAGGCCCCCGGTCAGGGCCGCCGCCGCGCCACAGGCCACCAGCGGCCAGATCTGGAGTTTGCGGGTGGCCACGCTGACCAGCACGGCGTAGGTGCCACATATCATCGCCACCACGAAGAAGTCTACCGTGAGGCGCTCCCACGAGGGGAACCCCTGTCCACCGGCAAGTTCGGCATGCCCGAACCCGCCGACGAGCGGCGACAGGATGCCGATTCCGGCGGTCCAGACGATCACCACCACCCCCGCAGCAGTGACGGCGGCCGAGACCGCCGCCGGACCGGGACGTCGCGACCGGATGGTGACCGCTGCCACCAGAAACGCCGCGGGAAACCAGAAATCCTGCTTGCTGAGGACCGCCAGGCCGGCAAACAATCCCATCCAATTGGCGGCGGCTTCTTGCCCCGGCTCGAGGCTGCGCAGGAACTCCGTGGCGGCAAGGGCAATGCACAGCGTTCCCACGATGAGTGCGGGGCTGTAGAGACCCAT
>JAWXBA010000320.1:0-5606 GCA_034439775.1 Gemmatimonadota bacterium | reverse complement strand
GGGCGCGCCATGGCGCGCCCCTACCAGCGCCTGATTCAGCTTCTGGCGGAGCGGCTCCAGCACCGCCTGCCACTTCTCCCAGATGACGTCGATCTCGGCGTTGTTGGCAATGGATTTGAGGGAGATGTGCGGCACCCGCTCGTAGACGAAGCCCTGGCGGATGTCTCCGTGGACGGGCTTCTCAGAAGGTACTGTCCGGGTAACATCCCCCTCCTTGACCTGCCCCTCACGGGAATCGGCCAACAGATAGAACGGATACCGTGCGCCCATGATCCGTGCTCGGGCCAAAGCCAGCGCCACCCGAGAAGTGTCGATCGTGATCCAGCGGCGGCCCCATTGCTCGGCTACAGTTGCGGTTGTGCCCGAACCGCAGGTTGGATCTAGCACGAGGTCGCCAGGATCAGAGGCCATCACCATGCAACGCTGGACTACCGTTGGACTTGTCTGGACCACGTATCGCTTTTCATCGGTGCGACTTGAGATACCACCGCCCGTATCTGTCCAGATGTTGTGCGTCACCGAAATACCGAAGTCGTCCACAAAGCTTCTGAAACGGACGCCCGTCGCCGTCAGATGAATCCTACCGGCTCGTGCCGCGCGAACGAGACCTTCAACTCTCGTCTTCCAGTGAGAGTTCGCAGGAGGCAGGAATGGCGTACCGTTCACAACAAAGCTCTGCTCTGTGCTCGAAGGGCCGGGGGACACCAGCGACACCGGCTGGAACAACCTCCACCCTTCGGGGACGACATCAGAGTCGACTTCCTGGGCTGTTCTGGTCCTCGTTACCGCCCGGTCCGGCGAGGCTAATGTGTTGAATCGCACGAAGCTCTGCAGTTCAGATTTGTCTTTGAATAGTGCCCGGAATTTCAATCGTTCATAGTTCTTGGCGTACCACAACAGGGTGTCGTACACGGTTGGCAGGTAGTCACTTGTTGCATACGGTGTCGTTTGGTATACGATCTCACTGACCAGACTCTTGTCGCCGAAGACTTCATCCATAAGGGCCCGTACTCGATGCACATTCTCATCGCCGATCTGCACAAAGATCGAGCCTGACTCAGTCAGCAGATCCCGCGCCACGGTCAGCCGGTCTCGGAGGTAGGTCAGGTAGCTGTGAATTCCGTCGCGCCAAGTATCACGAAACGCCTTGACCTGTTCCGGTTCCCGGGTAATGTGGGCGGGGTTGCCGTCCTTCACGTCGCGGCTGGTGGTGCTCCACTGGAAATTGCTGTTGAACTTGATCCCGTACGGCGGATCCAGGTAAATGCACTGCACCTTGCCCCGGAGCCCCTCCCGCTCGGCCAGGCTGGCCATGACCTGCAAGCTGTCGCCGAGTATCATCCGGTTAGACCAATTCTGGTCGTGCTGGTAGAACTCGGTCTTGTCCACTCCTTTGGGGATGCCGTTGAAGTCGGAGAAGAGGTCAGCCATCAGCTCGCCGGACTCGTGCTGCTTTTCCCGCGAGTCGCGGAGCAGATCGTCGATCAGAGCCTTGGGGTGGACCTTCTCTTGGATGTAGAGCGGTGGCGCGTGCACCACCAGGTCGCTCCAGTCCTGCTGGTCCTTGCCCCGCCAGACGAGCTGCGGGTCCAGGTCGGTGTTCCGCGGATAGCGCAGCTCCACCGGCTGCTGCTCCCGGGCCTGGAGCATCGGCTGGTACTCGGCGGTGGGAATGTTCTTCCGCTTGGAGCCCTCGTGGACCAGGGTCTCGACGGCTTTGGCAGCTTTCGGCTTTCGGGGTGTCTTGGCCATGATGTCCCACAGGTAATGAGCAGTGCGAAATTGTGTCGATGATCCAACCCACAACATTCGGACACCATTTTGTTGGCGTCACCAGAATGGTAGGATTCAGCGAATCACGGGTGCTAACAAGCCATTTACCGGGCGCACCGTAACTAGTTAAAACATTACAAACAAAGAGGTTGCGACACAATCATAAAATTACGGGCGAAAGTTTACGGGCGTCTCTATTGTTTTACGGGCGCACTCGTATTTCCAGTGCCTAGCGTGTAGTAGGTGCCTCTCCCGACTCCATGCCGGACCACATCACCAGCCTTCAAGAGCCTACGCAACAACGTCTTAGCTCTCGCCTCGGTTACCTGACAGAGATCCATGATATCGGACCGGGTGATTCGGGCGTGCGCCCGCAAATGCGAGAGCACCATCTGTTCTTGTTGCAGGGGCTCGAATCCACTGGCCCTGGTATATGCCGTTGCAGGCCCGATCGCGCGATAGGTTGCGGCGGCAAACCGGTAGACCCGCGGGCGGCCCTCCCCCCGGGCCTCGAGGACCCCGTTCTCCACCAGCCGTTCCAGCACCGCTCTAGCTGCGGCCTCGCCTTTCTGCATCAGGGTGGCCGCCCGGTCAACCGCAATCCGGCGCTCGCGGTCGATGGTGTTGACGATCAACATCTCCTCCACCGTCACCGGTCGGTCGGGCCGATCCCGTTCGATGATGAACCGCGCGAGCCTGAGGTTGGCCGGCCCACCTGGGAGCACGACCTGGACTGTCCCGATACTGCTTCGGGAGTAGTCAGGAGCTGAGCGGCCATAGCGGAGCTGACCTTCGTAAATGGTATCGATCCCACGCCCGGTGCGTTCCACCAGGCCAATGCGCTTGAAGGCATCGGCCAGCATCGGGTTGCGTGGCTGGGGAGCCACGACCAGGAGGTTGCCGAGATTGACGCTGTCCGGAAATCCACCGGGGTTGGTAATCTCGAGTTCCTGGTCCCGCCAAAACACATGGACCGCACCACGAGCGGTATAATCGCGGTGGACCAGGGCGTTGTGGACGGCCTCGCGGAAGCCCTGGCGGCTGTAGTCGGGTACCCCGGCGCGTACGCCTCCGACGAACAGCTCCTGCTCGGTGTTGCGCGCGTCAAAACGGGCGGTCAGTTCATCCGCGACCCGAATCAGGGGCCACCGAAGGATGTCGTTGACCAGTACCTTCGTGCCGCTCAAGACTTGAAAGGCGACCTCATGGGTGGGGACCAACCGCCGGAGCGCCTCTTCTCGCCCAAGCAGGAGAAGGCCGGCCAGCCGGATCCGCTCAATCTTGTCGCCACCCTCGCCAATGCCGAGGGCCTTGACCAACTCGGCGTCCGACAGGCCGGCCAGTGCGCCATCTGAACGCCCCGGGTTTTTCGCAATTGTCTGGCGCAGTCGTTCGAGCTCAAGAGGATCCAAGTCCTCCCACCGCGCCTCCATGACCACCAAAGCGGAGGGGTCCTGCGCCCCCCGGCTCCCCTCCCGGGATTGGATCTCGTGAGGGTAGAAGGGTACGCACTGCGGCTTGCCGTGAACATCGAGTGCCCGGCGCTTGTACACCCCGGAGGTCGTTGCGGTGACTGCGCGGCCGTCAGGTATCCGGACGACAATGACGTCCTGCCCGTCGAGCGCCAGGACCTCACATTCCACTGGGCAGCTTGGCACCGTACTGTTGGCAATCAGCGCTTCGAGCCGCCGCACGTCGGTATACGACCCATGCCGCGGGCGGGCACCGGAAACGACACCATCATCGCTCACACCGATGAGCAGTACCCCGCCGCGAGTATTGGCGAGGCACATCGCGGCTTCGATCACCTCCCGGTCACTCAGCGCCTGCTCGGCGTCACCCTTGAACTCGACGGTGAGCGATTCTCCGGCCCCGATCACTTGGCGCAGCTCGTCAACGGTTGTCATCAGGCGCCTGCGGGCTCAAGAACCGCTGCGTCAATCAGGCTGGTGACGGCCGCCTCGATCGTTTTCTTGAACTCCTCTTCCATGGCATATGCATCGGTGAACTCCGCCACCGCCCATCGGCCGTACGTCCCCAGGTGGTTCACCCCGGGAATCCAGTGGGTCCGCATAGTCTCGGCCTTTACCTTGGCATCGTCCCGACGTCGGCCCTTGATTTCGATGACCAGGCGCAGCAGGTCCTCGTCCCCATGTCCATCGTCGACCAGCACGATGAAGTCCGGTCGGTAGCGCCGAGCCTCGCCACCCATCCGATAGGGCACTTCGAGGCCAAGATTGTGGTTCTTCACATAGGCTCGTACCCGTGGGTGGGACTCCAGCACACGGCACATCTCGCCCTCCCAGCCACTGTCCAGAATCACGAGGTTGAGGTGGCAGCGCCGCGGGTCGGTGGTCCACCGATCGGTCTTCGAGGTCTGGAACCGGACATGCCTCGTGGAGCCGGTCGGGTTGAACGGGTCGAGCACCGCCGTGATCGGGTTGCTTCCCAGGTACGCGGAGACAATGCCAGCGTTGATCCGCTCGCAGGCCATGTCGGCCAGCTCCAGATAGAGCAGTTGGGCTGGATAGGTCCCGCCCTTGCAGACCAGATGGCCCTCGAGCCACTCTCGGGCAATCCGCTTCAGCTGCCCGAAGAGATGTAGCTTGGGCTCGCCGTTGGGGTCCCGGAACTGGGTGTTGAGCAGCCGTTGCGTCAGGTGAAAGAGCACGGCTGACTGCCGCATCTCCCGAGTGTGTTCCAGGGTCAGATTCACCCCTTCACCGATGATCCCCTCACTGCGAGTAACCGAGGGTCCCACCAGTTCCGGGGTAAGCTCGAGGGTGCTGTCAGCGTTGAAGGTGGCGGTGAGCCGCTCCTCCTGGAGCTCCACCCGATACCCTTCCACCCGCGGAAATGTGATCTCCAGCGCGTCCCGGTCCGGCGAGACCGCCTGCACCGTGACGGTCTGGCGCGGTGGCCCCACCGGGGCGATGACTGGCTTGGCGGTGAAATCGAACGGAATGCCGAGCACGTCGGCGTATTCCACCTCAAAGAGCCCCTCGGCGTTGGTCTCATACGACTGTCGCCGGAGCGCCCGCCCGATCACCTGCTCGCAGAGAAGCTGGGTGCCGAAGGCCCGGACGCCGAGCACGTGGGTCACGGTGTTGGCATCCCAACCCTCCGTGAGCATCGAGACCGAGACGACGCACCGAATCTGGGCGCCGAGCTGGCCCGGCTTGCCCACAGTGTTCATGACCTCACGGAGCAGGTCCTGATCGGTCAACTTCTCGGCGGCTTGCTGGTTGCCGGTCCGCTCCACGATCTCCCGCCGGAAGCGCTCGATCTCATCGGACGCCATCTTCCGGAAATTGTCATCGAGAACGTCCCCCGACTCCAGCTGCTCGCTGTCGATCAGCATGGTGTTCGGGCGGGCAAAGGGGTTGCCGTGCTCGTCAAAGTTGCGGAACAGCTCCAGCCGCCCGTTGTGGAAGCTTTCCTTGCCGTGCTCATCGATCCGGACGAATCCCGAGATATAGTCGTAGACCAGTTTCGAGGTCGACGTATTGTTGCAGACTACGATGAAGCACGGGGGCACTTCGATCTTGGCGTCCTGCCAGGCGGCATAGACCTTCTTATAGTGCCCGTACAAGGCCTCCAATGCCGTCTGAAGCTCGGTCGGAATCGCCAGCGGGTCGAGCTCGCCGCCCTTACCCCGACCCTTCTTCGGCATCCGCGAGCCAATGTGCTCCCAGAGGTTCCGGAACTTCGGGCTGTCGCCGTCGGGAATGTTATCTGCGACCGGAACCCGCGGCAGCTTGACGATGCCGCACTCGATGGCGTCCATCAGCGAGAAGTCGCTCATCGTCCAGGGGAACAGCGTTCCCTCAGCG
>JAWXBA010000319.1:0-11355 GCA_034439775.1 Gemmatimonadota bacterium | reverse complement strand
CGGCCCCCCCGCCGGTACCCGCGCAACCGGCGACCTCAACGCTGCCGGTCGGCACCTCGATGACGGTGAGTGCGGCCAAGGAAATCACCTCGAAGGTCAACAAGACCGGGGAGACCTTCACCGCCACGCTCGGCGAGGCCGTTACCGATGCTTCCGGCCGCACTGTCATCCCGGCCGGCGCTGTGGTGACGATGCGGATCGATTCGATTGCTCCCTCGGCGAACCGGGGAGACACCACCGGGGTCCTCCGCCTCCGCGCGACCTCGGTGGCGTTCGGCGGTGAACGGTATGACCTGGACGCCCGTAGCACCTCGGTGGCCTATACCCTCAAGGGCCAGGGTGTGACCACCGGTGCCGCGGCCAAGGTCGGCGTCGGTGCGGTGGCAGGGGCGGTGGCCGGCCGGATCCTGGGGGGCGGCAAGAGTGGCAGTGTGGTCGGTGGTGTGGTGGGCGCCGCCACCGGCGCGGCGATCGCCGCCGAGTCGGCTGATCGCGATGTGGTGATGGCGGCCGGGGCGCGGATCGTGATCGCGCTGCGCGAGGCCTTGATCATCCCGCGCAACTGACGCATGGCAGAACCTGAGTCGAAGCTTCGTGCCACCGAGCGCCGCAATCCGCGCACGGTGGCCATCGACTCGGCCAGCCCGCTCCAGATTGCCGAGCTGCTGGCCGCCGAGGATGCGATGGTTCCCATCGCGGTGGCCGCCGTCAGCGAATCGGTGGCCCAGGTCATTGCCCTGGTCGAGGCGTCCTTCCGCGCGGGAGGACGCCTCCTCTACGTCGGGGCAGGGACCAGTGGCCGGCTCGGCGTCCTGGATGCCTCGGAGTGTCCGCCGACATTTGGCACGCCGCCTGAGATGGTGGTGGGGATCATCGCCGGGGGATTTCCCGCCCTGGTGCGGTCGATGGAAGGGGTGGAGGATGACGTCAACGCCGGCCGGGAGGTGATGGACGAGCGGCAGGTGGGGGCGGGGGACACCGTGGTGGGAATCGCCGCCTCCGGGGTCACACCCTACGTCCGGGCTGCGTTGGGCCGGGCGCAGGAACTCGGCGCCCAGACGGCGCTGGTAGCCTGTGCCGAGCCGCCGGCCCTGCTTCGGGAGAGCTGCGACGCCTGTGTCGTGGTGGAAACCGGAGCGGAGCCGATCACTGGATCCACCCGGATGAAGGCCGGCACAGCCACCAAGCTGGTCCTCAATGCCATTACCACCGGCGCGATGGTCCGTATCGGCAAGACCTACGGGAACCTGATGGTCGACCTGAGAGCCGCCAGCGCCAAGCTGGTGGATCGCGGCGAGCGGATCGTCATGGCGGTGGCGGGCGGCACCCGCGAGGCCGCCCGGGCGGCGATCGCGGAGGCGGGAGGATCGGTCCGGACCGCCATCGTCATGCGGCACCGCGAGCTGGGCCGGAGCGAGGCGGAGATGCTGATCGCGGCCCATGCCAACCGGTTGCGGCCGATTCTTGGCGATCCTCCTCCGCTAACGCATGGCGACCAATGACCGAGCGGCCCACGCTGGCAGTGGGACTGATGTCCGGCACCTCCCTCAATGGGATGGACGCCGCCCTGGTCCGGCTCGACCGGCCTACCCAGGCGCAGTTGGTGGCGTTTGCCACCCGCCCGTATTCGGCGGCGGAGCGGGCGGAACTGGTGCAGGCTCTCGAGGGCGGCACACCGCAACGATTTGCGCACCTCCATGCCCGCCTGGGGCAGTGGGCTGCGGAAGCGGTCCAGGCGGTCCTCGACCTGGGCCACGTCAAGGCCTCCGAGCTGGACCTCATTGCCTTCCCCGGCCAGACGATGTGGCACGAGCCTCCCCTGGTAACTTGGCAGCTCGGAGAACCTGCAATCCTGGCCGAGGAGTTCGGTGTCCGGGTGGTGAGTGGCTTTCGCGGCCGCGACCTCGCCGCCGGGGGGCAGGGCGCGCCACTCGTCCCGATGGCCGACCTGCTGCTCTTCGGGGCCCAGGACCATGCTCGGATCCTGCTGAATCTTGGCGGAATGGCAAACCTGACCTGGGTGCGGCGGCGGGCCGATGAGTCGGGGGCCATGGCCTTTGACACCGGCCCTGGCATGGCGGTGATCGATGCCGTTGCAGGGATGGTTCAGCCCGGCGCATCGATGGACCGTGATGGCACCCTCTCGGCATCGGGTGTCGTGGCTGAACGAGTGCTTGCTGAACTGCTCGACGATCCGTTCTTCCACTCCGCGCCACCCAGGAGCACCGGGCGCGAGCGGTTTGGGAGCGCATACGCCCGTGCGCTTCACCAGCGAGTGCCGGGTCCGGATGGCATCGCGACGGCGGTGGCGCTGACCGCACGCTCGGTCGCGGATGCCTGTCGGCGGTGGATCCCCCCGGCCACGGAAGTCCTGCTCTCGGGTGGGGGCGCGAGCCATCCAGGATTGAGGGCGATGCTGGAGCGGGAGTTCGCCAGCTTGCCAGTGCCGGTGCGGGTGGCGCGATTCGAGGAACAATTCTTTCGGGGTGACGCGAAGGAGTGCGTGGCTTTTGCGCTCCTGGGGTACCTGGCGGTCCACGGCCAGCCTGGCAACGTCCCCGGTGCCACCGGCGCAGTCGGACCCCGGGTCCTGGGTCAGGTGACTCCCGCCTAGCGCTGGCGGCCCTGAAACCTCGCGGGGAGCCCGTCAGCGATTGCGCAGCAATTCCATCAGCCGTGCGCCAGGCACGGCGTACACGATGGTACCGCCGGCCCCGTTGGCGCCTCCGAACACCACCCCGATGACGAGACCCTCGGCGTCGAAGACCGGACTCCCGCTCATCCCCCGTGCGCCGTAGCCATCGAGTTGCAGCCGGTTGGTGTCCGAGGCCGTGACCACCGCGCTGAAGCTGCTCGCGGCCACGCCAACCCGGCGCCATGCCGCGCCAGTCGACAGGTCGAGTCCACCGGGGAAGGTGATGGTCCCCGCGGGATCCCCGGTACGGATCGGGGGACCAATGCCGCGGACCACCGGCGTGCCGCCGTGAATGACCACCCGCACGAGGGCCAGGTCGGCGCTGCCATGAACGGCGTCCAGGGTGGCCTGGAAATTCTGGGCGGTGCCATTGAAGACCACCCCCAGCCGTGCCGCCGCACTCCCGTTCGAATCCACCACCACATGCCGACTGGTCGCCACCCAACTGGTATCCCCGGAGCGATGGACGGCAAAGCCGGTACCCGATATCACTTCTCCGGAAGCACGCTCGGCCAGCACTAGGGCCACCGCGTCCTGGTTTCCGGCCGCCATGCCACGGAGGTCAAGACTGGCGGCACGAAGCAGCGGCGCCTGCCGCTCCGCCAGCTCTCGGACCATCCTGGCGAGTGAATCCAATGGCGCGGAACGCTCGCGGGGTGGGGGCGTGGCCAGGGCGGTCCGGGCCGCAGCTGCCTGAGCCGAGGCGGCCGCCAATGGCTCACCAAGGCGAGTGGTGGGGCTCTGCGCCAGGGCAAGCGCGGCGGCGAGGGAGTCGATCTGGGCAATGAGTGATCGGCGCTCTCCTTCGTGTCGGCGTCTGGTCTCGGCAGCCCGCCAGGACAACAGGGCCAACCCCAAGACTGCCACCACGATGATGCAGGCCAGCGCTGCCCGCCGAGGGAACCGGGAAGGCGAAACCGCCGCGGTTTCCTCGAATCGCACCGCGGGCCCGCCCGCCCCGAGTTGGATTGTGTCCCCTGAACGGATCGGGGTATCTGCCCTGATCCGGACGCCGTTGACCCAGGTGCCGGCGGCACTCCGGAGATCACGCGCCAGCCAACCCGAATCGGTCGGTATGATGGCGGCGTGCCGGGGGGCAACGTCGGCGTTGGAACCCGACGGATAGTGAAGGTCGGCTGAGGGGTGGGAACCGAGCACCGCCAGGCGGCGGGGGACCTCACGTTGCTGGCCCGCCGCGGGACCGTCGAGCCGGACCAGGCGGGCCGGCGCGATCACGGCAGCAGGCGGGGGAGCAACCAGAACAGGAGTCCCAGTACCGCGAGTACCCCGATCCCGATGACGGCGAATCGAGCGGGGGTGGTCTTGGCGCGGAGCTCCAGCGGGGCATCAGGTGCTTCGGGAAGTTCGACCGCAGCGGCGTCTTCCCGTCGCAGCACCGGCACCGGCTGGGTGGTGCGAATCTCGGTCGTGGCCACCGGCATCTCGTCGGTGTCTTCCTCGAGGATGGGGGTTGGCAGGTAATCGGCGGCAATCTCAGAATCGGCGCTGGGAAGCCCTTCGCCATGCAGCCGGATCACGACCGCCGTGATATTGTCGGGCCCACCGCGCTCATTGGCCAGTTCGATCAGTTCGGCGCAGACCACTGCGGGGTCGCTGCTGGTCGAGGCGAGCTTGGCAATCTCTTCCTTCTTGACCTGCCCAGACAGTCCGTCGGAGCAGATCAAGATCACGTCATCGCGGCAGAGCGGCAGGAAGGTCAGGTCCACCTTGACCCGCGGGTCAGGGCCCAGCGCCTGCAGGATGATGTTCCGCCGGGTGCTCTGTTCCGCCTCCTCCTCCGTCATTTCGCCGGCGTCCACGAGTCGCTGGGTCAGCGACTGATCCTTGGTCAGCTGGCTCGCCTGCCCCTGCCGGATCAGGTAGGCCCGGCTGTCGCCAACCTGCGCCAGGTACAGCGCCCCCTCGAACAGCCCCGCCACGGTGGCGGTGGTCCCCATGCCCCGCACCTCGGGATGACCCTGGGCATACGCATGCAGCTGGGTGTTGGCGCGCTCGACGGCGTCGCGAAGGTGCTCCGCAAAATGCTCCGGCGAGTCATCGTCCACCCCGGACCAGGCCTCCAGGAGGTGCTCGGAGATTGCCTCCGCCGCCATCGCACTGGCGACCTCGCCCGCGGCGGCGCCTCCCATGCCGTCGGCGACCAGGAACAGGCATCCCCGGCGACCCACCGCATGCTTCGTGGTGTCGGCCAGCGCGCACAGCGCCCGCGTGGTCAGGTCGGCAATGAGGAAGGTGTCCTCATTGTGGTCGCGCGTGCGCCCCAGATCGGTCTGGGCAAAGACCGTGGCAAACACCTCAGGATCACTCACGAATTCCGCAACTCCCGGTCAGGGTAAGGCGCTGAGCAGATCGCGACAAAGCTTCCGCTCGCCCAGCGCCAGGCACTGGTCGAGCCAGAGCCGGGCGGTGGAATGGAGGCCCTCGCGGCGAAACACCTCCGCCACAAAAAACGCAGCAAGCGCCCGGACTGTGTCGGGCGCCGTCCCCGAACGATACACCACCTCGGCCTGCTGGCGCGCCCCACGGCGGATCGCGGAATCCGGGCTGAACACGGCATCCTTGTCCGGAAGGACAGGGATCGCGCCCGGGGAGGGTGTGGGGAGTGCCGCAGGCGGCGCGATCGGTGGCGGTGCCGACGGCTCCGGAGGGGGTGGCGACGTCGCGAGTGGTTGCCCCGGGTTGACGGTCTCCGCGCCGGGCTGCCACGGCCGGGCAATGGCCAGGATGAGGACGACCACGATGAGCGAGGCACCCAGCACCCAGCGATGGTACCCCGGCTCATCGGGACCAGGTGCCGGGGTTTCCTGGAGCTGGCCGGCGCTGGAAGTGCCTCCCGGCCGGGGCAGCACCTCGGTTGTCGCTTCCCCCCCCGGCCGGAGCGCCTCCTCAATCGCGGCACCGAGTGCCGCAATGGTGGGGTATCGATCGGTTGGGCGCCGTGCCAGGCCGCGATCCAGCACCATCTGCAGGTCGGCACTGTCCTCGATCCCGGGGAGCAGCTGGACCAACCGGGCCGGCGGTACCGTCAGGCGCATGACCATCGTTTCCTGGGTCGTGTTGGCGGTGAAGGGCAGCCGCCCCGTCAGCATCCGGCAGGCCAGTAACGCCAGCTGGTACTGGTCGCTTCGGCTGTCCACCGGGTCCCCGGCAATCTGTTCGGGGCTCATCACCTCCGGAGTCCCCACCATCATGCCGTCGCGGGTCAGCGTCTTCCCCTCGGGGGCCCAGGCAATGCCGAAGTCCAGGATCACCGGCAGCTCCGCCCCCGACCTCGTCACCAGCATCACGTTGGCGGGCTTCAGGTCGCGATGGACAATGCCGGCGGCGTGGGCCGCAGCGAGGCCTGCCGCGCAACCCGCCGCAATGACTGCCACCTGTTCACGGGGAAGCGGACCGCGTTCCAGGAGAGTGGCGAGCGACTCCCCCTCGAGGTACTCCATGGCCAGCCAGGGGAGGCCGTCCGGAGTCCAGCCGAAGTCGTGGACCTGGCAGACGTTCGGGTGGGAGATCCGGCTGGCGAGCGCGGCCTCCCGCTCAAAGCGCGCCGCGGCATCAGGATGGGCGGCCCGCCCGGCCAGGAGTACCTTGAGGGCACACGGCCGTCCCAGGTGGACGTGCCTGGCCAGGTAGACCGCAGACATCCCGCCGGATCCGAGCAAGGCTCCCACCTGGTACTTGCCATCGAGCAGCTGACCCGTCAGCGGGTTGGCGGGGATCGATGGGGATGCGGCTTGGGCGGGCGGTTTCACGCGTTGGAATTCCAATCCGCAGGGGACGGCAGGCGGTGGCGGGCGCGCGGGGGAATGTAGGTCCCGGCGATGGGTCGGGTCAACGCCGTCGCTGACCTCGCTATCCAGGGCGCACGGGTTTGCCATGATGGGCAATGCTCGCCTGCCGGCCCGCTGCGGGCGCGGAATTGTGGCGAATCCGGGGGGTAGGACGTCTCCTTCATGATGCTGGCACGCACCTTGACCCTGGTTCTGGCGGCGCTCCTCTGGGGCGCCGTTGGAATGTCGCCCCTGATGGCCCAATCCGCGGTCGACCGGGCGGCACTTGATGCCTTCCGCGACTCATTGGTGGTCATCATGGATCCGGTCCCCCTCCAGCAGCTGGAGGGGGAGTTGATGCGGGCTGCCAAGGAGCGTCCCAACAACCCATTGCTGCACCTGCGCCAGGGTTTCCTCTCGCTCCGGTTGGGCGATCTCGGTTTGCTGCGGCACTATGACGACGCCGCCTCCGAGTTCCAGTGGGCGGTGGAGCTGCAACCCGACTGGCCCTACGGCTGGTTTGCGCTCGGGCTGGCCGAGTACGAACTCGGCAAAGTGCAGGGGCCGGGATCGCGTCGTGCCACCATGCTGGGTCGGGACGCGAGCACTCGCGCCGCGACGGCGTGGATGCGCGCCGCGCTGGCCGATCCCGGCTTTGCCGCCCGGCTGGAGGTGCTGGCGGCGCAGGCGGTCCGCCGGCGCGACGCCGAGCGGGCCGGGGTGGTGCTCCTGGCCCTGCGCGAGGCGGTGGCATCGCAGCCAGCCGGGAAACGGTCGCCGGCGTTGCTGCTGGCCGCCGGGAGGGTCGAGCGCGAGGTCGGGGACCTGCCGGCGGCGCTGAACGCCTTCGAAACCTATCGCCGACTCGGCGACAACCGGGCTCTCGGGCTGCTGGAAGTAGCCCGGACCCGATTCCTGCTGGGCCAACTGGAGGGCACGGAGTCCTACTACGACGGCGCCGCGATGGACGACCTGGTGGCGCTGGCTGGCTATCGGGCCGATCTCGAGGTGGTGGCCTCCGACAGCGTCATGGCCCGATTCGACGCGTTGCGCGGGCAGGCGCGCGCCGACCTGCTGGCCCTGTTCTGGGGCTCCCGTGATCGCCTGGACTTCCGCCCGGCGGGCTCCCGCTTGCGGGAGCATTACCGGCGGCTGGCCTACGCCCGGCGCAACTACTCGGCCGGCGGCTGGAGCTTGCCCAGTGACCCGGCGTTCCTGCGCAACGAGGCGGTGCTCGATGATCGTGGCCGGCTCCATGTCCGGCACGGTGAGCCGGATGCGAAGGTGGCCCTCAATTCGCTGGGGGTAGAGCCCAACGAATCGTGGTCGTACCGCCGCGAGAGCGGCGACCTGGTCTTCCATTTCGTGGCCCGTCAGGATCCCGATCGATACCGCCTGGTGGAGAGCCTGCTCGATGTGGTGGACATGCGCAGCAACGTGGCATTCGCCAGTGCCGGGCAGGGGGACGATGGCGCGATCCGGACTGGCGCGTCCGACCAGCTGCTGCGTTCCCGGGAGGGATTCGCCACGGTATACGCCGAGTTCGAGACCGGCCGATCTGAGGGCAATGGCCGGGTCGCCGCCCGGGAACGCGCCCTGGTCCAATCCAGCCTGCATGCCGGACTGTCGACCGACAGCTATGAGCCGCGGTTTGCCCGCGACCTGGCGGCCCGCCTGGTGGCAGTGACCACCAACCTCGAGGATGGCACGGCGGTGGCCCACCTCCAGGTTGCCGTTCCGGGGTTTGGCCTGGAACCCTGGGAGATCGAGGGGCGGATTCACTACCCGATGCGGCTCCGCCTGGTGGCGGTGGATCCCACCGGCGCGGTACGGGTCGAGGTGGACACGGTCCTGGCCCAGGATTTTGAGCGGCCGATCCGGCCTGATCGCTACCTCGAGGATGTGGTCACCGTGCCCGTCCCCGCGAATGTCACCCTGACCTACCGGATGGCGCTCTTTGTCGGGCAACAGAGTGGCACCGCCTCGGCCCTCGACACCATGGTGACCCTGCCAGCCGCTGCGCCGGACCTGCGGCTCGGTGACCTGGTTCTCGGTGCCGCGGACCATGGCCTGACGGCAGGATCGGTGGCACTGCTGCCAATGCAAGGCCTCAGCCGGAGCACCCGGCTGGTAGTCCGGGCGGAATTGGTCGGAGTTGCCGGTGAGGGGAAGTGGCGCGCCACGTTCACGCTCCGCGATCCGGACACTGGCCGCGCGGTGTTCACGGAGTCTTTCGATGGCCGAGTCGAGGGTGGCCGGGGCGTTGTGGAACGCACGATCGCCATTCGCCGGGTTTCCCCGGGGCGGTATCTGGCAGAGCTCGAGGTGACCGATGCGGCACGCGGGGTGGCGATTCAGCGGCAGCGCCTGGTCGTGACCGCGCCGTGAGCGCGGGGTGCGAATCAGATTTGTGATGTGAACAACGGTTCGTCAGGCCGTTGCGACGATTCCCCGCGTATTGTGTCTCCCCTCTGCTTCCCCTACTTTGACCGTCCCACCCTCGTCCACTCCGTGGCATGCCACGGAGGGTCGTTGGGGGGAAGTATTTCCGATCTGATTCGACTGCCTTCCAGGTCTTCCGTTGAAGGGAAATGTCATGGCTGCTCCCACGCCAAGGGGCGAGATCGAGTTGTCGCCCAACGCCCGCACCGTTCTTGAAAAGCGCTACCTGGTGCGCGACGAGCGTGGCAAGCCGGCAGAAGCGCCCGAGGACCTGTTCTGGCGTGTCGCACGGACCATCGCCGAACCGGACCGCGCCTACGGCGCGTCCGAGGGTGCGGTGGAGGAACTGGCGGAGGCGTTCTACTCCGTCATGGCCAAGCGGCTCTTCATGCCCAACTCGCCGACCCTGATGAACGCCGGTCGTCCGTTGGGGCAGTTGTCGGCTTGCTTCGTACTGCCGGTCGATGACGCCCTCTCCAACGGACGGAGCGGGATCTACGACACCTTGCGGTCGATGGCGCTGGTTCATCAGTCCGGCGGCGGCACCGGCTTCAGCTTCTCGGCGCTGCGGCCCAAGAATGACATCGTCCGCTCCACCATGGGCGTGGCGAGCGGGCCGGTCTCGTTCATGACGCTGTTCGATGCCTCCACCGACGTCGTCAAGCAGGGCGGCACCCGGCGCGGTGCCAACATGGGCATCCTCCGGGTGGACCATCCCGACGTGATGGATTTCATCACCTGCAAGGACGACACCACCCGGATCACCAACTTCAATATCTCGGTCGGTGTCACCGACGCGTTCATGCAGGCGCTGGAGCGGGACGAGGAGTACGATCTGCTCCACCCCGCCACCCGGCAGCCGGTGGGCCGGATGCGGGCCCGCCACGTCTGGGAAAAGATCATCCATGGCGCCTGGAAGACTGGCGAGCCCGGGGTGTTCTTCATCGATCGCGCCAACTACTACAATCCGGTCCCGCATATCGGCGCCTACGAGGCCACCAACCCGTGTGGCGAGCAGCCGCTGCTGCCGTATGACGTCTGCAATCTTGGCTCGATCAATCTGGGCGCCTTTGTCCAGGGTCAGAACCTGGACTGGGATCACCTGCGGCGCGTGGTGCACCTGACGACGCACTTCCTTGAGAACGTCATCGACGCCAACCACTACCCCCTGGCCGAGATCACCGACCTGGCCCAGCGGATTCGGCGGATCGGGCTCGGGGTCATGGGTCTGTCCGATGTCTTTGTGCACCTCGGTATCGCCTACGACTCCGAGGAGGCCGTCAAGCTCGGCCGCAAGATCCAGAAGTTCGTGGACGATGAAGGCAAGAATGAATCGGAGCGCCTGGCCACCATCCGGGGACCGTTCCCCGAGTGGGACAGGAGCATCTGGGGGCCCGACGCCACCTGCGCGCGCGACCCGCAGGGCCGCCGGATCCGGCCGATGCGGCGCATCCGCAATTGCAACGTCACCACGGTGGCACCCACCGGCACGATCTCGATCATTGCCTCGTGCAGCTCCGGGATCGAGCCGCTCTTTGCCGTGGCGTTCATGCGCAATCAGGCCGGCGTGCTGATGCCCGACGTCAACGAGGATTTCCTGACGATCGCCAAGGCCGAGGGCTGGCACAGCGATGAACTGATGCGGAAGATTGCCGAAGCAGGCCACATCCGGTTCGACGAGGTGCCGGCCAAGTGGCAACGAGTCTTCATCACCGCCAATGAAATCAAGCCAGAATGGCACATCCGGATGCAAGCCGCCTTCCAGGAAGCCAACGACTCGGCCATCTCGAAGACCTGCAACTTTGCCAACGACGCCACCGAGGAGTATGTCGAGGAGATCTACCGCCTCGCCTACCGGCTCGGTTGCAAGGGTGTGACGGTCTATCGCGACGGCAGCCGGGACATGCAGGTTCTGTCGACCGGCTCCATCGCGAAAAAGGTGGCCGAGCAGGCCACCAGCAGCGGCAAGTCCGAGGCCCGCGGGGATCTGGCCGCGATGACCGGCGAACACCCCGCCGCCGACCTGCACGGCGAACTGGCCGAACTCCATGCCGAGAATGATCGGCTCCGCAAAGTGGTCCACGAGCTGGAATCGGAAAACCTCCAGCGGCGGCAGAAGCGTTCCCGCCCGGAGTTGTTGAAGGGTGCCGTCCGGCGGATCGAAACCCCGCTGGGATCGCTCTATGTCACCATCACCGAGGACGAGAAGGGCCAGCCGTTCGAGGTCTTCATGAGCCTCGGCAAGGCCGGCGGTGCCCTGATGGCCGACGTCGAAGCGATGGGTCGCCTGGTCAGCCTGGCGCTGCGCTCCGGGATCCCCATGAAGGAGGTCCATCGCCAGCTGCGCGGGATCTCCTCCGACCGGGTCATTGGCCTTGGCGCCAACAAGGTCATGTCGGTGCCGGACGCCGTGGGCATTGCCATCGAGCG
>JAWXBA010000318.1:0-8819 GCA_034439775.1 Gemmatimonadota bacterium | reverse complement strand
GGAGCCGCGGCGTAGGGGCCGGGTGTACCCGGCCAGCGGATATCGGAGCACACGGTTCGCGCGGAGCCGCGGCGTAGGGGCCGGGTGTACCCGGCCCGCTTTTCACAAAAACATCAACCACCCCCGCCGACCCAGGTCCAGCAAGAAACTCGGAACCCTCCGCGTCTCCGCGCCTCCGCGTGAGCCCTACAGCCCCAACGCAAAAGCGCCGCACATCTGTGCGACGCTACATTGCGACGGTGCGTTGCGACGGTTCAAAGACCAGCCGTTCCGCTAAACACCACCCACGTTTCACGTGAAACACCACCTTCAGGCCTGTTTCTGGGCCTCTCGACGCCTGATTACGGCCAAAACCAGCCCATGGAGGTCCGAAGGGTTCACCCCGGGAACCCTCCCCGCCTGCCCCAAAGTCGTCGGCCGCACCTTCCCCAGCTTCTCCCGAGCCTCCCAGCTGATGGCCTCGAGATCGGAATACGGAAGGTCCTCTGGCAGAGAAAAACTCTCCATTTCTGCCAGCTTCCCGGCCATCTGGCGCTCCCGACCTAAGTATCCTGCGTACTTTACCTCGATCTCCGCCCACTCCGCCGCCTCGATGTCCACTGACTCCCCAGCTAGGGTCAGCAACCGCACCAGCGACACCTCCGGCCGCTTGGCGAGCTGCAGCACCGGAGTCGTCTCTACCACCCCTGGAGTTCCCGACTCCTCGAGGTAGTCCCTGGCCGCGTCGGCTGTGATGTTCACCCCACGGGCCCCCTCAAGCACCGCCTCCTCCCGCGCCAGCCTACGCTCCACCAGCTCCCGCTCAGCCGGCGTGTAGAGACCAAGCTCGAATGCCAGCGGAGCCAGTCGCCTAAGGGCATTATCCTGCCGCAGGAGGAGCCGGAACTCAGCCCTACTGGTGAACAACCGGTACGGCTCATCCACCCCCCGACTCACCAGATCGTCGGCCATGACTCCGATCATCGCCTGGTCTCTGCCAAGCGAAACCGGCGGCTCTCCAGCCACAAACCGAGCGGCGTTAAGCCCGGCCAGAGCCCCCTGGCCAGCCGCCTCTTCATACCCGGTTGTGCCGTTGATTTGGCCAGCGAAGTACAGCCCTTGCAACGACTTAACGGACAAATGACGATCCAGCTGCGTCGGTGGGAAATAGTCGTATTCAATGGCGTATCCTGGGCGGGTCATCTCGACCGACTCGAGCCCGGGAACGGTGCGCAGATACTCAAGCTGGACTGCCGGTGGGAGTGAAGTGGACAGCCCGTTGACATACATCTCGTGGGTGTCCAACCCCTCCGGCTCGAGAAAAACCTGATGTCTAACAGCATTAGGGAAACGGACGATCTTGTCCTCAATGCTCGGACAGTACCGCGGGCCACGCCCGCTGATCGCTCCCCCATAAAGGGCCGACCGCTCCAGGTGTCGGGTGATGACTTCCTGCAGCTCAGGTCCAGACCACGTAAGCCAACATGGTAGTTGCACTTGCAACTCCGTTGACTGGTCAAGGAATGAGAACCGAAAATCGCCCGGATCACCGTCCTGGCGAACAAGATTGTCAAAATTCACCGTCCGGCCGTCGATCCGGGGTGGAGTTCCGGTCTTGAAGCGATCAATGGTCAGACCCAGATCGGCAATATTCTCTGAAATATCGACCGCCGGTCCCTCGCCCGCTCGTCCAGCGGGAATAGGGGCGTCCAACCCCACATGAATGCGTCCCCTCAGGAACGTCCCTGCGGTCAGAACAACAGCTCGGCAGTGGTATTCCCTGCCATCGGTGGTCACGACTCCGGACACCCGTCCACCGGCAACCATCAGCCGAGCGACAGTTCCTTGGGCAAACGATACCCGCTCGAACTCCTCCAGCAGCGACCGCACCGCGCGGCGGTACAACCCGCGATCGCACTGGGCGCGCGGGCTCCAGACCGCTGGGCCCTTGGACGTGTTGAGCATGCGGAACTGAATCCGAGACCGATCGGTCGCCCGCGCCATGATTCCGCCCAGCGCATCGACCTCGCGAACCACCGTGCCCTTGGCGATACCGCCAATGGCGGGATTGCATGACATCTGGCCGATGGTTTCGAGGTTCTGGGTCAGCAGCAGCACCCGGGCGCCACCCCGCGCCGCCAGGGCACAGGCCTCCGCGCCGGCATGGCCGCCGCCGATTACGACAACGTCGTATTGCATGCCCTAATCTAAGAGGGGAACTGTACCGCGCTGCGGACGGGAGATCTCCCAGCATGGTGAGCGGGAACTGAACGGCTCCTCGCGACGGAAAGCTGCCAGAACGGTGGGCGGGAAAAGCACGTCCCCGCAATTCCCGCTCACCTTGATAGGAGATTGGCTGAACAAGGAATCAGGCAGTTGCCGCCTACCATGCTGCGAGTTTGACCCTCCGAGGAGCCAGACAGTTCCCGCCCACCACACACAACACTATCCTGAAAGCGGAGGGGTACCTCGCCTCAGTGCTTCAGCTGCCCCGACACCACACCAGATTTCCTGCCAGCCAATCAGGATGGCCGCGTACAGCATCCACGGGTCGTGGAGCGCCACGGCACGGCGGCAGGATACTATTCAATCACGCCGCGCCCTCGATGCGGGGAGTTCAACCGGAGGAGTCACGGATGCACGCTCGTCAGATACAGGCGTGGGAATCTCTGCGCGAGAGCTACTGGTTCCTGCCGGTGCTCTTCTCGCTGGTGGCCCTCGGCACGGCGGTCGTCGCCATGACGATCGACCGGAACTTCGGCCCCTGGTCGTTCGGGTGGCTCCCCCGGATCGGTCCCGCAGGCGCGCGCGCCCTGCTGTCCACCACCGCCGGCTCCCTGATTACCGTGGCGGGGGTGGCGTTCTCGGTCACCCTCGTGGCGCTCGCCTCGATGTCCGCGCAGTTTGGGCCCCGCCTGCTGCTGCTCTTCATCCGCGATCGCGGCATCCAGGGGGCCCTGGGCATCTTTGCCGCGCAGTTCCTCTACTGCCTGGTTCTGCTGCTCTTCGTCCGCGCCCCGGGCGAGGCGGCCGACTCCCAGATGTTCGTACCCCAGGTGGGCCTGCTGCTGGCGTTCCTCGGCGGCATCGTGGGCATCGGCGCCTTCATCTACCTGGTGCACCACGTGGCCCAGATGATCCAGGTGGGTAATGTCGTGGCCCGCGCAGGCACTGCGCTGCTGGTCCGGATCGACCACGTGGAGGAGGAGCGGATCCGCGAGGAAGCCACGCTGCTGACGTCCCTGGCCGACCGACCGCCGCCGCCCGGAGACCCGATCGAGGTCTGCACCGAGCAGGACGGATACCTGCAGGTCATCGACGACGGCCGGCTGGTGGAGTTGGCGGATGAATGGCGGGCGGTGATCGCGGTGGACTGCCACGTCGGGGAGTTCGTCACTCGGGGACGGGTGATTGCCCGCGTCTGGCCGGGGGACACGACGCCGGAGGACCACCCCGGCGCGGTGCGCGGATCCCTGGCCTTGGGAACTCGACGTACCAACGCCCAGGATGTCCGCTACCTGTTCGACCAGATCGTCCAGATCGCGGCGCGGGCCCTCTCGCCCGGGGTCAACGATCCCTTCACCGCGATGAGCTGCATCGACTGGCTCGAGGCGGCGCTCAGCCGCCTGAACACGTTGCCCCAGGGCGCCTGGCTCGAGGTGCCCGCCGGGGATCAGGGCTCCGTCCTCTACCGGGTCACCACCCGGGCAGAGCTGTTCTACGCCGCACTGGGGCAGCTCACCCCGTATGCGGCCACCGATATCAACGCCACCCTCCACCTGGCCCGCGCCCTCCGCCGCCTGATCGCCGCTGCCACCGACGGCAACCAGGCCGACCTCTTGCGCCGCGAGCTTGACCGGCTCACCCTCGGAGCGGAGCAGCGGCTCGGCAACCCCGGCGAGCTGGCGCAACTCGCCGAGGTGATCGGCACCGCCGCCGACGCCGGCTGACTTGAGTGGTCGGGGAGTGATGGGACGGCCCATCCCTCATGGGGAACTGTACAGTTCCGTGATCGGGAGGGTTCCCAGCGTAGTGGGCGGGAAAAGCCTGGCTCTGTGCACGGGTGAGTTGCCAGCGTGGTGGGCGGGAAAAGCTGGACTCTGTGCATGGGAGAGTTCCCAGCGTGGTGGGCGGGAACTGCATGCGCGGGTAAGATCTGGGCGCTAAAATGATCCGATTGGGGTGCCTTTGGTTACCGAGGGTGCGCTACGACCCCACAGGTTTGGGGATGTCAGGGCACAAAGCGCTAGAGGCCTGGAAGTCCGCCCACCGGGTGGTTGGCGAAGTGTTCGACACTTCCTTCAAATCACCGACACCCTCCGGTTGGCCAATCTACGACCAGCTACGACGAGCGGCCTTGTCGCTGCAACTCAACATTGCTGAGCGGTATGGGTTGCGGTCTCCGCGAGCATTCCGCAGGCACCTTGATATCGCCTATGGCTCAGCGATCGAGACAGGGGACCTGCCGGAGTTGATAATTGAAAAGAGGCTAGGTCCGGTGGAAATGGCCGAGAACCTCCTCGCCCATACCCTCCGAACCCAGCGCCTGCTGCTCGGCTTGATCCACCGCTACCGATCACCACCCTGATCCACCTTTTCCCACTCACCATACCGGGAGCCAACCCAGACACGGAGCCAAGCTTTTCCCGCCCACCACAATAGGAACCTACCTGGCTGCGGAGCCCTACAGTTCCCGCTCACCCCGCCAGGAGCTCCGCCGCACACGGAGCAGTACAGTTCCCCGTCACGCAGTCCGCACCCATCTCCACAAATCACGGAGGCTCGCCCGCTTGCCATAGCTCAGGATCCCGACCCGGTAGATTCGGGAAGCCACCCACACGATGGCCAACATTCCCAGGATGGTGATGACAGCCGACACCAGCAGCCCCATGATTGGGATTGGCGCCATCGAGTACCGGATCGGGATCACGAACGGCGTCCAGAACGGCACGTAGCTCAACGTCATGACCAGCGGGCTGTTGGGATCGTTGAGCAGGGCAAACATCGTCATCAGTCCCAGGATGATCAGGAACATGACGGGAAACTGAGCCTGCTGGGTCTCCTGGACGGTGTTGCACATCGACCCGACAGCGGCAAACATCGCCGAATAGAGCAGGAATCCCAGCACGAAGAACGCCAGGAAGACCACCAGGAGCGACCCGGGGATCGACGGGATCATGGAGGACACTCCACTGCTCGCCGCCGCATCGACCCCGAAGAGGCCGAGGAGCTGGACCCGATAGGTGGTGGCGGCGTAGGCTGCTCCGGCCCAGATGCCCAATTGGAGGAACGCCACCGAGCCGACGCCCAGGATCTTGCCGAGCAGCATCTGGAACGGGCTCATGCTGGAGGCCAGCACCTCCATGATCCGGTTGGACTTTTCTTCCACGATGCTGGTCATGACCTGGATGCCGTAGATCAGCAGCGCCATATAGAGGATGAACCCCATGGCGTAGGCAATGGCAAAGGTGGCGCCGCCGCTCTGGCCGGTCAGTTTGCCCTCGGCCACCCGCTGGGTGGCCAGGCTGACCGGGCCGATGGCGCGCATCACCACCATCGGATCGACGCCCTCGCGCTCAAGCCGCTGACGGGTCACCAGCGGGCGGACGGTTCCCTCCAGTTCTTGCATCGCGGAAATGCTGCCGGCATTGTCGCCGAAGTACTGGAGCCGCCCGGAGGCGAGCCCCTCATCGGTCAGGATCAGGACCCCGTTGAGGGAGGGGCCGGTCTCGCCGGCAAGCCCGATGCCGGCAATCAGGGAGTCCCGGACGGCCTCCATCCGCTCCCCGCCGGTCACCACCAGGGTCGGCTCGTACTGGGCGCTCGCGTCGCCGCCGCTGCCGCGCTTGACTGCCAGCAGGGCATTGTTGACCCGGGCGCCGAAATCGACCGAGGTGCCGTCCAGCACCGCCACCCGCTTGACCCCGGAGGTCTTGGTCAGCAGCAGCGCGGGCAGCACCATCATGGCGCCAATGAAAACCGGGAAGAGCAGGGTGCTGAGCAGGAACGCCTTGGTGCGCACCCGCTCAATGAATTCCCGCCGAATGACCGCCCAGACCTTGTTCATCGTGAATCTCCCGAGGCGACGGCCTTGGCGGCGTCAGCGCCTACCTTGGCAATGAAGATTGACTGGAGCGACGGCTCCACCACCTCGAACCGGTTGAGCCCGACCCCGGCCTCCACCAGCGCGTGCAGCAGCGCGTCACTCTCCGCCCCTGCCGCCAGCTCCACCTCGGCGCTGTTGCCGTAGTCGTCCACCTTGGCCACCAGCTTCCGGTCCTGGAGAACGCGCCCTGCCGCTTCGGCATTGCGATGATAGGCCAGCGCCACGAAGCGGTGCCCGAACTCCCGCTTGATCTCGGACAGCGTCCCATCCACCACCTTTTCGCCCCGGGCAATGATGGCAATCCGGTCGCACATCTTCTCGGCCTGCTCCATGATATGGGTGGAGAAGAGCACCGTCCGGCCGCTGCGGGCTATCTCCAGCACCACATCCTTCATGACCTGGGCGTTGACCGGATCGAGGCCGCTGAACGGCTCATCCAGGATGACCAGTTCGGGCTCGTGCAGCAGGGTGCCGATGAACTGAACCTTCTGCTGCATCCCCTTGGAGAGGTCCTCCACCTTCTTGTCGGTCCAGTCGCTGAGCCCCAGCCGCTCGAGCCACTCGCCGGTCTTGCGGACGGCGTCCTTGTGGGGGATTCCCTTGGTCTCGCCAAAGAAGGCCAACTGCTCCTTGACCTTCATCTTCTTGTAGAGACCGCGCTCCTCGGGGAGGTACCCAATTCGGGAGGAGTGGTCGCGTCCCGACTTGGTGCCGCCGAAGAGGTGAATCTTCCCCTCATCCGGGGTGATGATGTTCATGATCATCCGGATGGTGGTGCTCTTGCCGGCGCCGTTGGGGCCCAAGAGGCCGAACATCCCTCCGGTGGGGACATCGAGGGAGAAGTTGCGGACCGCGGTATGGCCAGAAAACCGCTTGGTCACCCGGTCCACCCGGACGACATGGGTCGTCATGCAGCGCTCCAATCGTGAGGTCGATGCTGGCGGGTCGACGCCCGCCTCGGCGCCGACTGTACGGGGGGGAAGGTAACGGGGTTTCGGGGGTGCAGAGTGGAACGGTGGGGGGGATATCGGATGCCGGACGGCGCGCGGCGGGGCGCCGATGTACGGGCGCCCGTAGAGACGCCCTAATAGGGCGTCTCTACACGGGCGCCCATTCGGCCAACCGCACGCACACCCCCACCTCATCGGCGGGCACCAGCAGCATCCGGTGCTCCACAGGCACGCCAAACTTCCGAGCCCGACCCACCCAGGTGGCCAGATCGTGCTCGGATACCGCCGGGTCGTGGACGCCGAGGTCCCGCATGGCAACGCCGCGCGGGGTCTCCTCATGGAACCGGCCCATGTAGGTCTTGCCTGAGATACCGGTCATCACCACCGTGATGCCGTGGAGCTCCCCGCGATTTTCATGATGCATCATTGACCGTCCTGTCGCGGGGCGGGGCGGGCCACGGCCCGCCCCTACCGGTTCCATGGGTCACGCCGTCACGCCGCAATGGGCGTCGAACGCGGCGATCAGGGCGCCGGCCACCATGTCGGCGTTGCGACCCTCGATCTCATGCCGGTGGATCATCTGCGCCATCTCGCCATCCTTGATCAGCATGAAGCACGGCGAGCTGGGCTGGAAGTCACTGAAGTAGCTCCGGGCCCGGGCGGTGGCATCGACGTCGCCGCCGGCAAAGACGGTATAGCTCACGTCCGGCTTGACGGCATGCTGCATCGCCTTGGCCAGCGCCGGCCGGGCCATGCCCGCCGCACAGCCGCAGACCGAGTTGACGAAAACCAGGGCGGTGCCGTGGTGATCGCCGAACACGGCATCGACCTCGGCGACAGTGGTCAGTTCCTTGACGCCGAGCCGGGTCACTTCGTCGCGCATCGGCTGGATCATCATCGGGTGGTAGGGCATGGTTACGGTGTTCCTTTCCCTGCGTGGGATTCTGAGTATTGGGTATCGGGTGGCAGGTATCGGGTATCAGGTGGTGGATAGTAGGGCCCGCGAGCCTGGAGCTAGGCCTGCTCGCAGCGACCCCCTGATACCTAGCACCACCTCGTTCACTTCTCGGCGTGCAACGCCTGCCTCATGGCATGCCACGACAGCGTCGCACACTTGACCCGCATCGGAAACGCCTTGACGCCGGTCAGTGCCTTGACGCCGTTGGGCATGCCGGACAGGTCGGTGGCGCCGCCGGTCAGCATCTCGTGGAACTGATCAAACAGCGCCTCCGCCTCCGCCATCGTCCGGCCCTTGACCGCGGTGGTCATCAGCGAGGCGCTGGCCTTGGAAATGGCGCAGCCGTTGCCTTGAAACGAGGCCTCGGCAATATGGTCGCCCTCCATCCGGAGCCACACCGTGTAGGCGTCGCCACAGAGCGGGTTCCGCCCCTCGGCGTGCGCCGTGGCGTCCGGCAGCTCCTTGAAGTTCCGGGGCGACTTGTTGTGGTCCAGGATGACGCTCTGGTACAGCTCGCTCAGATCGCTATTCATCCAAACACCTCCCGCACCTTGCCCATCCCGGCAATCAGGGCGTCCACCTCGTCGCGGGTGTTGAAGGCGCAGAACGAGGCCCGCGCCGTGCTCGGCACCCCGAACCGCTGCATCAGTGGCTGGGCGCAGTGGTGCCCGGCCCGGATAGCGACCCCCTCGGTGTCCAGGATGGTGCCGATGTCGTGGGGATGGACTCCGTCCATCACGAACGACAGGACACTGGCCTGGTGCTCCGGATGGCCAAGGAGCGAGACGCCCGGAAGTTCGGAAAGGCGTCCCTTGGCGTACTCGAG
>JAWXBA010000317.1:0-18898 GCA_034439775.1 Gemmatimonadota bacterium | reverse complement strand
GGGATCGATCCGGTTCTATGCCGCCCCTGCATCGCCCGGACGCCAGCATGGTCCTGCGGTCCTCGCGTTCGCCGAGGCGGAGCGCCAGGCCGGCCTGGCCGACGTGGCGCGGCTGCGCCGCTTTGCGGAGGAGGTGGCAGGCACCCGATCTTCGCTGCTGGCGCTGCTTCGGCGGCTGCGGGCGGAGGGGGCCACCATTGCGGCCTATGGCGCCCCGGCCAAGGGCAACACCCTGCTGAACTACTGCAAAATCGGCACCGACCTGGTGGCCTACGCGGTGGACCGGAACCCGCTCAAGCAGGGCCGCTACACCCCCGGCCAGCATCTTCCGGTGCCTCCCGCCGAGGTTCTGCTGGAGCGGCAGCCCGATTACGTACTCATCCTGGCCTGGAATTTTGCTCGAGAGATCGTGGCGCAGCAGGCCGAGTATGCCAGGCGCGGTGGCCGGTTCATCTTGCCGCTTCCCGTCCCGAGGATTCTCTGACATGAAGACCGTGATTCTGGCCGGCGGCCGGGGCACCCGCCTCTCGGAAGAGACCACTTCCCGTCCCAAGCCGATGGTGGAGATCGGAGGCAAGCCACTCCTCTGGCACCTGATGAGCATCTATGCCCATCACGGCTGCCGTGATTTTGTGGTGGCATGCGGCTACAAGGGCGAGATGATCAAGTCCTACTTCCACGACCTGCTGGTGCTCTCGGGCGACTTCACGGTGGACCTCTCGCGGGGGAGCCTCGAAGTCGCCAACGACTCCAGACCACCGTGGCGGGTGAGTGTGGTGGACACCGGGCAGGACACCATGACCGGTGGCCGCATCGGTCGCCTGGCCCGGTGGCTCGGGGGAGAGACCTTCCTGGCCACCTACGGCGACGGGCTGGGGGATGTCGACATCACCGGGTTGCTCGCCTTTCACCGGGCCCACGGCAAGGCCGCCACGGTGACAGCGGTGCGCCCCCCGGCGCGGTTTGGCGGGTTGGTCCTGGCCGATGGCCAGGTCCGGGAGTTTTCGGAGAAGAGCCAGGCGGATGCGGGCTGGATCAACGGAGGATTCTTCGTGTTCGAAGCCAGGGTCCTCGACTATCTGACTGGCGACGACTGCATCCTCGAACGCGAGCCACTCGAACGGCTTGCCGCCGAGGGCGAACTGATGGCCTACCAGCACTCCGGCTTCTGGCAGCCGATGGACACGCTCCGGGAGAAGGAGCAGCTGGAGTTGCACTGGAGTTCGGGGCACGCCCCCTGGAGGGTGTGGGACTGATTGGGGCCCTCGACCCCGGGAACCATCGCCGCAGTGATTCAGCGCGGTGCGGAACCAGCCTCGTCAACAGTTCGTCGTATCCCGTCCAGAATTGACGTGGCAGGGCGCCATCCTGTCAGCCGTTCCAGGGCCGCAACGGAGACCGGGTCGTGCGCCATCTCGGCCGGCCTGGTTGGCAGGACGCCGAACCGCAGCCGCTCGGGGGCAATTGCAAGCACCGCCGCAGCGGCTCGCACGAAACCCGCCACCGGCGTCAGCACCCCGGTCGCCACATTGATCACCCTCGCCGTCCCACAGTCCACCGCACCGAGGCGCAGCATTCCCTCCACCGCGTCATCGACATAGGTGAAGTCGCGCTGCTGCTCCCCCGCCGTCAGCGGCAGCGGCGTATTGGTGGCGGCTGCCTCGCGCAGTGATGGCAGCAGGCGGTGCGCCGGCTCACCCGGCCCGTACACCATGAACAGCCGGGCGCTGAGCGCACGGAGGCCGCCGCGGGTGCCCGCCTCAACGAGGGCCTGGGTTCCCGCCAGCTTGGATTGACCGTACCGCGTGGTGGGCGTCGGCAGGGTGTCCTCGGAGAGGTCTCCCGCAGCGGTGCCATACTCGAGCGCCGAGCCGGCGTGGACCAGGTGCACCCCCGGCCACGAGGGATCCTGACATGTGGCGCAGGCCATCGCCAATTCTCGGGGGAGATCGGCGTTCAACCGCTGCGTGAGTTCCGGATCCCGCTCGGTGGGATCGACCCCGTAGCCAGCAAGATTGAGGGTCAACGAGGGTTGATGGGCCCGTACCAGGCCGGTGGCTGCGCCGGGGGTGGCCAGGTCGGCACTGGCGGAACGGGCGCCCGCAACCGCTGCCCCCGGTCGGCGGAAAGCGGTCACGACCTGCGCTCCATGCTCGATCAGCATCCGGGCAACCCGGCGGCCGATGAAGCCACCCGCACCGAGTACCAGGACTCGGCGCCCCTGGTACGGGGCAGCCCACGCGGCGTTCACGGGGGGGGAGGCACCGTGTCGGCCCTGGCCAGCAGCTCCTCCGCGGTCATCGGCCCCGCAGTGATGGAGAACTCCCCCTGGGTAACAGACGGGCCCAGGACGACGAAGAAGCGCCGTCCCGGATAGGCTGCCACCAGTGCCTGACGAACCTGGGCTCCGCGGTCCCAGGCAAATATCGGTTCAGGACCGGTCAGGTCGACGGGGTTGTACGTGGCGGCGGAGGAGTAATCCGGGTGCCAGCGACCCCGGATCAAGAGGATGCTCCCCGCCATGTCCGGTGATGCGGCGACCGCCCGGAGATCGGGTCGCATCCCGCGGTAGCGGAAGTACTTGTCGGTTGCCCGCCATGGCACAAACAGCATCAGGGCAACGAGGGCCAGGGTGGTCACGGCGGCCTGGACCGACACGGCCTCAAGCGATCGCCCGGTGGCGGCCCGCGATTCCAGCTCTTCCAGTCCCCGCGCGGCGAGCACCACCAGGGGGACGATCGTCAGGTACCAGTAGCGCGCCCCGAAATCCGGCCCGCCGCTGAAGTAATAGAAACTGTGGAGTCCAACGATCATACCGACCGCCGCGAGCATGCCCCAGTCGGCTCGATGAAGCTTGGCCCGCAGCGGGAGCAGCAGCAGCAGGAGGACCAGGGATCCGGATGCCCAGCCGAGCAGCTCGATGTTGAGCTGGAACAGGTTGAAGTTCGCGTTGATGAGCACATCCAACGCGTCATGCCCGGGCCGAGGATCAAGTCCCCCCCATCCGAGGCCGCGATTCGGCCCAAACCCAAGCGCATTGGTCCCGGGGCCGAACATGGCGTCGGTATACGCCATGACAGGAAACTTGTTCGGTGAACCCATCAGCGCGGTGTTGTAGGGAAAAACCAGGGCACTGGTCAGTGCAGTCGTCACCGTCATCACCGCCGACGGGGCAAACCGGAACCAGCGCCCACGGGCTCCCAGCGACCAAACCCCCAGGAACAGCGCCACCGCGATCCCCTCCAGCGGCCGGATCAGCCCGACGATGCCGATGCAGATGCCGGCGACCACGGCCGGCACGAGGCCCGGCTGCCGTCGGAGCCTGGCCACGGCCAGGGCGGCTCCCAGCGTGGCGCAGAGACTGGCAGTGTGGGTCATCAGGTTCATCGCCATGAACAGGTGCCATGGCGAAGCGGCCAGGAGCACCACTGCCAGCCGTGCGGTGCGCCGGGGGTACAGCTCGCGGAGCAGCGCGTAGGCCAGGAGAACATTGACCCCGCCGAGCAGCGGGTTCACCAGCCACGGGGTGCCGAGCCAGGCACCGATGGACAGGATGAACGGCCACCCCGGCGGGATGGACGAGAACCAGCGCCCGGCGTGCTCGAGCATGAGATTGAGGTTGAACGCCTCCGGTACTGGCGGAAGGGGGAGGGTCAGGTGACCCTCGGCCAGGTACCGGGCCTGCAGCAGGTAGACCACCTCGTCGGGGACGTGCGGGTGCCGCTGGTAGGACCAGACGGAAAGGGCAGCCGCCACGACGACCACCAGGCACGCGACCACCCAGGCAAACCGGTCCGGACCACCTGGTTCTGGCGGGCCGGCGCCGGGTGTTCTGGTGCCAAACACCCGGTCCATCAGGCTGCCGAATCGCGCCAGCGGTTGCTCGGGGAAGCTGGTCACCAGGATGAGCACCGTGACCAGGTGCAGCAATTGAATGCCGGTAGCCAGGCCGAGTTCGCCGAGATAGCTCAGGGGTGCGCGGGACAGCGTCGCACTGGTGAGGAAGAACAGGAGGCCGGCCAGGCCAAGTCGCCATCCGCCGTCCGTCAGGCGGAAGAGTGGCGCAAGCCGGGACGGCTGGCGGAGGAGGACCGCCACCACCCCCACCATCTGGACCAGCACCACCACGAGAGTCCAGGGCGGCGCGGCAGTGAGGAGATTCGCCAGCGAATAGTAGTGCTGATAGCTGACGGTGGGTCCGGCTTGCACCCACTGCAGGGTGGCCGCCTGTCCGGCAACCAATAGAGTGGCCCACGCCACCGCGCCGGCCATCCCTTGGGAGCGCGTCATGGTCGGGCGGCCAGGCAGGCAGGTCCACCCCGCAGGGGCATCGGGTTACCGCGCCGCGGCGTCGGTCCTTCGGGGAGGAGTGGCGAGCCGGTTGTAGACCAATCCGATGATGCGGCCCAGCGCATAGCCAACCACGAATCCGTAGATGAATCCGATGAAGCTGCCCAGGATGGTCACGGAGTAGCCGGGGAAATAGGCGCGCAGCAGGGAAAGGTGCTGGCCGACGTTCTGGCCCCCCTTGATCAGGAGGATCATCGTGGCCAGGAACAGGCCGCCACCCCCGAGCAGGCCAAGGGCAATGCCCCAGGCCCGCGCGTTCAGTCGTGCCAGGGCGGCGGACAGCTCGCGTTGTTCGTTCTCGGGTGTGGTCATGAGGGGGTCCGTGGGCAGGCGTGACGGGTCGGCATCAGATGTGGTCCAGGAAGTCGCGGGTCTGGGCCAGCTGGGCACGGGTACGGATGACGAAGAGCGACACCGCGACCACGAGGTTGCGGCAGAACGCCGTGAACCACCCGAAGGTGAAACCGGTGAAACCGGCCCACGCCGCGCCGATGAAGGCGCCACTCCAGGACACCGAGTACCCGGTGAAGTACTGCTGGAACAGGTGCAGTGGCACCGGCGGATCCGGTGGCCGGACGATCGAGAGCGCGGTCATTGCAAAGGCGACCAGCGCGGCGGCCAGGCCGACCGCCACGCCGAATGCCGCCTTGTGCAGGGGAGCGAAGGCGTGGACCAGGTCTCGCGCCTGGGTGGTTCCTGCCGGCGGGCTGGGATGGATGGGCATGATGTCCAGGACCTCCTGCCGGTGATGAGGGCGGGGCGCGGCGGGTGGACCGGCCGCGCCCCCTCGCGAAAGGTACATCAAAGCGGGCCCAATCTCATTCTCCGGGGGTGAGTGGTGTGAGCCGTCGGACCAGCCGGGTGGTGGTCCCCTGCGATCGCCGCAGCTGCCGCCAGGCATAGGCCAGCGTCCCCAGGACGACCGAGAGTCCGCTGATGAAGTGATACCACAACAACAGGCCCGCGGCACAGGCAGCGAACGACCATCCCCGCAGCCGCGCAAACCACCGCAACGCGGGGAGGTCCCAGGCGACGACTACAACCAGGAGGATGATCCCGACGCCGAACGCCGGCGGGCCCGCGACCAGGCCGGCCGCGAGGGAGCCGACGCCGGCACCAACCAGCAGTGTCTTGGCCCGTTCACCGCTCTTCAGGTTCAAGCTTTCATCCCGGATCAACCCCCCGCGCTCGTGGAGCAACTGCACCCAGGGCACTCCGCGGTGAAAGAGATCCGTGACCGTGCCCCCGCGAAAGGTCCAGTTCTTCAGGTGGGCGCCCTGGACTCGCGTATCGACCCGGATTTCGCCGCCGCGATCGCGGAGCCGGTATCCCAGATCGATATCCTCGATCTGGGGGCGAGGAAAGCGGGTGGCGTCGAAGCCGCCGACCGCCAGGAATGCTGTCCGCTCCACCGCTCCGCATCCCGCCCAGAAAGTGTCCACCGGCCCGGCGCACCGGAGGTGCACGTGGCGGTGGTGGAGGTTCCGGAACTGCGACACGATGCCCGGCGCCGGCGGGTTGGCGTCATAGGTCCCGAAGAGCGCTACCAGTTTCCCGGGGGCGGCAATAGCCTCCGTCACCGACCGGAGCGTTGTCGGGAGCACCTGGACATCGGCGTCCACGAACACCAGCCAGTCGCCACGGGCAACTTGCGCCCCGCTGTTCCGGGCATACGCCGGCCCTCTCGGCGGTGCGGGGAGGGTCACGACCCGGTCAGCCCACCGGGACGCCACGCTGCTGGTCCGATCGTGGCTGCCGTCATCCACGACGATCAACTCCCACTCGGCGCGGGGAAGGTCACTCGAGTCGAGTGCCTCCAGCGTAAGCGGTAAATAGGCCTCGGCCTGGAATGCGGGCACGATCACTGACAGCCGGGGCGGCCTGGGCAGAGAAGTCACTGGAACACCTGTCGCAGCCGCCGAGCCTGACGGCGGGCCCAGAGCCAGGTCTGGAACTCACCGGTCCCCCAGCGGGCCTGGCGCGGCGGCTGTCGCAGGTACCAGGCATCGATCCGGGGGAGTGCGTGGGCCGGCGCATCCGGGGTGCAGGAGCGGAGCACCGTAGTGCACCCCCACCGGAACAGTGCCGCCACCCGGGCGGTCACGGCCGGGTCGGTGGCACCGTACGGGTAGGCGAATGCCTCGGGCGCCGTTCCCAACCGGCGGTCGAGCTCGGCCCGACAGCCGACGATTTCCTGCTGCTGCGCCTCCGGGGCCAGGGCCGGAAGATGGGGGTGACTCCGGGTGTGCGCGCCGATCGTCACCCCGCGCTCCTGCAGGTGCCCGAGGGTTTCCCAGTCGGCCAGCGGCAGGGTGGGGATCCCGGGCGCCGCCCGGCCACCCCATCGATTGTCGCCACCCACATGGTCGGTCACCACGAAGAGTGTCACGGGCCAACCCCGCTCCAGCAGGGCGGGCGCGGCGTCGGACGCAAAATTGGCAAAGCCATCGTCAAAGGTCAGGGCGACCGCAGAGGCACCGCCCTCACCCTGAGCCAGCCCTTCGAGCGACACGACCTGGACCGCGCTCGAATCCAGCCACGCGACCTGGCCCCGCCATTCCTCCGGCGAGACCGAAATCGGCGAGCCGGAGCGGTCGATCGAGTGCCAGGTAAGAATCGCGCGCATGGGTGCCGTTACCTGGCCTGCAGCCGGGCGCGCTGGTCCGCCACCACGTCCTTGATGATGGCCGTCAACGGGGTGCGCGGCCGGAACTGGATGGTGCGCTCCAGCCGGGTCAGGTCGGGAACCCGCCGCAGCATGTCCTCGAACCCCTCGGCGTAGGCCTCCGCGTACGGGATCAGCCGGATCTCGGACTCGCTTCCGGCCGCGGCCCGGACCTGTTCCGCAAGGGCGCGGATCGTCACTTCCTCGTCGGAGCCGATATTGAAGACACCCCCCACCGCCGCTGGGTTCGCGAGGAGTCGCAGCACCGCTTCGACGGCATCCTGGACATGACCGAAGCACCGCGACTGATCCCCGGATCCGTACACGGTGATTGGTTCCCCGGCCAGCGCCTGAGATGCGAAGGTCGGCAACACCATGCCATACCGGCCGGTTTGCCGCGGGCCAACGGTATTGAAGAAGCGGACGATGATGACTGGCACCTGCTTCTCTCGCTGGTAGGCCAGCGCCAGCCACTCATCCAGCGCCTTGGAGCAGGCATAGGCCCAGCGCGAATGCGTCGTGGGCCCCAGTTGCAGGTCGGCATCCTCGGCAAAGGGAAGCTTCGTGCTCTTGCCATACACCTCGGAGGTGGAGGCAATCAGGACCAGCTTGCCCTTTTTCGCCGCCGCCGCAAGCACCACTTCGCTCGCCTTGATGTTGGTCTCGATCGTGTGCACCGGACGCTCCACGATCAACCGCACCCCGACGGCGGCCGCCAGATGAACGGTCACGTCGCATTGATCAACACACTCGGACACCAGCGGGGCATCGAGGGCGGAGCCGATCCGGTAGGCAAAATTCGGGTGACCGGTCAGGTGGGCGATGTTGTCCATGCTGCCGGTGGACAGGTCGTCCAGCACCAGGACCCGGTCACCCCGGTCCAGCAGGCGAGTGGCCAGGTGAGAACCGATGAATCCGGCGCCGCCAGTGATGAAAACTTTCATGCGTGCACACTCGGGGTGAGGGTGGTCACGACGTGGGCATCCTGCCGATGAACGGCCGCCTCGCGGACCAGCGAAAGAAAGCGCGGAACCACCGCGTGCTCCGACCAATGCTCGGCCACCGCCCGTCGGCCCGCGGCGGCAAGGGCCTCGCGGTGACCGGGGTGCTCCAGCAGCCGGGTCATCGCCGAACGCAGTTCCGCCTCGGTCTCGAACAGCTCGCCACCGCCGGCCTGTTCCACCAGTTCCGGAAACGGACCCAGTCGCCGGGCAATGACCGGGGTGGATTGCCGCCACGCCTCCAGCAGGATGATGCCGAAAGTCTCGAAACACAGCGACGGAACCAGCAGCGCCACGGCATGCTGGTACCAGGCGGCGAGCTCGTCCCCGGGAACCCGGCCCAGAAACTTGACCCGGGGCATACCCGCGGCGGCGGCACGGAGCTCCGCCCCGTACTCACCGTCGCCCGCAATCACCAGGTCGGCCGCACCTTCGCCCTGGAAGGCAGGAAGCAAATCCTGGACCCCCTTGATCCGCTCCAGCCGACCGACGAACAGGAAATACGGCCTCGGATGGGGTGCTGTCCCCGTACCGGGCGACTCCCCCGCCGCATCCGGCAGGAAATATGGCAAGACCGCCATCTCGCGGGGAAAGCCGAACTCGGCATGCTTGCGCCGACTGAACTCACTCATCGCGATGAAGCGGTCCACATGGCGAAGCTGGCGCCGGAGCAGCCCTGTCCACCGCCACCACTGCGGTGGTCGGTGGTGGTGCAACTGGCAGCGCAGGCACTGCCGGCTGGGACAGCGCTCACGGCCGTGCCGCCACAGCACATGGGTGGGGCAGACCAGCCAGTGCTCGTGGGCCATGTACAGCTTGATCCCCTCCCCATAACTCAGCAGCCCTGGTCCACCGATCAGGCTGATGTTGTGATAGACCAGGACATCACACGCCCGCTCCGCCAACAGCCGCCGGATCCGCCGGCCATTGAGCACCGGGTGCCCCACCTGCTGGGTCAGAAACGGCGACAGCACCCCGACCCCGCTCCGCAGCCCGATCACCTCGACTCCGTCGGGTTCCGTCGGGACCCGGGGTGATGGCGGCGGGCCCGGCGCCAGCGCCGCGTAGGCGTCGAGGTCGTGAATCACGCTCACTTGGTGCCCCTGCCGGACCAGGCCACGCGCCAGTCGCTGGATCCCGATCCCATCACCGCCGAAATTGTGCGGCGGGTAGAATGTGGTCAGGAAACCGAACCGCAGGCCGGTCACGCTGCCGCCTCGCGTAGCGCCGCCAGCGCCAGCTGGCCGCTCCGCTCCCAGCCGAGGTCCAGCGCCCGGGCCCGCGCCCCGGCGCCCAATCGAGCCCGCAACGGCGCATCATCGAGCAGCGTGCCGAGGGCACCTTCCAGGGCCGCGAGGTCCCCGGGCGGCACAAAGATTCCACCGCCCTCGAGCAGCTCCGGCAGCGGGCTCGCCGTGGTCGCAATCACCGGTGTGCCGCAGGCGGCCGCTTCCACCGCCGGGAGCCCGAACCCTTCCGAGGCCGAGGGGAGCACGGCCGCCGCAGCGCCGGCGTGAAGGTGGCGCAGTTCCTCGTCCGGCACAAAGCCGGTCCAGTGCACCAGCTGCTCGGTGCCAGCGGTCGCGATCGCGGCCCGGATCGTCTCAACCGCGCCGTGAAACACATCCCCCGAGGTCGTCCCGACCAGCAGGAGGTGGGGTGGGTTGGGCCGACCAGCTGCCACCGCCGCATGGGCCCGCACCAGCAGGTCGACGTTCTTGTGGGGATTGAAGCCCCCCACGTAGATGATCCACTCCGCCCCGGCCGGAAGGCCGATCCGGTTGGCGACCCGTGCTGCGGCCCCGAGGTCGGGTTGGGCTCGGTATGCTTCCGCCGGGGCCTCAGAGGTTACCCAGATCCGGTCGGGCCGGATGCCGAGAACCTCGGCCAGCTCACGGGCCGCATAGTCCGAAACCGTAAGGACCAGGCGCGACTGCCATAACGCCAATCGCACCTTGGCCCGCCAGAACAGCCTCGCCTGGCGGCTTGGCAGGGTCAGCTCCGGGAACCGCTCCGCGATCGCGTCGTGGATCGTCACCACCGATCGCAGGCCAGGCGGCAGCGGAAAATAGGTGTAGACACTCGGGCAGAAGAACACATCGATCGGTTCCCGGGCCACGGCGCGGGTCATTCGCAACATGTCCAGCGGGGAACGCGCCGATCCGGCCCCGGCGGCCTCCGTCGGCGACTGTCCCATCGCCACCACCACCCGGCGGAGGTTGTCGGCCGCAAGGGTAAAGCCCCGGTTGGCCCGCTCATCGAGGAAACAGATGAACTCATCCCCTGGGGATTCCCTGACCATGGCACCTACGAGTTCGCGCGTGAACCGCCCATAGCCACGCCCATTCGCCCAGCAACTGGCGTCGATCCCGATCCGGAGGCTCAGGCCGCCGCCTCAGCGGCTCGGGGGGTGGCGGCTGGTGGCTCGATCCGCTGCTCTTCATGGTATTCGAAGTCGGTATTGACCTCCCAGATATCATGGCAGGCACCCTGCATGTTCCAGACGGCCATCATCGCCGTCAGCATCGAGTGGTCCTGGTTGTTGTACTTGTGCATGCCGTTCCGGCCCACGGTGTGCAGGTTCGGGATCGGGTCGATGTGGCTCCGGACTGCGTCGAGGTGGCCGCGGTACTCGGCATCGTAAATCGGATACGCCTTCGGGACCCGGATCACGGTTCCATCCCGGACCGGCGCGCCGGGTGCCAGGCCCAGCTCCGCCAGCTCGCGGGTGGCCAGGGCAATCAGCTCCTCGTCGGACGAGGTCCAGAGGCCGTCACCCTCGAAGCAGAAGTACTCCAGGCCGAGGCAGGTGTAGCCGGCCTTCGGCACCATCGCCTGGCTCCAATTGTTGAAATTCTGGATCCGACCGACCTTCACCCCGGGCGTGTGGATGTACACCCAGTTGTCCGGGAACAGGTCTTCCTTCTCCAGCATCAGCGCCACGACCAGGAAGTCGCGGTAGCGCAGCCCCTCGGCGGCGGTGCGGACTTCCGCCGGGACCGCGGGGGCCATCGCCCGCACCAGGCTGCGCACATCGGTGGTGCTGATCACGTGGTCGGCCGCGAACTCCACTCGTCCCGCGTGGGTCTCGGCCCGAACCGCGGTCACCCCGCCCGGGCCAGTCCGGATCTCGGTGACGAAGTGTTCCATCAGGACACGATTCCCCATCGCTTCGACCCGGTCCCGGCACGCCTCCCACATCTGTCCGGGCCCCAGCCGCGGATAGTGGAACTCGTGGATCAAGGTCTTGATGTCGTTGCTGCGCCGGTTGAGCGCCGTGGCGTTGAGGATCGCCTTGGCGAGCGAAAGCCCCTGGATGCGCTGGGCCGCCCACTCCGCCCGGATCTCGGTACAGGGGATGCCCCACACCTTCTCGGTGTAGGTCTTGAAGAAGATTTCGTAGAGCCGCTTCCCGAACCGGTTGGTGACCCACTGCTCGAAGTTCTCCTCCACCAGGGATGGGTTCCAGTGGGCCCGGACATAGCTCAACACGATCCAGATCGCGTTGAAGATGCCGAGGCCCCGCAGCGCGTTCATCGCCTTGAGCGGATAGTCGAAATACATGCCGGCATAGTGAATCCGGGACAGCCGGGGGACGGAAATGAAATCCTCGCCGAGGATCTCCTCCCAGAGCTCCTGGACCGGCCGGATCTTGGTGAAGAACCGGTGACCGCCGATGTCAAAGCGGAAGCCTTTGTACTGGGCGGTCCGGGAGATCCCGCCGACCATGTCGGAGCCCTCGAGGACCGTGACCTGGTGGCCCGCCTTCGAGAGCAGATAGGCGGCGGTCAGGCCGGCCGGGCCGGCCCCGATCACGACCACTCGATCGCCGGGACGCAGGGGGGCGACCGGGCGGGCCGGCTGGGATGGCTCAGGCATGGGATGGGAGTCCGCTCGCATAATGCACCAAGGTAGTTCCGCCTTGTGGTGTCGGTGGGCCGCCAATGTCGCCGCCCGATGGTAGAGTCTTGTCCGCTCCAGGCCAATTGACCTGCGAAGAACCCTGAAGAAAACGCGCTGTAGCGTACACGCAACACTTTGTTGGGTCTGTGCAGCAATTGGCAAGGTGGTGGCAGACTGCCCGCATCACTCGGCCTATTCCAACTCATCCAGGCCAGCGTATCGCGGTCTCAGGGGGGAGGAAGCAGCTTCCGTGCCTTACCAATGCGGGCTATCGCAGCGATCGGGCAAACCTGATCGTGGCTACCCGCAGCGCCACGACAGCCATGGCGAGCAGCGTCAGGTACTGGGGCCAGAGGTCGCCGAGCCCCTCCCCTTTGAGGAATATACCCCGGACGATCACCAGGAAATGGCGCAGCGGGTTGGCCAGCGTCAGCCATTGCAGCGGCTCGGCCATGCTGGAGATGGGATACATGAATCCGGAGAGAATCAGCAGCGGCATCAGCACCAGGAACATCACCATGAATGCCTCCTGCTGCGTCCGGGTGGCGGAGGAAATCAGCAATCCGAACGCCAGACCTGCCAGGATATAGACCAGAGCGCCGATCACCAGGGCCAGGGGGTTGCCCCGGAACGGGATCCCGAACCAGAGCAGGGCAACCGCGGTGACCAGAACCAACTGCCCCAGCGCAATGACCGCCACCGGGATCGTCTTGCCCAGCATCAGCTCGGATGGCTGCAGCGGGGTCACCATCAGCTGCTCCAGGGTGCCCATTTCGCGTTCCCGGACCACCGCCAGCGCGGTCAACAACAGGCACATCAGAATCAGCAACGCGGCAATGACCCCCGGCACGTTGTACACCCGGCTCTCCAGCGCCGGGTTGAACCACGCCCGGGTGCGGAGTTCCACCCCCCCGGCCGTCTGGCCGCGACTGTGGCCAAGGGCGAAGGCCTGGAGCAATCGCATCGCATTGCCCTGGGCCACCAGGCCGGTGTTGGAGTCGGAACCATCCACCAGGAGCTGCACTGTGGAGCGGCCGGCGGCCAGGTCGTCGCCGAATCCCGGCGGGATCTCGAGCCCGATCACGGCGTGGCCACGATCCAGCGCGCCGACCAGGTCGGCACTGCGCTCCGAACGCCCCACGATCTGGAAGAAGCCGGAGGCCGTCAGGGCCGCGACCAGTTCGCGAGAGGCGGCGCTCCGATCGTGGTCCACCAGGAACGTCGCCGTATGGCGTACGTCGGTGTTGACCGCGTAACCGAACAGCAGCAGTTGGATGATCGGCGAGAGGAACAGCATCGGCCGCATCCGTGGGTCCCGGAAGATCTGCCGAAATTCCTTGGCCACCAGGCGTCGGACCCGCAACCATGCGGCGCGGTTCATCCGATCTCCTTGCGAAATGCCCTGATGGCAAGCCCAATCCCCGCCGAGGCAAAGACCGCCATCGCCAGGGCCTGGGGCCAGAGCTCCAGCGGCCCGGTGCCCTTGAGGAACAGCGAGCGGGTCACCGAAACGAAATAGCGGGCCGGCACCAGCCAGGTCGCGGCCCGCAGCGCCGGGGGCATGTTGGCAATCGCGAACATGAATCCGGACAGCAGCAGGGCGGGCAGGTAGGTGACCACCATTGCCACCTGGGTGGCCAGGACCTGGGACTTGATCGTGGCGGAGATGAAGATGCCGAGCCCCAGGGCGCCCAGGAGGAAGAGGGTGGTCAGCCCAAACAGCACCACCAGGTTGCCCCGGAACGGCACCCCCAGCACCGCGACCCCGACCGCCGCAACCATCGCCACGTCCAGGAGCCCGATCAGGAGGTACGGAACCAGCTTCCCCAGGACGACCTCGGCCCGGCCCACCGGCGTCGCGGCGAGCTGCTCCATGGTTCCCCGCTCCCACTCCCGGGCGATGGTCAGTGCGGTCAGCATCGCGGCGATGATGCTCATGATGACCGCAATCAATCCGGGCACGATCATGTTCCGGCTCCGCAGGGTCTCGTTGTACCAGACCCGCGAGCTGACCGTCAATGGTGGGGCGGGGACGTGGGCGGCGGTGGTGAATCCCGCCGCCAGCGCATCGGCGTACGTCAGCGCAACGGTGGCGCTGTTGGCATCACTGCCGTCCAGCAGAAACTGGACGGCGGCCCGGCGTCCCCGGCTGAGTTCCCTCGCGAACCCGGGCGGGATGTGCAGCACGGCCTGGGCTCCACCCCCGATCAACAGCTGCTCCGCGTCGCCCGGACGCTCCGGGGTTGCCACGATGCGGAAGTACCCGCTGGCGGTGAACCGCTCCACCAGCGCGCGGCTTTCCGGGGTCCGGTCCTCATCCACGACTCCCACGGGAATGTTGTCCAGGTCCCAGCTGATGGCATAGCTGAAGAACACGACCATGAACAGCGGCAGCACAAAGGCCAGCACCATGCTGCGCGGATCCCGCCTGAGCTGGATCCACTCCTTCCGGGCCATCGCCCCCAGCCGGGAGAGGTTCATCCGGCCACCGCCCCACCCTCGCGTCGGACCAGCGCCACAAAGACATCCTCCAGCGACGCTGCCACGCGCTCCGGGACTCCGCTGGCCAGACCGGCGGCGGCAAGGGCTGCCGCGATCACCCGGCGGCCCTCGGCCTCCTCACGCACCACGACATGGACCGCGCGGCCGAACAGCGACACATCGAGGATTCCAGCCTGGCCCCGGACCGCTGCCACGGCCCTCGGTGCGTTGTCACTCGCCAGGGTCAGGATCGGTTCGCGCATGGCCGCCCGCAGGGCGCCTGGTCGATCAAGAGCGATCAGCCGGCCGCGATTCATCAGCGCGACGCGATGGCAATACTCGGCCTCCTCGAGGAAGTGGGTGCTGACCATCACCGTCGTACCGCCAGAGGAGAGCTGGTTGATGAGGGCCCAGAACTGCCGCCTCGAAAGCGGGTCCACCCCCGAGGTCGGTTCATCGAGAAACAGGACCGAAGGCTCGTGGAGCACGGCGCACCCCAGCGCCAACCGCTGTTTCCACCCCAGCGAGAGCTCGGCCGTCAGCCGATTGCCCTTGTCGGTCAATCCCGCCATCTCCAGCACCCACGCCCGCCGCTCGGCCAGCCGCGTGCCGGTGACGCCGTACAGGCCGGCGAACAGGCTGATATTCTCTGCCACGGTCAGGTCGGGGTAGAGCGAGAACCGCTGCGACATGTATCCCAGCTGGTGCCGGATTGCCACACCGGCGGTGGCCAGGTCGAGCCCGGCCACCCGGCCGCGACCCGAGGATGGCTGCAGCAGTCCGGTCAGCATCTTGATCGTCGTGGTCTTGCCGGCACCGTTGGGCCCGAGGAACCCGAAGATCTCGCCCCGGTCCACCGCGAACGAAACCTGGTCCACCGCCAGGAACTTCCCGAACGATTTCGACAACGCCTCGGCCTCGATCACGGCGGTCACTCGCCGGCCCGCGCCATCATCAGGTCCAGGAATACATCCTCGAGCGAGGGAGCCACCGGCTCGACCGAATCCACCGTGATTCCCCCTGCCCGGAGATGCTGGGCCACCGGTTCCCAGAGGGTGCCTGCGGCCAGGGTCAGGTGGATGCGGTCGCCAAAGAGCGCCGCTGTCCGGACCCCGGGATGGAGCCGGAGCAGTCGCTCGGTCTCATGGGGGCTATCCACCCGCAGTGCCAGAATTGATCCAGCCAGTTGCTGTTGGAGGATGGCAGGCGCATCCAAGGCCGCCGCCACGCCGGATTGAAGCAGCAACACCCGGTCACAGCGTTCGGCCTCATCGAGGTAGGCCGTCGAGGTGACCACCGTCACTCCCCGGGCCACTGTCTCGTGGAGGATCAGCCAGAGGTCGCGTCGCGAAATCGGGTCTACCCCGAAGGTGGGCTCGTCCAGGAGCAGCACCGAGGGTTCATGCACCAGGGCACAGGACAGCGACAACTTCTGCTGCATGCCTCCCGAAAGTTTTCCTGCCAGCCGACCCGCGAACGGCCCCAGGCCGCTGAATTCGTGGAGCCGGGCCACTCGCCGAGCCCGCTCCGACTGGGGCACCCCATAGAGGTCGGCGTAGAAATCGATATTCTCCCGGACCGTCAAGTCAGCGTACAGGCCGAACCGCTGGGACATGTAGGCAATCCTGGCCTTGACCGCCTCGGGGTCGCCACGCACACTGTGCCCCGCGATCCAGGCGTCGCCGGCGGTTGGGCGGAGGACCCCCGCCAGCATCCTCAGGGTGGTGGTCTTGCCGGCACCATCCGGCCCCACGATGCCAAACAACTCGCCGGCTCCCACCGAGAAACTCAGGGCATCGACAGCAGTCAAGCACCCGAACTGGCGGCTGAGCCCCTCCACCCGGACCATCGGCTCCTGAGCGCTCACCGGAGCGGCGTCGCGAAGGTCACGTCGGCTGCCAGGCCCGGTTTCAGGACCAGGGCGGTATCGCCGAGGATCCGGATCCGCACGGCATGCACCAGCTTGATCCGCTCTTCCCTGGTCTGGACGTTTCGGGGGGTAAACTCGGCCTGGGCCGAAATCGTCGCGATGACGCCCTCGAACGGCTGACCTGGGAACGCGTCGGTCAGCAGCGACGCGCGCTGGCCGAGCGAGAGCCGTCCCACCTCGTCCTGACGGACATAGACCCGCACCCATCGATCGGTCGGATCAAGGAGCCGGAGCACCGGCATCCCCCCGCTGACCACTTCGCCCGGCTCGCGCAGTCGCTGGGTGATGATCCCGGCGAACGGCGCCACGATGGTTTGCTGGGCCAGGAGAGCGTCCAGCTGGGCCACCAGCGCCTCGGCCTGGGCAACCTGGGCCTGCTGGGCGGTGATGCGTTCCGCTCGGCTGCCGCCCAGAAGCAGGGTCAGCTGCTCAACCAGGCGCGAGCGCTCGGCCTGAGCCAGCGCCAAGGCCGTCTCGGCACGCTCGCGCACTTCCTGGCTCACCGCACCGCCATCCGCCAGCTTCACGGTACGAGCGGTTTCGCGGGCCTGCTCCGCCAGTCGCTGGTCGGCCGCTCCCACCGCCAGCCGGGCTTGGCTCACCTCCTCACTGCGGGCCCCGGCCCGCAGTTCGGCCAGCACCGCTCGCGCCACCGCCACCTGGGCCATCGTCGCCGCGCGACGCGCCTCGAGTTCGGTATGGTCCACCCGGCTGAGCGTCTGGCCTGGTTGGACCCGATCGCCCTCCCGCACCAGGATCTCGGTGATCTTGCCCGGTGCCTGGAACGCCAGGTCGGCCTCGGTGGCCTCGATGGTGCCAGACGCGGTGAGCACGTGGCCCGACGTCGATGCGGTGCACGCTGACAGCACCCCGACGCCGAGCCCCAGCAAATGGCGGATGGTCATGGTCCGGTCTCCAGCATGTTTGAAAGTGTGGCGACACTGAGGCTGCCCGTCAGTCGGGCAATGTCCAGGCGGGCCGAGATCTGGGTGTGGCGCGCGGCGATCAGGGCGGAGCGCGTGGCCAGCAAGTCCGCGGTGGCCACAATCCAGTCCCGACGGGTGCCGGCCCCGGCGTCGAGCGCGAGCTGCTCGATCCGGACCACCTCGGTGTATTGTGCCACCGCGGCGACCAAAGCGACCGCCCTGGCCCCCGCACTCGCCTCCGCAGCGACGGCGCGATCCAGCGCAGTGGCGAGCCGAAGGAGGACGGCATCGTGGCTTGCCTCGGCGGCGACAATGTCCAGGGCGGCCCGTTGGCTTGCGGCCCGCCGTGTGCCACCGGTCCACACCGGGAAGCCCGCCTTGAGTCCCGCCTGCCACTCACCAGTCAGCCGACCGGCTCCGCTCCAGTAGTCGGCGTAGCCACCGACCAGGCGGACCTCGGGCCACCAGCTGCCGCGCGACAGCTCTGCCAGTGCGGCGGCCTGCGCGGTCGCTGCGGCCGAGGCTGCAACTTCAGGATTGGCGTGCCGGACAGCATCGATCAGGGTTTGGGTGGGCGGCAGCGGAACCGCGATCCGCACCGGGTCGATCGCAGCGGTGCGGACCCGATCCGCCGACTGCCCAGTCAGACGGGCCAACGCCTGCTCGGCGGCCACGACACTTTCCCGGGCGACCGCCTGATCCGCGCGCCCCGCCTCACGGGCCGCTTCGACCCTGAGCGCATCGAGCGGCGCCGCGCGTCCCACCTCCACCAGTTGACGGACCCGGTCACGTTCCGCTTCCAGCGCGCTCGATCTCGCCTCCTGCGCCGCCAGCGCCTCCCGGCCTGCGGCCACGTTGAGCCAAGCGGTGGCCACCTCGATGATGACCGTCGCACGGGCCCCCTCCAGGAGGGCATCCGAGGCCTGGGCACCAGCTTCCGCCCGCCGCACTCCCGCCCGCCGCAGGCCGCCGTCCATCAGGGTCAGGCCAACGGTTGCCTGGAACTGGATCAGGGTGTGATCGAAAAGCGGGGGGTCCAGCGGGTTGAAGCCATGCAAGGGGGCAACGACCATCGGCTGCTGAAAGCGCGTGCCGGATGCGTCGATCCTGGCCTGCGGCCGCAACTGGCCGCGGGCCTCGGCCACGGCGTAGTCGGCTGCCCCCGCCCGGGCTGCCCCGGCGCGAAGGGTGGGATGGACGGCCAGGGCCATCTCAGCGGCAGCCGCCAGCGTCAACGAACCACCCTGGGCCGCAAGTCTTGGGGGCGCCAGGAAAACGGCAACGAGCAGCAGCAGGAGCGCTGCCAGGCAGACGGTTCGATTCATTCAGCCACTCCCGGGTGCTGGGTCAGTCCGGCCAGTGCGAACTGGGTGACATGTTCCACCACGGCGCGATACGCCCTCGGGTCCCCGAGGTCGAGCAGCCCAGCCTGAGTCAGGGGGCCACGGATGATGTTGAAGTAGATCGGCTGCGACAGAAGGCTCAGCGCCATCCACTCCGGCCGGCCGCCACGGATGCTGCCGGCAGCCTGGCCGGCCCGGAGGACGCCGATCAGGGCGCCCAGGATCGATGCCATGGCGTCCCGGAGGGCTGGGGAGAGCGGTTGTCCAGTGAATACCTGCTGGATCACCAGCTTGGGCAT
>JAWXBA010000316.1:0-5391 GCA_034439775.1 Gemmatimonadota bacterium | reverse complement strand
GGTTCGAACCGCAGCGGGGGCGGTGGGCTCGGTGCTCTCGATCCGCGGCGACGGGCGCCTGGTGGTGGCGGCCGGCGCGATGCGGCTGGTGGTGCCACCGGAGCAGGTGATGGCCTTGCCGCCGGCTCGCGGCAATGCGAAGACTCGCCCGGCCGCCGCCCCCGCGCTCGAACGCAGTGCGCCCTCGGCGCCGATGGAGATCGACCTGCGGGGCCTTCGGGTGGACGAGGCGGAATCGGTCACCGTCGCCGCCATCGATGCCGCCACCCTGGCGGAGAATCCGCACCTGCGGATCATCCACGGGATGGGCACCGGTGCGGTGCGCGATCGCGTCCAGCAGGTGCTGCGGAGTGATCGACGGGTGGCGCAGTTTGCCTTTGCACCCTCGAGCCAGGGTGGCACCGGGGTCACCATCGTGGAGTTCGGGACATGATGATTCCCGACGAGATCGTGGAACAGGTGCGCGATGCCGCCGATCTGGTGGCCGTCATCGGCGAGGCGGTGCCGCTCAAGAAGATGGGGGCGGACTGGCGCGGCGCCTGTCCCTTCCACGGCGGGACCCACCGCAATTTCGCGGTCGTCCCCAAGAAGGGGATGTACTACTGCTACGTCTGCCACGAGGCCGGCGACGTCTTCAAGTGGTACATGATGCGGGCTGGGCTGGACTATCCCACCGCGGTCCGCGAGGTGGCCCGGCGGGTGGGGATCGTCATTCCGGAACGTGCCGTCCGGGAGGGTCCGGATCCGAGGGAGCCACTCTTTGCGGCTGTCTCTGCCGCCCAGGATTGGTTTGCCCGGCAACTGCGGGAAGCGGCCGAGGCCGATGCGGCACGACGCTACCTGGTGGAGCGCGAGATCCCGCTGGAGCGGGCCGCAGAGCTGGGACTGGGGTTTGCGCCCCGCGGCAAGGCGCTGCTCGAGGAGCTGACGAAGCTCGGCATTCCCGAGGAGCGCCTGGTGGAGGCGGGACTGGCCAAGCGGTGGGAGGACGGCACCCTCGGCGCGCGATTGCGCGACCGGTTGCTGTTTCCGATTCACGATGGCCGCGGCCGGGTGGTGGGGTTTGGCGGCCGCCTGCTCGGGCCTGGCGAGGCCAAGTATCTCAACTCGCCCGAGTCCCCGATCTACCACAAGGGCACCATGCTGTACAACCTCCACGCAGCGCGCCCGGCCATCCGGCAGGAGGGTGCGGTCCTGGTGGTTGAGGGATACTTCGATGTGCTCCGGCTGGTATTGGCGGGCATCGAGCATGTGGTCGCACCACTGGGGACGGCGCTGACGACCGAACAGGCGGCGTTGATCAAGCGCTTGGCACCAACCGCTGTCCTGCTGTACGACAGCGACAAGGCTGGCTTGCGCGCCACCTTCCGGGCTGGGGATGAATTGCTCCAGCACGGGGTCCGGGTGCGGGTGGCCACCCTTCCCGAGGGGGAGGATCCCGACTCGCTGGTGCGCGCCGGCGGCGCCGAGGCACTCGAGGCGCTGCTCAAGGACGCCATCGACGTGCTGGAGCGGAAGATTCAGCTCCTGGACCGCCGCGGGTGGTTCGAGGGGGTGGAGCATCGACGGGATGCGCTCGACAAGCTGCTGCCCACCCTGCGCGCCGCCTCCGATCCGATCACCCGCGACCTCTACGTCGGGACCGTGGCCGTGCGGGTTGGAATCTCGCGCGAGGTGCTCGAGGGCGAGCTCCGCGCTCGGCCCACCCTGCCGGTGGCGACCCCAGGCCGGGCGATCTCCAGCCCACCCCCACCGCGGCGGGACGACACGCCGCGCCGCCGCTCGGTGCCCGGTGCGCGGATGGAGGGGCTGCTGCTGCGCGCCATCTGCGCCGACCCATCCTGGCTCGAGCGGGCCAGGGGCACGATCGCGATGGACCAATTCGAGGTGCCCGCCTATCGCGCCATCTACGCCGCGCTACTCGCCGCCGATCGGTCGGGTCCGCTCGCCTCGGTGTCGGAGCAGCTGGCCCCGGAGTATCGCGATGCCTGGGCCCGCCTGCTGGAGTCCAGTGAAAAGGTGGCAGGGTACCGCTGGGATGCTGAGTTTGCCGCCGCGGCACAGGCGCTCGACGAGCGGGCGCTGGAACGCGAGATTGCCGCCCTCCGGGATCCGGCCGAACGGGCCAGGCGCTATCAGGAACTTTCCGCGCAGGCCCAGGCGCGGCGTTGGTACAAGAAGCCGGCGGAGCAGTCGCGCCGCCCCACCCGAGCCCGCGACGACCGGGCTGACTCCCCGCAGGAGGATTGAGACGGATGAATGCAGATCTTGAGAAGTTGCTGGACTTGCAGACCAAGGATGAATTGCTCCTCGAAGTCGATCTCCGCCTGGCCTCGCTGGGCGATGAGGGCGCCGGGCTCGATGCCGACGTGACCCGCACCACCGCCGAGGTGGAGGCGGCCCGCCGGTCCCTGGCCGAGATCGGCAAGCGGCAGCGGGAGCTCGAGATTCGAATCGAGAGCTACCGGACCTTGCAGGAGCGCCGTCGCACCCGGATGGAGCAGGTGCGTGGCGCCCGGGAGGCTCAGGCGTTGATGACGGAGATGGACATGTCTCGCGCCGTGCTGCTCAAGGAGGAAGGGGAGTGGCTCAAGCGGGCGGAGCAGGCGCAGGGGCTCGAGGCCCGAATCACCGATGGTCAGGCCGCTCTGGAAACGCTCCAGGCCGAGCAGGCCGAGGCGCGGGCCGACCTCGCGTCCCGCGAAGCCGCGCTGCAGGTGGAACGCACCGTGGCGAAGGCCGCCCGTGAGGCCAGCGCGTCCAGCCTGGAAAAGATGCTGCGGATGCGCTACGACCGGCTCCGATCCAACCGTGAGGGCGCCGTGGTGGTGGCGGTGTCGGGGGTGGCCTGTGGCTCGTGTTTCACCGCCGTGCCGATGAGTCGCCGCAGCCAGCTGCGGACCGGCCTGCTGGTGGAGGGCTGCGAGGCCTGCGGTGTCATTCTCTACGCCGAGGAGCTGGTCGCCGGGTGAGCGCAGCGACGCCGACCCGTTGGCTGCTGGAGCAGCCGCCGGACCCCAGGGCCGTAGAACAGCTGGCGCGCGAACTCCAGCTGCCGCCGCTGCTGGCCGCGTTGTTGTTGCAGCGGGGGCACCTGGAGGCGGCGACAGCCCGCGAATTCCTCCGGCCTGAACTGGAGGGACTCCCCGAGCCGATGGCCCTGGCTGGAATGGCCGAGGCGGTGGACACGATTGTGGCCGCCGTCCGGGCAGGCCGGACCATTCTGGTCAACGGCGACTACGATGTCGACGGCCAGTGCGCGACCACGCTGCTGACCCGGACCCTTCGCCAGGCGGGGGCCACGGTGGAACCGTTCGTCCCGCACCGTATGCGGGACGGCTATGACTTCGGTCCCGCCGGGCTGGCGCGTGCCCGCGCGATTGGCGCCACCTTGATCGTGACCTGCGATTGCGGCATTACCGCAGTGGACACTGTGGCGGCGGCGACTGCGGCCGGGATCGAAGTGGTGGTGACCGATCACCACCTGCCGGGATCGGTCTTGCCGGCAGCACGAGCCGTCGTGGATCCCCAGCAGGCGTCGGACAGCTCGGGGTTGCAGATGCTTTGTGGTACCGGGGTGGCCTTCCTGCTGGCGCGGGCTCTGGTCGTCCCGCTTGGGCTCCCCGCCGCGTTCCCCATGCACCTCCTTGACCTGGTGGCGCTGGCCACCGTGGCCGATGTGGTGCCGCTCACCGGGCCCAATCGTGCCATGGTTCGGCACGGGCTTCGGCTCCTTGGAAGCACCCGCTGGCCCGGCCTGCAGGCCCTCCTCGAAAGCAGCGGGCTGGCGGGAAAGGATCTCCGCGCCGGTCAGGTCGGATTCATCCTGGCGCCTCGCCTCAACGCCATTGGCCGGTTGGGTGATGCCATGGAAGGGGTCCGGCTCCTGCTGACCGACGAGCCGGCGGTGGGGCGCGACCTGGCACAGCTCCTGGAGCGGACCAACACCGAACGACAGGCGCTCGATCAGCGGATCCTTGAGGAAGCGCTGGCCCAGGCCGAGCGGGAGGCCTCGGTGGAAGGGCATGCGGCCCTGGTGCTGGCCGGCCAGGGGTGGCATCCGGGAGTCGTGGGCATCGTCGCCTCGCGGGTGGTGGAACGCTGGGGACGTCCCGCGATCCTGATCGGGCTCGATGGGGAGAGCGGTCGTGGTTCCGGGCGGAGCATTTCCCGGTTTGACCTCCACGCCGGGCTGGTCCAGTGCAGCGATCTCCTGGAGAAGTTTGGCGGGCACCGGATGGCGGCGGGGCTGTCGATCCGGACCGACCGGGTCGAGGCGTTCCGGGAGCGATTTCGAACCGTGGCGGCCGCCAGTCTCTCGCCCGATGACCTCGGGCCCGAACAGCGGGTGGACCTCGAGATTGACCTCGGGGGGGCCGACGATGACCTGGAACGACTGGTGCGCCATCTGGAACCTTGCGGGATGGGAAACCCCGCACCGGTTTTCGGGGTTCGCGGCGCCCAGTTTGGGGAGTGGCAGACGGTCGGTGCGAACCACCTCAAGGGCAACCTGCGCCAGGGCGGCCACTATCTTCCCGCCATCGGGTTCCAGATGGCCGACCGATCCCGGGAATGGGTGGGGCAGGGCCCCGTGGACGCCGCCTTCCGACTGGAACGCAATGAGTTCCGGGGCTCCAGCACCCTGCAGGCCCGGCTGATGGCCCTGGCCCCGCATGTCAGGCCTGGCTCCGCGCCATGATGCGCATTACCGGTGGGGAGTGGCGCGGCAGGCGGCTGGCCAGGCCGGCGGATCCGCGGGTCCGCCCCACTGGTGAGCGGGTGCGCGAGGCCTGGATGAACCTGGTCCGATCGGCGCTGCCTGGTGCCACGGTGCTCGATCTCTTCGCGGGTTCTGGAGCGCTCGGGCTCGAGGCGCTGTCCCGGGGCGCGGCGGCGGTCACCTTTGTGGAGATCGGCACGGAGTCGCTGCTGGCACTCCGGAAGAACCTCGAGACGCTCGGCAATCCGGCTGCGGCCACGGTGCGCCGGGTCGATGCCCGGCGCCTGGTGGACAGCCTCGAGCCCGGTGCGTTCGACCTCGTCTTTGCCGATCCCCCGTGGGCGATGGACCATGCCGCTGCCATTGTATCCCGGTTCGAGGCGGTGCCCTTTGCTGACATCCTGGTCGTGGAGCATCCTGCCACGGTCAAGTTGCCGGGCCACGAGACCCGGCGTTACGGCGACACCGCCCTTACCATCTGCCGGGCCCCATGACACGCATTGGCATCTACCCCGGTTCGTTCGATCCTCCGACCCGCGGCCACGAGAGCCTGATCCGCCGGAGCATGGCAGTGTGCGATGAGTTGATCGTGGCCGTGGCCGCGCACCCCACCAAGACCCCGCTGTTCAGCGTCGAGGAACGACTCGCCCTGCTCCAGGTCCTGGTCGGCG
>JAWXBA010000315.1:0-3600 GCA_034439775.1 Gemmatimonadota bacterium | reverse complement strand
CTGCTGCAGGCGGCGAGGACCCGTCCGATCGTTGGGAGTCGAGTGACGACCCGATTCCCCTTGTAGGGGTGCGCAATCACCGCCCCTCGTGGCAGGCCAAGCCACCAAACATCGCTATTGGGGCCGATGTAGACGACATCACCGAGCGGGTTGACGAAGCTGGCCGGTCTGGAGATATCAGGGCATGGGCCGCCGGCTCCCCCACTCTTCGGGGCGGCAAGGAGCACTTCACCGTGTTCGCATGGACTCGAGAAGAAAAAGGTAGCCAACCCGTGGCCGGCACCAAGTGAAGTACCTTGAGTCGGTAGCAGCACCTCGGATCCGGTAGTGACCTCCCACTGAGCCTCGGCCAGATACCCTTGGCGCCGGATGTTGGGGTTCTGCGCCTGCTGCTCGCTATCAAGCCCGGCACATGCCGCGCTCAACACGACCATGGCGGGAGCGAACGCCAGCAGCTCAGCGCGGAACCGGGTCCGGATCGTAACCATTCCAAAAGGGTACGACCGAGATTCGGGGGGTGGCAAGGGGACATCCCGCCCAAGGTGGAAACCGGCCCGCGAGGGAGATTACCGCAATGCTGCGGAATGGGTCACAAGACGGAGGGTAGGACGAGCCGCAGCCGATTCAGGGCCCTTGGGGTGGCCAGGGATGCCGCTGGAGCCGTTGCAGCCCGTCGGGGTCGGCTGCGGCCACATAGACGCTCGTGCGTCCCACGCCCACAATTCTGTGCCCCAGCGGCAACCGTACTTCGCTCACTCGTCTCCCCCGGCGGTCCACGAGGTCGTACCGCCCCTCACGTCTCTCCGTATCAGGTGTCCGCCACACCAGCAGCCGGCCATCCGGAAGGGCGACAAGCGGGGACTGGTCCAATCCCGCTGGCGGCCGGATGAATGCGGGTACCACCACTGGCCAATCGGCGGTGGCCCCCAGGTCGTTCGTTGGCGGCCACCCTGCAGTTGAGGTCAGCCAAGCCAAGAATACCCCCTGCTTCTCCCTGGTCATCGGCTCATCCCTTTCAGACAAGATCGGTCCAGACTGGCAGGGCGCTGACTTCAAGCACCACTCCACCTGATATGGCCCGGAACGAACTACAGCAATCGTTCCATCGGGAAACATTATGACGTGGTCGACAGCCTCAAACGGAATACTGTAGACCGGCCGGCGGCCTGGCGGGCGAGCGGTGCTCGATCGTAGCGGCTCCACGGTGGTAGGGACGGCAGCCCGCTCGTTGAGCCGCTTCACCGCCGCCGTCACGGTATCAAGAGTCCCGCCGTTGCGGCTGAATCGCACTGCCACCAGCTGGCCAGCGATGCCAGACCCGGTGGTAGGATAGCTGCTGGCCAGGCCTTCGCCATGCCAGCTTATTCCCTCAAGCACGCGCCCATACCCACTCGCAGCCTGCGGCGACGGGGTATCCGGAGGAAGCGTTGCGACCACCGTCGAACCGCGCAATAGAAGCCATCGGCGGCTCCCCCGGTCGGCCATGGCAGTCGTGTCGCCTGGAAGCGGCCATAGCCTTCCTACTTGCGAGTATTCGCCGGGTCCTCGGCCAACCCGACTGATCGTGGTCACGCGGCCGCTCTGGAAGTCGCCGACCAGGAGGCGGTTCTCGCGTTCATCTGTGAAGAGCACCCGGTCGTCGGCGAGCTCGCGGACCGAAATGATTCGAGAGTAGTCGCCATCCAGTACACGGTCAGGTTGCCCCAACCGCAACATCCCAGGCGCCTGGGCGAAGCTCGTGGACAGCTGCCCAACAGCGAGCCAGAGTACGAACGAAACCATCATCCGGCCAAGCTGCCCAAGTCCCCAACCGCCAGCTTCGCTCCGGATCGACGCGCGGCGCCGATGCACGGATCGCTGGAGGATCTGCCGCCCGTCCAGTTGAATCAACCAGGAGCCCTCCCCTTCAGGACTAACTCAAGCACCCGACGAAGCTCATCCGGGTCCGGGGAACCCACAAGCCTCCACCCGTTCACGAAGAACATTGGCAGACCCAGAAACTCAAGCTGAAGTCCGAACGCCAGGCCTTCAGTAACGACGGGGTCCGGCTCGTTGCGGACCGCACAGGCATGAATCCCCACGGGATCCGGTAGATCTGCTTCTCCGGCGTACGACTCCCAAGACTTCAACCCTAACGAATCAGCCTTTAGATAAACAAGATCAACCCACCGTTGGAAACCCGTCGCGCCGGCCTGACGGTAGGCACACTCCGCCGCGTTCGCGGCGGGTGTGGCAAAGCGATGCTGGCGAAGGGGGTAGTGAACGTACACGACCCGCACAGAGTCCCCAAACGCCGGAAGAACCTCTTTCAGGATGCGATTGAATTGGGCGCATGCGCCGCACTCCAGATCCACGAGGGCCAGGATCGTGAGGGGAGCCTGATCCGCTCCAAAAACGAGCCGGCCGTGGGGAAGCCCCCGCTCCCATTCGGCAACGTACTTGATGACAGGCGCCGGTGGGTCCTCGATGCCCCCGCGCTGGGCAACGACACCAAAGACCGAACTCCCGGCGACAACCACCGCGGCCATGACCAGCAGCAAGGTTAGAACGAGCTCGGCCCTCCCCCGCAGGGGCGAGGGCTGCGAGCTCACGACTCGTCCTCATTGCAAATAGTCCATGTTGAGTATCCCTTGCCGGATTCTCCTTCGCAATCATCGACGACACAACGCTCCCCGTTGAGCTCACAATTCTGAGCTGCACAGAAGGTGTACACATCCTGGCACACGTTGGAGCAGAACTGGCACAACGTCCCGCCCTCCGGTACGGTCGTGGCTTGGAGCTTCTGCATCCCGACCCCCAGCAGAATGATGATGACGCTGAGTAGGCGAATGGTGCTGAGCGAGAAAGGCATCGAGTCCTCCTTGGGTAGGGTGCAGCGATTTCTGGCATCATGCATCGTCGGGCGAGCGATCTACAGCGTCGTGGCGATTGCGCCGGAATGCCGATTGGAGCACCGGGTTCGGCAGCACAAGGTCCAGACTATGTTGTGGACGAGTCCACCGCCACCCGGTATCTTCCTCACCCCACACAAAACACACCCCCTGAGCTACCCGTTCGAGCACCGCTCCGAAACGTATGGCGGTGCGGCGGTTTCCTCGCTCGCGGCCCGATCGGTCCGACCGCGAGCACTATCTATCGAGGCTAAGTGATTGTGGGGCATAGCTGTTAGAGCAATCGCCAAGGATTGTAGTCGCGCGAGTCGGGGCGCCGTCCTACCTTGAGACGAGTGCCCATGGGCGGAGTCTCCAACGGCGAGGACAGGAACAGTTGCCCTGCCGAGCGAGAGAGAGATCGCCCGGGTTGTTCGAACCCAACCCATGATTCCGCCAATGCTCAGTTCCCTGTGATTTCGAAAGGCGATCCCATGGCGATCCTGCTCACGGATGACTCACCAGTGGTGATAGCTGGCATCCGGCACTTCCTGGAGGCCGATGGCCAACAGGTGGAATCGACCACGGACCCCGCACATGCCAAGGCTCTCCTCCTGGCCTCAGATTGGGAGGCGCTGATCCTGGGCTTCCTCGCGGGAAATCACCAGGCTGGCGGCGTGAGTCATCTCCAACGCATGCTGGAACTGGATCGCGGTGTGCCGATCCTCAT
>JAWXBA010000314.1:0-2980 GCA_034439775.1 Gemmatimonadota bacterium | reverse complement strand
GACCCCCTACCGCCCCGGCACCTTCCCCATGAACTGCCAGTTCAGCAATCGGAACACCTCCCGTCGAAGGACTTCCTCTGTCCCGGCCAGCTGCAATTGGCAGTCCGCGTTTTTTTCGTGCACGAGTGTCGGCACGATTTCGGTGTAGGTCACCTCGCAGGTGGCCGACACCAACCCCCCTCGTGAATTCTTCGGCACCTTCGTCAACTCGGCCTGGGAGCGCCACAGCAGGCCGGTGGCGGCGTGCAGGAAGATTGATCCGCTCCAGTCGGTGCTGCCGACGCGCTCGCCGGGCGCAAAGTCGATCCGGATGACCCGGACCGAATCGAGGACTTCCTCGCCCCGGACCCAGAGGCAGTGGTTGTCGCGGAACTCCTTCTTGGCAATGTCGGAGGTGAGGAAATATTGGATCACTGCTGGGCGGCCGGTCCGATTCACCGTCACCCGGCCTCGGCGATACCCTTCGGTCTCTTCGCTGTGGCTGGTCAGCGTGTCCCACCGAAACCAGAGGGCGCTATCCTGTGCAGTAAACCCTGCCCGCAGGACCGCGAAGGTGCTCTCCAGCGGATACTCCTTGGCCATGGCCAGGAGTCGTTCGCCATTGGTCACGGCCTGGTCCAAGATCGTCTGCGCCTCGACGGAGTGTTCCTGCTTCCGGGGGTCAAGGCAGACCGTTGCGGTGACGGTGACCTCTGGTAGCACCAGCGCCTGGCGCCTGACCTCGACAATCAAGGGGGCAGGGGCGGGAACAAAATCCTCTCGGACGACGCGCAGGAGCACCGTCAGTGGTGCATACCCAATCTGTCGGACCTGGAGACTGTATTCGCCGGGTCCGATCCCTGACAGGCTGAAGCGTCCCGCCTCGGAGGTAAAGGCGCGGGCGTCCTGCTCCGCCACCAGCACCAGGGCGTAGCGCACCGGCTGCCCGGTTTCCGCGTCTCGCACCAGCCCCGTTACCAGCCCCGATTGAAGGCGGCTGGTGACCTGGGCCTGTGCGGGCACGACCACGAGGAGCAGGGCCAGCAGCGCCAGAATCCCGGCAAATCTTGTCCCGAATCGGGTAATGGTGCCATATTGAGGCATGCGGATCACCACCTGGACAGAGTATTCCCTGATCATCTCGATCCACCTGGCCCGGCGTGGCCAGACCGAGGCGACCCCGGTGGCCGCTCGGGAATTGGCCGAGACCGAGCGCCTGCCAGCCGACTACGTCGAGCAGATCCTGCTCCGCCTCCGCCGCGCCGGTCTGGTCGAAAGCGTGCGCGGCGCCAAGGGTGGCTATCTGCTGGCTCGAGCGCCCGAAGCCATTTCGGTGCGCGATGTCATGACCGCCTCGGAGCACCAGACCTTCGAAATGAACTGCGACACGCATCGGGTGGACGAGGAGCGCTGCAGTCCCGACACGTCGTGCTCGATCCGTCCAGTCTGGCAGGCACTCCAGCGCCGGGTGGATGATCTGCTCAGCAGCGTGTCGCTGGCCGACCTGATGCGCGAGGAATCCCAGGTCCAGGAGCTGGTGACCCTGACCGGGGCCGCCTCCGCCGCTGGGAGCTGAACGCGCCGCTGCTCCGACTCGACCACGACCCGGCGCGACTGCCGGGTCGTTTTGCTTCACCCTCAAGAGGTTGCATGAACTTCGCTCCGGATGAACTCCTCCGCTACTCTCGACACCTGACCCTCCCTGAGGTCGGTGTGACCGGGCAGGAGCGCCTCCGGGATGCCAAGGTGCTCTTGATTGGCGCGGGTGGATTGGGCTCCCCGGCGGCGTTGTACCTCGCGGCGGCCGGGGTCGGCCGCTTGGGCCTGGTGGAGTTCGACACTGTGGATCTGTCCAACTTGCAGCGGCAGATCCTCCATGGCACCTCCGCCGTGGGAACCCCCAAACTCGAGTCCGCCAAGGCGCGATTGGCCGACCTCAATCCCCATGTCGAGGTCGTCACCTACCCGCACCAGCTCACCAGTGCCAATGCGGTGGACACGATCCGCGGCTGGGACATCGTCCTTGATGGCAGCGACAATTTCCCCACTCGCTATCTCGTCAACGACGCCTGCGTCCTGCTCAGCAAGCCCTACGTCTACGGCAGCATCTTCCGTTTCGATGGACAGGTCTCGGTCTTCGGGGCCCCCGATGGACCATGCTACCGCTGCCTCTTTGCGGAGCCGCCACCGGTGGGCCTGGTACCGAATTGCGCTGAGGCAGGGGTGCTCGGGGTGCTCCCCGGCATCATCGGCAGCCTCCAGGCGCTCGAGGCGATCAAGATGGTGATTGGCATCGGTGAATCGTTGATAGGACGACTGGTCCTGTTCGATGCCCTCTCCCTCAGGTTTCGCGAACTCGCGGTCCGTCGCGATCCGGCCTGCGCCGTCTGCGGTGATGCGCCGACGGTGACGGAGCTGGTGGACTACGAGGCCTTCTGCGGGGTTGGGGCTCCCAAGGCCGAAACTGGGGATATCGCGCCGCAGGAGCTCAGCGCCGCCCTTGGCTCTGCCAATCCACCACTGGTGCTCGATGTACGCGAAGAATGGGAGCATGGCATCAGCCGGATCGCCGGTTCCATCCTGATTCCGTTGCACCAACTCCCGGAGCGGGTGAACGAGCTCGACTCGCGACGCGACATCGTAGCCCTCTGCCACCACGGGCTCCGGTCGCGCACCGCCCAGCAGTTTCTGCTCGGGGCCGGTTTCCACTCGGTTCGAAATCTGGCCGGCGGCATCGACCGGTGGAGTGAACAGGTGGAGGGTGGGAAGGGGAGGTATTAGCCCTGCACCCCGGCTGAAGCCGGGGCTCGGCCCCTGCCAGTAAACTGGCGCGCGCTCCGATCCATCCGTCCCCGCCGTCGCTTCAGCGACGCTCTTGGCCGAGCCGCGGGTTCACCCGCGATACCAGTGACTCCCGGGGCCGATTGGAATCGGCCCCCACAGGGCGGTGTACCTTCGAGGTCCGCCTGTCCGCCTGTCCGCCTGTCCGCCTGTCCGCCTG
>JAWXBA010000313.1:0-11295 GCA_034439775.1 Gemmatimonadota bacterium | reverse complement strand
GCCGGCGCCGACAAAGTTGCCCTGCCGCACGTCGTAGGGGGCGATATTGATCTGAATCTGTTCGATCGCGTCCATGGCGATCGGGGCCACGGTCGTCCGGCCGCCCGGCTGGCCATCGCCCAAGCCGAAGGAGTTGTTGAACGGTGCGCCGTCCACGGTGATGTTGTTCAAGCGGCCGTCGGCGCCGGCGAACGAGGTACCCCGGACCTGCGGCACCAACCGGGTAAAGTCGGTGATTCGGCCCGTGGTGGTGGGCAGGACCTGGATTTCGGCCTGCCGGATAGCCGTGGCGGCACCGGTCCGCTCCGAGCTGAAGACCGATTCACCTTCGGCAGTGACGACGACTTCCTGGAGCGCCACTGCCTGCTGCCGCATGGCGAAGGACATGTCGTTGAGTACGCCGAGGCTCAGGTAGATGTCGTCCTGGGTCATCGGCTGGAACCCGATCGCCACCACCGTGACGCGATACGGTCCACCCACGCGCATCCCTGGGATCGTCACCCGGCCATCGGCGCGGCTGGTGGCCACGTAGGTGGTACCAGAGGGCAGGTGCGTTGCAGTAACCCGGGCGCCAGCCAACGGCGCGCCAGCGTTGTCGCGAACCACACCGCCGATGGCAGAGGTGGTGATGCCCTGCGCGGTGGCGCTGGACGATGTGCCGACCGTAAGGCCAAGCGCCAGCGCCAGATAGCCGAGAATTCTCCCTGCTCGCCGCATTAGCGACTCTCCCATATGATGATGAGGTGGTAGTGACAAGCCACAAACTTAGCCCGCAGCCGGTCCGGGTCAAGCAGCCCCGGAACCTGTGACCGAGACTTTACCACACGTTTCACGACCGTTTCACATACCGGCCCCAGAGGAAGTAGACCGGCACTCCGGTCAGGATGATCCCGAAGGTCACTGCGTTGTCCTGCCAATTGGCGATCAGCGCATTGCCGACCATCATCAGCGCCCCGAGCAGGAACAGCGCCGGCACCGCCGGGTACCCCCAGGTCCGGTACGGCCGCACCAGCCCTGGCTGTTGGACCCGCAGGCGGAATACCGCTGCCACGGCGAGGGCGTAGAACGGCCAGGAGCCAAGGACAAACCGGTCGGCCAGTTCGGCAAACGAGTTCTGGAGGACATAGGCCACCCCGAGCGCGGCGGTGAGCCAGATCGCCACGGAGGGGGTCTGGAACCGTGGGGACACCCGTGCCAGCGCGGGGAAGATCAATTTCTGATCGGCCATGGCAAAGAAGATCCGCGGGCCGGTCATGATCGAGCCGTTGACCGAGCCGAAACAGGAGACCATGACCACCCCGGCAATGATCGCCACGCCGGCCGAGCCGAGCAGCGGGATCCGGGTGGCGGCATCGGCGGCAACCCGGGTGGACTGCGCCATCTCGGTCACCGGCATCAGGAACAGATAGGCGGCGTTGACCAGGAGGTAGATCGCGACGATCGAAGCGGTGCCGATGATCAGTCCGCGCGGCAGGTTCCGACCCGGATCCTTCACCTCACCACCGATGAACGAAAGATTGGACCAGCCATCGTAGGTCCACATCACCTTGATCAGCGCGGTCAGCATGATCGAGACGGTGACGGTGCTCCCGGGCGCCACCAGGGTCAGGTTGGCGGGATCGCCGGTGCCGCCGGTAAAGGCCAGGAGGGTCAGGCCCACCAGCGCGCCATACTTGAGCAGGGTGGTGAGGTTCATCAGCACCGCCGCATACCCGATGCCGAGGTAGTTGAGCCCGGCAATGAGGACAATCGCCGCCGCCGCCACGTACCGCTCCTCGGTCTGGCTCAGGCTGACGAACTGCCCGGAGTAGCTGGCAAAGACCGAGGCGATGCCACCCACGGCGGCAGCCCGGATGACCGCCAGTTCGGCCCAGCCGTACAGGAAGGCCCAGAACGGACCGAACGCTTCATGGATGTAGGCAAAGATCCCACCGGAACGCGGCAGGGCCGCTGCGAGCTCCGCAATGGTCAGCGCCCCGGCCAGAGTCACCAGCCCGCCGACCACCCAGAGGCCCAGCATGGCCAACGGGGAGCCGAGGATGGCCGCCAGCTCATTGGGAACCCGGAAGATGCCGCTGCCGATCGTGGTGCCGACCAGCACCCCCACGGCACTCCAGACGCCAAGGGTGCGGGGCAGGCGTTCAACCGGGGCGGTGGAGGCGGCGGGCTCGGTCATCGATGCTCCCGGGGATCGTTTCTTGAGGGGCAGGGCGAGGGCGGTTATTTTAAAGGATTGCGTAAAGTGCCACCGTCAGGGCGATCCGCCTAGGGGCACCACCTTGAGAGGACCCCACCACTGATGTCCGCTGCTTCCCAACCCGTCCCTGCCGCGCCGTCGTTGCTGGCCGACCTGATCACCCTGACCAAGCCGCGGATCATCTCGCTGCTGCTGGTCACCACGGTCGCGCCGATGTTCATCACCCCGGCGGGGCTGCCGAGCCTGGGCCTGATCGGGTGGGTCATGCTGGCCGGATACCTGATGGCCGGCGGGGCCAACGCCATCAACATGTGGTTCGATCGGGACATCGACCTGATCATGGCCCGCACCAGGAACCGACCGGTGCCGGCGGGCCGGATGCCGGCGGGTGCCGCGTTGCTGTTTGGTGTCGCCCTCGGCGCTGCGGCGTTTGCGCTATTCTGGAACTTCGTCAACCCGCTGTCGGCCTGGCTGGCGCTGTCGGGCCTGCTCTTCTACGTCTTCATCTACACCATTGGTCTCAAGCGCTGGAGCGCGCAGAACATCGTCATCGGCGGCGCGGCGGGGGCGTTCCCACCGCTGGTTGGCTGGGCCGCCATGACCGGGTCGCTCGACCTGGCAGCGCTCTACCTCTTTGCCATCATCTTCTACTGGACACCGCCGCACTTCTGGGCGCTGGCCCTGGTCAAGCAGGGCGATTATGCCAAGGCAGGGGTCCCGATGATGCCGCTGGTGCGGGGGGAGCATCACACCAAGCTGCAGATGCTGGCCTATACCCTGATGCTGATCTTCCTGACCACCCTGCCGACCCTCGCGGGGACCCAGGGACTGTTCTACCTGGGAGCCGCCGCCCTGCTGGGGGGCCGCCTGCTGTGGTATTGCCTGATCCTCCTGAAGGAGAGCGGCACGACCCCTACTGCCTGGAAGATGTACCGCTATTCGTTGGTCTACCTGGCGTTGCTGTTCGTGGCCATGGGGGTGGACCGGGCGGTTCCGTTCGGTCACCGGGCCCCGCCGCAGGAGGTGTTGCTGCTCGATCCCTCCCCCGAGGTCACGGCGCCGTCGGCCGAGCCCCACACCGAGCACTGACCACCAAACACTGACCAAGGCACACCTGCCGCCGCGATTACGGCAGCGGCGCGGCAGCCGCGACCTCGAACCCCGCCTGGCGCTCCATCCGCCGCTCCCCGATCGTCAGCACGGTCACCAGCCAATATCGGCCAGGCACAATCCCGGTCAGGTCCAGTTGGCCCGAGAGCAGCCCCAATTCAGCGGGGACGCGCACCGCAGCCGGCGGCGCCTCCCGGACCAGGACCCCATAGGCATCCCGGACCAGCGCGCCCAGCAGCCCCTGTCCACCGAACGGGGTGTATGCCTCGAGGAGATAGTGCAGGACCGGAGACTCCACCCCGATCCGGACGGTGCCAGGCGCGGTGATCAGCAGCGCCCCGCGGCGAAACTCCAACGCCCTCGGCATGGTGTCGGTGGGGTGCACCGCCCGGATCAGCGGTGCCAGGAGGAGATCCGAAATCCCGGGATTGGCGGTGTACCCCGAAACGGGGGCACTGGTAGCGCCAACCAGGAGCCCCGCCGAGTCACGGATGGCCACCTCGACGGCGTAGGAACCGGGGGCCACGGTAAACCGGAGGTGGTCCACCATGTCGCCTCTTGGGGCATCGGCTGGCCGCTGCCACGACTGCTCCCAGAGCGCTTCGCCGCCCGTCTCCGACACCCGCAGCGTCAAGGTTCCACCGGGCAGCCGCGGGGTCTGGATGAACGCGGCCACCTGGGTCTGGCCAGTCTCGGCGCGGTAGAACCGAACTACGCGAACCGCCACCGACCCCGAGTCTCCCGGAGCCGGAGCGGTCAGGACAAGAGCCGCGAGGACAGCAATCATGCTCTGGGGGACGTCCGATCGGCCTCAGAGCCCACGGCCGCACTCACGGCAGGATCAGGGTGCGCTGGATGACATCGGGGGTGACGCGGGGCCCGTCCGGCGCCCAGTAGACATTCACCTCACTGCGGACGCCGAACTCGCCGGGAAGGTAGATCCCGGGTTCCACAGAGAATCCGACGCCTTGAATCAGGGTGCGATCATCCCGGGTCTCATAGTCGTCCATGTGGGGCCCCGAACCATGCAGGTCGCGGTCGATCGAGTGACCGGTGCGATGCACGAACCATTCGCCAAAGCCGGCCGCTTCGATGACATCGCGCGCGGCGCGATCCACCTCGAAGCCGCGCAAGGCGGAGCCCGACAGCGCCGCAGTGCGGATCCGGTCCAGCGCCGCATCCCGGGCGTCGCGGACAGTGGTCCAGACCTCAAGCACCCGCGCCGGCACCTCGGGACCGGCAAAGCCCATCCAGGTCTGGTCGGCCTGTACCGCGCCCACGCCACGCCCGGCAAACAGATCGAGGAGCACCACCGAGTCCGGCTCAAGTGCCGAGCTCTGCTCCGCACTGGGCTCGTAGTGTGGATCGGCGGCGTTGGCGCCGAACGCCACCAGCGGCCCGTGGTCGATGACGAGCCCTTCGGCCTCGATCCGCCCAGCCACCCGCCGCAGCAGCTGCCACTCGGTCAGCCCGGTCCCCGCCTGCCGCACCGCCCACTGGACTTCCTCGTTGGCGATCCGGGCCAGGATCTCGGCGGCGGCCAGGTGATCGGCCAGCTCCTCCTCGCTCCAGCGCGAGGTGAAGGTGGTCACCAGCTCCGCACTGGGCACCACCGTCGCGCCCTGCTTCCTGACCAGCTCCACCACGCCGTACGGGACCCGGTCCAGATATGGCACCGCGTCATCAGGCGAGATCTCCATCGCCACCGTCTTGCCACCGATCACCTCGGCCAACGCGGCGTGGAGTTCTTCCCACCGGGCATAGGGCAGGATCCGCCCGGGAAACCCCCGCACCGGCTGCAGCTCGATCTTGTGGGCAATCGCCACCGGCTCACCGTCGCGGGGCAGGTAGACGAACAGCCGCCGGGAACCAAGCCCGCCGAGCTGCAGCAGGCGGGTCGCCACAGGATTGCAATGCTTGAAGTCGTAGAGGAGCCAGCCATCGGCGCCGCAGGCGTCAAGCCCCTGCGCCAGCGCGGTGCGATCGATCGTGGCGAGTGTCTTCATCAGTAGCCCTCCACCCGGGCAGCCGACCACCGACAGGTGGTATCGCCCCGCCCCTGGCATCCTTCGTGAACCATCGCCCCCTCGAACCCCGAGAGCACCCGCAGCAATTCGGCGAACGCCGCCCCATAGAAACGGCAGCCATGGCCGGCCGCCTCGGCGCGGGTGGCCAGCGATTCGCGCATTTCCACGCGCGCCACCTCCCCATGGGGACGCAGTGTGGCGTTGAGCAGGCGCCCCGCCACCTGAGACGCCGCAGTCATCCCGAGTTTGCGCCGCAATCCGGCCGGCGCGATGCGCAACAGGCCGCGACGCAGGGCAGGCACCCCGCGGGCGGCATAGCGGGCGGTGCGCCGGCCGGCGTCGGCGTAGACCAGCTCGGCATCGGCGCGGCGGCCCACCAGGCGGAACACCGCCACGACTTCGTCGTCACCAATCCGTTCCTCGCGCTCGGCGGCCCGGCGGTAGCGCGCAATCTGTGCCGCGACGGTGGTGCTCAAGCCCAGGCGCTTGGACACCAGTTCCTCGGCCAGCTCGTCGAGGCCATCCTCGACGGGCGTGTCCAAGTTGCGCATCGCCTCGAGCAGGCTGAGCGGAATGATTGCGGGGAAGCTGCCGGACCCTGTCACGGACGGGAACAATAGCGCGGCACTCGTGTCGAAACCAGCCTGTCTTGCGCGGCCCGTTGACCCCGGGAGACATTCCGAGTCCGGGTGCCCCCGCCGGGAACCGGGGGAAGGAGCACCACTGTGTCACTGGCGCGCGCGGTCAACAATCGGTCTGCCCTCGTGGCGGGGGCCTTCGTGCTCCTGGTCGGGGCAACGGCCTGCCAGGGCGCGCCGCGCGACCCGACCCGGTTCCTGCAACCCGGCGATGGCATCGGGCAGGTCGGCACTGGTGGCGGCCTCGGCGCGCTGGTCGGTACCTGGCAGGCGGTGATTGTCCTGGCGGTGGAGGCCGATGTCCAGCGCTGGACCACCACCTGGCGGTTCGATGCCGATCGCGGTTGCCGGTTCCGCCGCGAGGTGCTGTCGATTGCCGAGGGGGTGCCACGGCTGCTCGAGCGACCGTGCAGTTGGACGGTGAGCGGCAGCACGATCCGGATCACCTTTACCGACCCGGCGGAGCAGTATTCCCTGCCCTGGAGCTTTGCCTCCTTCGGGACCACCACCCTCCTGCTCGAGGGTCTCGCGTATCGAAGGCTGGCCGGATGACCGCATCGGTGGATGTCCTGATCGCCGGCGCCGGTCCGGCGGGCATCGCCGCGGGACTGGTCCTGGCCGAGGCCGGGCTGGCGGTCCGGGTGGTCGATCGGGCGCGGTTTCCCCGTCACAAGCCGTGCGCCGAGTACCTGAGCCCGGGAACCCTGGCCGAGTTGCAGCTACTGGGGTTGCTGGACGCCGTAGACCGGGCCGGCGGCGCACCGCTCCACGGGACCGCAGTGTACGGTCCGCGGGGAGCCCGGCTCCTCGGCAGCTTTGCCCTGGCCGGCCACCACCCCATCCGACCCACGGGGCTCTCCCTGTCGCGGTGGCGTCTGGATGCCGCCCTGGTTCGGGCGGCCCGTGAGCGCGGGGTGGAGATCCTCGAGGGCACCGCGGTCGAACAGTTGCTGTACCACCACGGTGCCGTGGCCGGCGCGGTGCTGCGGCGGGAAGGTGCCCGCACGAGTTGTCGGGCCCGATTGGTGATCGGTGCCGACGGCCTGCACTCCGTCATGGCCCGTACCCTGGGTGGCCGAGTCCATCGGGGACCCCGGCGGATGGCATTGGTGGCCCACATGGGGGGCATCTCGGGGCTGGGCGGCACGGCCCAGATGCACGTGGGCCACCACGAGTATGTTGGCATCAATCCGCTCGGCGATGACCTGGCCAACGTGGCGATAGTGGTCCCGGCCAACACCATCGGCGCGGACGGGGGGAGCCCCCCTACCCGGTTTACCCAGGCGCTGGAGCGCATCGGATCGGCCAAGGGTCTGCTCAGCCACGCCCGGCTGGCCGGCACGGTGCGCATCACCGGACCTTTCGCCTCGCGGGCGCGCCGTCTGGTGGCGGATGGCGCGATGCTGGCGGGGGATGCGGCGGAGTTCTATGATCCGTTTACCGGGGAGGGGATCGGAACGGCGCTGCATGGCGGGCGCCTCGCGGCCCTGACGGCGATCGAGGCCCTTGCTGCCGGACAACCGGCGACGGCCCGGCGTCTCCAACCGTATCTTGCAGCTCGGCGGCGCGCCTTCCTGGGCAAGTGGCTGGTGGAACGCCTGATCGGCTGGGCGGTGGAGGCACCAGCACTGTTCGATCGCGCCCTGGACCGCCTGGAGCGGGCCGGGCATTCACATACCCTGGTCGGGGTGACCGGCAACTTCGTGCCGCCTCGTGCCATCCTCAATCTGCGGGTTCTGTCCGCGTTGGTTCGATGACCATGACCGATGTCAGTGCAGTGCAGTTCCGTGAGCTCTGTGGACAGTTCGCCACCGGGGTATCGGTGGTCACGGCGATTGCTTCCAACGGATCACCTGCCGGGATGACCGCCAACAGCTTCACCTCGGTCTCCCTGAACCCACCGCTGATCTCGGTCAATATCGACCGTTCGGCCGACATGCACGCCGTCCTGACGGAGACCGACGCCTTTGTCGTCAACATCCTCCAGGAGGGACAGGAATCGGTGTCGCGCCGATTCGCCGAGCCCCGTGACCATCGCTTCGAGGGTCTTGCCTTCGTCCCCGACCACCGCGGCATCCCGGTCCTCGAAGGCACCTTGGCGATGCTGGCGTGCGCTGTCGAGGCCCGGGTCCCGGCAGGGGACCATACTATCGTGATCGGACGGGTCATCGGCGGGCAGGTCGGCAACGGCATCCCCCTCCTCTACCTGCGTGGCGAATACCTCGCATCGGGGTCGCCATGAGCCCGCTCGCGGGCTCGACCATCGGCGAGGAGCTGCTCGACGATCCCACCGCCGATCCCGCAGCAGTTCGATTGTCGCTGGCAAATCTCGCCAGGGCCAATGCCTTGTTTGGCGGGTGGTGGACAGTGCGAACCGGGCTGAAGCGACTCCTCAAGGATGCTGGCAACGGGACCCTGAGCCTGCTCGACGTGGGCACCGGCGCCGGCGACCTGGCCGGGCGGGCTCGTCGGTGGGCGGGGCGCCAGGGGAACGCGCTCAAACTATTTGGGGTGGACCAGCACTCCGCGGCGGCCCGGATGGCCACCCAAGTCGGGGTCCCCAGCTGGATCGGTTGCGGTTCGGTGCTGCCGCTGGCCGACCGCTCGGTGGACCTCGTGCTGCTGAGCCAGGTGGCACATCATCTGGCGCCGGCATCCCTCCAGCAACTGGTGCGCGAGATCACCCGGGTCTCCCGAATCGGGGTGGTGCTGGCCGACTTGCGTCCCTCCCGAATCGCCGGCGCAGCGTATCGGTTGACCGGCCCGCTGCTGCGATTCGACGACCATACCGTCACCGACGGCATCATCTCGCTCCGACGGGGATTCACGCCGGCACGGCTGGCGGCGGAACTCCAGGCGGCCGGGGTGACACCATGGATCCGCGCCGATTGGGGAGTCCGCATCGTCGCGGTGTGGCGCTCCGACGGGAGGCCAGCATGATGCGGACCGTCGACGAGGCGATCGTCGCCGCCGCCCCGGATGAAGTGTTCCGGCATGCTTCCGACGTGGAGCGCTGGCCCGGGATCCTGCCCCACTATCGCTGGGTACGGATGCTGGAAGGCACCCCGACCCACGGCGTGGTGGAGATGGCGGCCTACCGACCGTTCGGTCCGCTCCGTTGGCCGACCTGGTGGGTATCCGAGATGACGACCGACCGCGAACAGCGCGAGGTGCGGTACCATCATATTCGCGGCGTCACCACCGGGATGACGGTGCTCTGGCGGGTGACACCACATGCCAGGGGAGCGCACATCCTGCTGACCCACGATTGGGCCGGGCCGCCCTGGCCACTGATACGCCGGCCGGCGGCAGAGTGGGTCATCGGTCCGATCTTTGTCCACGGCATTGCCACGCGCACCATTGCCGGTGTGGCCCGGGCTTCGGGGGCCATGCGTGGGTAGCCCGCGTCGAGTCGTCATCACCGGTCTGGGCCTGGTGACTCCGATCGGGACCGGGGTCGAGTCGTTCTGGACTGGGCTCAAGGCGACACGATCCGTGGTCACTACGCTTTCGCGATTCGACCCGACCCCGTTCCGCAGCCACCTGGCCGGAGAGGTGCGGGACTTTGACCCGACCGCCTGGATAGAGCCGCGGCGCGCCAAGCGGCTCGATCGCTGCTCGCAGCTCTCGCTCGCCGCGGCTCGGCTGGCTCTGGACGATGCGGGAGTGGATCTGGCGCGCGAAGACCGGGACACCGTCGGCGCCATGATGGGGACGGCCCTGGGCGGTGTGGCCAAGGCTGAGGAGCAACACGGCCTCTACGTGACAGGCGGGGTGCGGGCGGTGGACCCGGGGCTGGCGCTGACCGTGTTTGCCGGGGCCTCGAGCTGCAACCTGGCCATTGAGCTGGGGATTTCCGGACCGAACATTACCAACGGAATGAGTTGTGCCTCCGGAGCGATCGCGATCGGCGAGGCGTTCCGTGCGGTTCGCCGCGGGGAGGCGGAGGTGATGCTGGCTGGTGGTGCCGAGGCGCCGCTGGCCCCGCTCTGTTTCGGGGCGTTTGCCATCATCCGGGCGATGTCCACCCGCAACGATGATCCCGCGACAGCCAGCCGTCCCTTCGATGCCGGCCGCGATGGCTTCGTCATGGCCGAGGGTGCGGCGGTGCTGGTGCTCGAGGAACGGGAGCGCGCGTTGGCGCGTGGCGCGGTGCCCTACGCGGAAGTGCTCGGCTATGGCCTGACCAACGACGCCCACCACATGACGGCGCCGCGACCGGATGGTCGGCAGGCGGTGCGCGCCATGCGGATCGCGCTTGCCGAGGCGGGGTTGGTTCCGGAGCAGATCGGGTATCTCAACGCCCACGGCTCCTCCACCCCGCTCAACGATCCCACCGAAAGCGGCGCAATCCGGCAGGTGTTCGGCGCGGCGGCCGACCGCCTGCCGATCAGTGGCACCAAGGGGTACTTCGGACATGCGCTGGGAGCGAGTGGCGCCATCGAGGCGGCCATCTGCGCCCTGGCGGCGCGACGTGGCTGGCTGCCCCCTACGGTCAATCTGGTGGAGCAGGGGGAGGGCTGTGACCTGCCCTACCTGACCGGCGCCGGCCTGGACACAACCCCGGAGTACCTGATGAGCAACTCGTTCGGGTTCGGGGGGATCAATGCGGTGCTGGCGTTTGGAAGTGAGAAGCGAGAAGGGCGGAGCGAGAAGTTGTAGTCGCAGGTCTGGCAGTGAGGACGGCGATAGCCATTCCACTCCTCCCCATCCCTTCCCCGCCTGACCATCCAATGCCACATTGGTTCCTGGCGCAGCACTTCGCCGCGCCGTGCCATGGTCACGCGTCTCCCTTCCCACTTCTCCCTTCTCGCTTCCCGGGGCCCCCGCATGCGCGCTTACCTGACCGAGGCCATCGGCACATTCTTCCTGGTCTTTACCGTATGTCTGACCGTCGGACAGGGTGTGCCGATGGCCCCGCTGGCCATCGGCTGTTCGCTGATGATCATGGTGTACATGGGCGGCCACATTTCCGGGGGTCACTACAACCCGGCGGTGTCGCTTGCCGCCATGATGCGTGGCGCCCTGCCCGGCCCCCAGCTGGTGCCGTACTGGGTGAGCCAGCTCGTCGGCGCCGTGGCCGCCGCCTGGATGTCCCAGTTCATTCTCGGGGCTGGCTTCACCCCTGCCCCGGGAGCCGGGGTCACGACGCTGCCGGCCCTGCTGGTGGAGTTCCTGTTCACCTTCGCGCTCTGCCTGGTGGTTCTGAATGTTGCCACCGCGAAGAAGACGGAGGGAAATTCCCATTACGGGCTGGCCATCGGCTTTACCATCGTGGTGGCAGCGTTTGCCGGCGGTGGCCTGTCCGGCGGGGCCTTCAATC
>JAWXBA010000312.1:0-7125 GCA_034439775.1 Gemmatimonadota bacterium | reverse complement strand
CTGCGACCCCAACTGCGCGCCGGCTGCGGTGCGAGTGACCAGGGTAATGCCGTCGGGGCTGTCGGCCTCGATCTTCGAGGTGATCGGTCCCGACGCGCTGGGGGTGCCGGTGTTCACGAACGTGATCCGACCATTGGCGGTGCTTCGATCGCCGCTATCGTCATTGATGGAGCAGTAGTTCTCATACACCAGTGTACCGGAGGTCACCCCGCTGGTATGGCTGTAGCCGGCATAGGTGATCCGCCCGCCACAGTCCCCGAACTCATCGGGGGGCTGGGTGCTGCCGAGACCCTGCACCGACAGGGTGGCCCGGAGCTGTCCGTCGCGCCGGAGCTCGAGCAACTGCGCCAGCCAAGCCGACGAGGCGGCTGCCGCCGGTGCCGCAAGCCCGCTGCCCGCTCCACCCACCTGGCAGATCGGGACCACGCTTGAGACCACATCGATGCCGGTCTGGACACTGGTCAGGTCAATGGTGGCCTGGTCGCCCGAAGGGCCGCTCGATCCACCGCCGCATTGCCAGGAGGCAGCAGCGGTCACGGTCACCGCCACCAGGGTCAGGAACTTTCTTGTCCGCTTCATGGGATCCTCCCTCGGAAGGACAGTACATGGCCATGAGGTGTGGGCCACGCTGCCGTCCCGAAGATGGCGACCTGCCTGTGAAGCGAGGGTGAACAATTGGAGAATGATGGTTCACGACGGCGGGCCCGTGGCACCGGGACCCCAACGAATCAGGCAGCAGCAAGGGCCGGAAACGAGCCACGCCCCGGAGGAATACCCCTGGGGCGTGGTCCACTGCGGAGAGCGGGAGACGGGACTCGAACCCGCGACAGCCAGCTTGGGAAGCTGGAGCTCTACCAACTGAGCTACTCCCGCAAGGCCCGGGCAATCTCTGCCTGTCCGGGCACCAAGTCAAGCAGGTACTACTTCTTCGAGTACCGCCACCCAGCCACGCGCTGGCTCACCGGAGCGGCCAGCGAAATCTGGTGGGTCTGCCCCACCGGCAGGGCGTGCACGGCGCTCTCGGCGGTCCCGACCACGTTGCCCAGGATATCCAGGAACTCGAACTTCAGGATCACCGGGGCCGGCGGGATGGCCCGGCCAGCGGGAGTCAGCGCCTCGCGGCCGGTGGCCGTCGCGGAAACCCGCGCCTCTTCGGCAGTGTAGGACACCCGGGTGATCTCGACGTTGAACGGCAGGCCAACGAGGCTTTCCGCCACCGCCATCACCTCGGCATCCGGGCGCTTGAGCTCGCGCAGCGCCTGGCCGTGCAGCTTGAGCACATCCTCGCTCATTGGTTCAAACACGCGCAGCGCCTCGGAAGTGGCAGCCAGCCGCTCCCAGTCTTCCAAGGCCAGATAGGAGTTGGCCAGATTGTAGAGTCCGTCACGATCATAGGGATTCTGGGCCACCACACGGCGGAAGGCATCGGCGGCCCGCTCGTACTGCTGAACGTTGAAGAATCCCACCCCGATCGCCAGCAGGTCGGAGCCGTCCAACTGGTCCAGGTCCATCACCGACAGGCTCTCGAGCAGCTTGGCCTCGATCACCGCCGCGCTGTCCGGCATGTTCAGGCTGCGGTACGAACCGGCCAGATGACGCAGGACTTCGCTGTCCTCCGGATTTTCGCGGGCGTAGATACCGAAGGTGTTGACGGCCTCCCGGAAGTTGTTCCGGCGCTGCTGGATGGCGCCGAGATTGAGCAGCAGCGCCTTGCGCTCCTCGATCATCGTGCTGTCGTCCACGGTGGCGGCGACGGCCTTCTCGAAATACACCGCAGCGCTGTCGTTGTTGTTCTCGTTGGCGTAGATCACGCCGAGGTTCATGAAGGCATGCGGCAGCGCGCCGAACGCATGATTGGCGCGGTGATAGAACACCTTGGCCGAATCGAGGTCCTCGGCATTCTGCTTCTCAATCCCGGCGTTGGTCAGAATGCCCCAGACGTTCTGCCGATAGGACGTCATGTCCGGCTCGCAATCCGGCAGCAGAGGCTCGGCCTTGGTCCAGGCCGAATCCATGCCCACCACATCCCCGAGGAGCAGGTGATACCGCCCGAGGTAATACAGGGCGCCTCCACTGGCGGGATTGGCGGTCAGGGCCTCAGTCAGGGCCTTGATGGCATCGGCCATGCCGCGGGCCTTTTTGTCGGCGGACTTTTCCTCCACGCCGGCGCGGAGACCCTTCTGGGCGGTGCTGAGCTTGGAGTCCATCGACAGCGGGCAAAGTGGGATCACAAATCGCTCGGCCTGCGAGGCAGCCACCCGGGCATCGACGACGCTCCCCTGCTGCGCCGCCAACGGCGCCACGAGGACCAGTACCAGGCCCAACCCGGTGCCAAGTTGCTTGATCATGCCAACTCCTTGAGTACGTGCGTCCACCCGGCGGCCGAGGTGCCAGCCAGGCGAAGGGAATGGTGCGCCCTGAGCAGGCCGGCCACACCGGAACTGGAGACGTGCGGCCGCAGCCGGATTGCACCAGCTGCGTCCTGAACCCGCTGTCGAACCGGGGGCATCCGGCTGGAACCCGGTTGTCGGCAGAGGCTGAATATCGCTCAGGGCCGTGCGTCAAGCAAATCGGCGGGATCACGGTAGAGCCACCCCGCCCCGGTGTTGAAGACCACCACCCGGTCGTCCGGAGCCACCTCGCCGCGCTGCCGGAGCACCCTCAGCGCGGCGATGGCTGCTCCGCCCTCAGGAGAGAAATCGATTCCCTCAAGGGTCGAGCCAACACGCGCATCCGTCATCAGACTGGCATCGGATACCGCCACCGCCCCGCCGCCGCTCTCGCGCAGGGCCCGGAGCATCAACCGGTCGCCGAGGGGTCCGGGAACCCGGAGCCCGCTGGCGACCGTCCACGGGTCAGACCAGGGCTCACATCCGTCGGCCCCCGATTCGAACGCCCGGACCACCGGCGCACAGCCATCGGACTGCACGCTGAACATCCGGGGCATCCTGCCAGACACCCAGCCCGCGGCCTGCAGCTCGTGGAACGCCTTCCACATCCCGATCAGCCCGGTCCCCCCTCCCGTGGGATAGAGGATCACATCGGGTAGCGACCAGCCGAGCTGGGCCGCAATTTCCAACCCGAGGGTCTTCTTGCCCTCGATTCGATACGGTTCGCGAAGGGTGGAGAGATCCATCGCACCGCTCTCGGCGGCAAAGGCCCGGCTGGCCTTGCCACAGTCCCCGATGTGGCCATCCAGCAGCACCAACTCGCCGCCGGTGGCGGCAATCTGGGCCAGGATCGGTCGCGGAGTGGTGCGCGGAGCGTAGACCCGGACCCTGGCCCCGGCGCGGGCCGCGTAGGCCGCGGCGGCCACCCCGGCATTACCGGCAGTGGGCAGCGTAAACACTGACGCGCCGGACAGGACCGCCCTGGTAATCGCCGCTGAAAGCCCGCGTGCCTTGAAGGAACCGGTAGGATTGGGCGCCTCGTCCTTGACCCACAACGCTTTGAATCCGAGCTCGGCGGCCAGGCGGGGAGTTTCAAGCAGAGGGGTATCTCCCTCGCCGAGGGTGATCGGGGACTCGCCGGGCATGAGCGGCAGGAAGCTCCGGAATCGCCACATTCCCTGCCCACCACCCCCGACACTGCGTTCGCTGTTGGGGTGGTCCCGTGGTGCGTACCGCACCAGCCAGGGACGGCCGCACTCGCAGACGCTGGGCAGGCCGGCTGCCGAGGCCGTGGTGGAGCATTCAGAACATTCAAGAGTCCAGTCGGGCGCGGTCATCGGGATTTACCACAGTTCAGGTTCAGCCACCGGCTCAGTCGCCGGCAGCAAGATGCTTCAGGATGCGTTCCGCGAGCGTGGTCGAAATTCCGGGCACGGTCGCAATTTCCGCCGGACTGGCCGTGCGCACCCCGGCCAGGCTGCCAAACCGTTCGATCAAGGCCGACCGGCGGGAAGCTCCGATGCCGGGAATCGACAGCAGCTCGGAGGTCAGGGTGCGCTGGCTCCGCCGTTTCCTGCTGTAGGCCAGCCCGAACCTGTGGGCTTCGTCCCGGGCCCGCTGCAACAGCCGGAGCGAGGGGCTCCGCCGGGAGAGCTTCAGGGGCTCGGGTCGGCCCGGGAGAAAGACCTCCTCGTCCCGCTTGGCCAGGCTGATGATCGGAAGCTCCGGGAGCCCGAGCGATACGGCGGCCTCGACAGCGGCGTTGAGCTGGCCCTTCCCTCCGTCGATGACCACCAGGTCCGGCAGCGGCCGCTGCTCCTCGCGCCGGCGCACCAGGTACCGGGTCAGGACCTCGTGAATGGCAGCGTAGTCGTCCTGCTGGGCCACACCCTTGATCTTGAACTTGCGGTATTCTGTCTTGCGCGGCCGGCCTCCCTCGAAGGAAACCAGTGACCCCACCGTGTCCCGGCCCTGGTTGGTGCTGATGTCGATACAGATCATGTTCCGGGGCAGCCCGGTCATGCCGAGATCGCGCCCCAGGGCGTAGACCGGGTCCGCCGCCCGCTCCTCGGTCTCGAACGACTCCAGCCGGAGGCTTTCCATCAGGTGACGGGCGTTCTGGTCGGCCAGGTCCCGCCAGCGTCCGGCGGTGCCACGAAGCGGAACCTCGGCATGGCTCCCGGCCATGAGCCCCTCAATCAATTCCGCTTCCGCCGGGGGAAATGGCAGGACCAGCCGTCGCGCCCGCCCCGAGGAGGGGATGTAGTATCGCACCAGGAACGCCGCCAGCACCGCCTCGTCCGGTTCCTCCTCGAGGTTTTCGAGAAACCGGTGCTCCCTCGCCATGACGCGTCCCTCGCGAATCCGGAAGACGACGGCCACAGCATCATCGCCATCCCGGGCATAACCGACGACGTCAGCATCGCCCGTCCCGGCAATTTCAACCGTGGCAGGGGCATCGAGTTGATCAAGCCACTTGAGGGTGTCGCGGAGCTCCCGGGCCCGCTCAAAGTCCTCCCGCTCGCTGGCCTCACTCATCAGCGTCCGCACCCGCCCCCGGAGGTCCACCGTGCGGCCATCCAGGAATGCCAGCACTTCGGCAATCATGGTCCGGTACGACGCCTCGCCTTGCCGTCCAACACAGGGCGCCATGCACCGCCCGATATGGTGATCGAGGCAGGGCCGTTCTCGGCGCTCCCGCGGGATGTCATCGCTGCAACTCCGGACGGTGAACATGCGCCGGATCAGGCCAAGCGCGCGTCGCATCTCCCCGACATCGGTGTATGGCCCGAAATACCGCCCCCCCACAATGTCGGTTCGTCGCGTCACCAGCACCCTGGGAAAGCGCTCCTGCATGGTGACCACGATCGAGGGATAACTTTTGTCGTCCTTGAGGCGCACGTTGAAACGGGGCTGGTGCTCCTTGATCAGGTTGTTCTCGAGCAGGAGCGCGTCGGTCTCCGAGGCGACGACGATCGTCTCCACATCGGCAATGACGCGCACCAGCAGCTGGTTCTTGGGACTCTGGCTGTGATCGGAGGTGAAGTACGCGCGGGTCCGGGTCCTGAGGTTCTGTGCCTTGCCCACGTAGAGCACCTGCCCATCGTGGTCCTTCCAGAGGTAGACCCCCGGCCCGGCGGGAAGCGACTCGAGTTTCCGCTGCAGCGTCTCGTCAGGCACCGGACGCACTCCTCGACACCAGCATGCGCGCCTCCGGGACGCGAAGGATCCAGGTGAGCCCCAGGTACACCACGCCCGACACACCCAGGACCACCACACCGCCAGCGAGCGAGCCCAGCCGCAGCGCACCGGCCCCGATGGCGAGCCACCCGGTGGCCATCGCCCCTGCGGTGGCACCCCACAGCATGGCCAGGTAGCGGAGACCGAAGGTCGAAGGCCCGATCCGGGCTGCCATGGCCCGGCGAAGCAGCCCGAATTCAACCCAGCCGGCCACGCCACCTGCCAGGGTAAGTCCGGCCGCGCCGAGCCGCGGGTCGAGGCCAAGTCGGGGGGGAAGGATGAGCCCGAGCACGACTCCGAGCACGATGCCCACCACCATCCGACCGGCCGCGAACCGAAACGGGGTTCGGGTGTCCCCCAGGGCAAAGAACGCCGAGGCGGTCAGCCGGGCGGCAGTGGTGGCCAGCAGGCCCAGGGCGGCACCCGCCAGGATCAGCCAGAGATAGGCGCTGTCGGCTGCGGTGAAGGCACCCGTCTGGAACACCGCTCCCGCAATGACCTGGCCGAGTGCCAGGAACGCCCCGGCGGAGGGAACCACGTAGAAAGCGATCCTGCGCCATCCCGATTCCAGTCGTTGCCGGATCGCTTCGTGAGCAGCCGCCCCGCCCTGCTCGCGTGCCATGGCTGGGAGCTCCGCCGCCGACACCGACATCCCGAACAGGCTGACCGGCAGGACCGAGAGCATCTGGGCGCTGGCCAGGGCGGTCACGGCGCCGGTGCCGAGGAAACTGGCGATCAGCATGTCGACCCAGGCGCTGATCTGGACCACCCCTCGGGTCAGCAGCGCTGGCCCGAAGTTCCGGACCACAGTCCGCACCTCTCCCCCGGTCCCTTTGACGCGCTCCCCCGCCGTCAAGCGTCGCACCGCCGGGAGCTGGACGACCAGTTGCAGCAGACTGCCGAGCACTGCCGCCCAGGCAATGAGCACGGTCAGGTCCATCGCCGATCGACCCGGGGCCACCAGAAGGGTCACGACGATGATGGTCACGTTCCACGCCACCGGTGCCGCGTAGGACAGGAAGAACCGGCCATGGCTGTTCAAGATGCCAAGGCACCAGGCAGAGAGGACGAGTATCCCGATGCCGGGAAAGAGGATCCGCACCAGCTGCACTGTCAGTTCGCGCTTGGCCCCAGAAAACCCGCCGAACAGCAGGTCCACCAGCAGCGGCGCGCCCAGAACCCCGAGCAGGACCAGGACTGAGACGGCAACCGCGAGCAGTCCCAGGACCGCCCGCGCGACATGTATCGCTTCCGGGTTGCGCCCCTGCGACCGCAGCCGGGCGTACACCGGGATGAACGAGGCGGAAAGGGAGCCCTCCCCCAGGAGGTTCTGGAGCAGGTTCGGGATGCGGAAAGCGGCGGAGAGCGCATCGGCCGCATCGCCCAGGCCCAGGTAATGGGCAAACACCCTTTGCCGGACCAGCCCGGCGATCCGACTGAGCAGGATGCCGGCAGCCACCAGCCATGCGGCGCCGCGCTCCCGGGTGGTCAGGGG
>JAWXBA010000311.1:0-7764 GCA_034439775.1 Gemmatimonadota bacterium | reverse complement strand
TGGTGGCCGGGGTGGCGGTGGCCACGCTGGTCGTCGCATGGGTCGCATACATTGTCCGCGCATCCGGCCGGAATCCGCTCCCCTCCTATCTGAACGACCTCCCCTCGCTGTCCGAGTCGCTGCTGGTGCAACTCGGCCGGATTGGCCGGAACGCCGCCTACTATTTCTCCAGCACCATCCCCGACAGCCTCGGCCTCCCGTCGATCCCTGGCACGATCGTGGACAATTTGCTGTGGATGGCCGTCTGGTTCGGCCTGGGAACGATCGGGCTGGTGGTGTTCTTCCGACGGTGGCGGCCGACGGCACTGTTCATGATCGGCACCGGCCTCCTGATGTGCGCCTGGACCTGGCGGGTGGACCGGTTCCTGGTCCCGGCGATTCCGCTGATCATCGGCGCCATCATGGTCGGAGGACATGCGGTAGCCCAGCGACTGCGGCCCCGCTGGGCCACGGGAGGATTGCTGCTGGTGGTCATGGCGCTCGCCGCCTCGGCGCTTTCCAGCCATCACACCCGCTCCGAGCGGACCCGGCACTGTGACCGCGCCGACCCGTACGCCGATGTCCAGTGCTATCCGTTGGAGGAGCGCGACTTTGCCGCGACCGCCCGGATTGCCCGGGACAACCTTCCTGCCAGCGCCATCGTGGCCGCCGCACGGCCGGCCAGCTTGTACTACCTGTCGGGGCATCTCACGATCCCGCTCGCCCAGTTGGCTCGGCTGGACCTGCCGGAGCGCTCGCTATCGTTCGAGGAGTCCGGCGCCACCCACGTCATGCTCACCCGCCTGACCACGGTCGAGCAGCGCGCCGCGCAATCCATCTTCCTCGCCCAGTGCCGCTCCCTTCGGGTGGTGGCCCAGGCCCCCACCGGGGGATTGATCCTGGTCATCTCCCGGCAGCTGCCACTGGCGGAGAGCGCCTGCGCAGCGCTCGAAGCCTTTCCGAATCCTCCACCCCATGGGCACCCCCCGCTGCCATGATCCCCGCGGTGCGGGAAGCGGCGGCCCGGTGCAAGAGTCGGGGCCACTGCTATATTTCCCGCGACTCCACCCGTGGACCCCATGCGCGCACTCGTCAAGACCACTCCCGGCACCGGCATGGTGCTGCAGGAAGTTCCCCGCCCTCGCTGCGGCCCGAGCGATGTCCTCATCCGGGTCCACTACGCCGGCGTCTGTGGCACCGACCTCCACATCTGGGAATGGGACAGCTGGGCCAGCGGTCGCCTGCGTCCCCCGGTGGTAATCGGCCATGAATTTGCCGGCGCCATCGCCGAGCTGGGCGAGGAGGCCGAGCGGGAGGGATTGCTCGCCGTCGGCGACCTGGTGACCGCCGAGGGGCATATCGTCTGCGGCCACTGCCTCCAATGCCGGACCGGCAACGCCCACCTCTGCCAGCGCACCCAGATCATCGGCGTCGACCGCGACGGGGCCTTTGCCGAATACATCGCCATGCCCGCGTCGAACGTCATGAAGCTGGATGGGATCTCCACCGAGGTCGGCGCCGTCATGGATCCGATGGGCAACGCCGTCCACACCGTGCTGGAGGGCGGGCAAGTCTCGGGCAGCACCGTGTTCGTGCTGGGGTGTGGCCCTATTGGCTGCTTTGCCGTTGGGGTTGCCAGGGCGGCGGGGGCCAGCCTGGTCATCGCCAGCGACCTGAACGACCGCCGGCTGGGGCTGGCCCAACAGATGGGAGCCCATGCCACCCTGAACCCGGACCGCGATGACGTCGTGGCCCGGGTCCGGGAGCTGACCGGCGGCGACGGAGCCGACCTGGTCTGTGAAATGAGCGGGCACCCGATGGGCCATGCCCAGGCCTTCGCCGCCGCCCGGATGGGAGGGCGGGTCAACATGCTGGGCACCCCGAGCCGCACCACCGAGGTCAATTTCGCCCGCGACGTGATCTTCAAGGGACTGACCCTGTATGGAGTCACCGGCCGGAAGATGTACACCACCTGGCACCAGATGGGACGTTTCCTCCGCGCCGGAGAGCTCGACCCCACCCCGGTCATCACCCATCGGTTCCCGCTCGATCAGATGGCCGATGCCATCGCGGTCATCAAGGACGGGACGGCGGGCAAGGTGATCCTGGAGATCGGATCATGACCAATCGACTCGAACATCGCCTCAGCGCCTCCCTGACCCAGTTTCGACATGACGGCGTGTACAAGAGCCTGAATCATCTCGAATCGCCCCAGGCGGCCCGGGCCCACATGGAAGGCCAGGGCGAGGTCATCATCCTGTCCTCCAACAACTACCTGGGCCTCAGCAACCAGCCCGAGGTGGTGGCCGCCGGCAAGGCCGGGCTCGACCGGTTTGGTGCCGGGACCGCCTCGGTCCGGTTCATCTGTGGCACCTTTACCGTGCACCGTGACCTGGAGGCCGCCTGCGCCAGGCTGGTGGGAACCGAAGCCTCCCTCTCGTTTGTTTCCTGCTGGAATGCCAATGAGGCGCTGCCGGCCACCGTCCTGACAGCGGACGACCTGATCATCTCCGACCAGCTGAATCATGCCTCGATCATTGACGCCATCCGTCTGGCCAAGTCGATTACCAAGTGCCAGACCGCGGTGTTCAAGCACGCCGACCTCGCGGACCTCGACGCCAAGCTCGCCGCCGCCACCGACCGGACCATCAAGATGGTGATCAGCGATGGCGTCTTCTCGATGGAGGGCGCGATCGCCGACCTCCCCGGATTGATGGCGGTCTGTCGGCGCCATGACGCGGTGCTCGTCCTTGATGATTCGCATGCCACGGGAGTGCTCGGTGCCACCGGCCGAGGTACCGCCGAGCACTTCGGCGTCCTGGGCCAGGTCGACATCATCACCTCCACCCTCGGCAAGGCGCTGGGGGGGGCAGCCGGAGGATTTGTGGCGGGCTCCAGCGCCCTCTGCGACTACCTGACCCAGCGGGCCCGACCGCAGCTCTTTACCAACGCCCTGCCAGCCACCGTTGCGGCCAGCGCCATCGCGGCGGTGGAATACCTGGAGGCCCATCCCGAACGGGTAACCCAGCTCCGCGAGAATGCCCGATATTTTCGGGGGCAGCTGACCGAACTGGGATTCAAGCCGTTGGCCGGGGAGACACCGATCATCCCCGTGATCGTCGGGGAGACCGCCGATGCCATCCGGATGAGCGAGGCGCTGTTGGCGGAGGGAGTCTTCGTAACCGGGTTCGGCTTCCCGGTGGTGCCACAAGGGACGGCCCGGGTGCGCTGCCAGGTTTCCGCCGCGCATTCCCGGCAGGATCTCGATGAGGCACTCGGTGCCTTCGCCAAGGTGGGTCGCCGGCTCAACTTGATCTAGTCTCGCGTTCTGCCGGACCTGTTCCTATTTTGGGATAGCCAATCAGGTCCGAAAACCGGCTGGTTTTCGTGCCGTCCAGCCCCGGATTCCGTACCCGGTGATATACGCCCTAAGTGTATGGATTGAAAGCACATAACGAATGGCCACCAAGCGGTGGCAAAACGGCAGGGCCGACGGTTGAGCACGGCCCTTGCCGTTCGGAAGGAACCCGGACTTCGCCCTGCGGATTCCGGACGCACGTTTCAACCACTATCAATCGCGCTCTACACTCTCTTGGAGGCAGCCCGATGCGCCGGTTTGGCCGAATCCTGACCTTGACGGCCCTTGTCCTGGTGGCAGCTGCCACCGTGACTCCTGCCCAGCAGCGTGTCAAGGAGCGTAGCGACTCCTGGCAATGGTATGTCGGCCCCCAGGCCGGCGTCACCCTGTTCGAGACACCCACTCAGGGACGGGGCGGTATCCCGGTGGTCGGTGGCCACCTGCTGGTGATGGCGCGGACCGGCGGGCTGATGCTCTCCTATGAGGAGGCGTTGGGCAGCAACGAGACCAGCGCCATGCCCACCAGCAGTGGCAGCGCGATCCCCGTCAGCTTCAACAATATCCGACGTTACAGCGGGATCCTGACGGTCTTTCCGTGGTCGGGCGGGATCCAGCCCTACCTCGGTGCCGGCCTTGGCATCCAGCATGTCGTCAATCCGACCGTCGTCGGGGTCTTCGATTCCCCTGAGGGTGCCGCCGCGGCGCAGTCCGAAGTGGTGACGCGGGCCGGCGCGGGGTTCCTGACCGGCCTGGTCGGCCTGCAGCTCCGTCCGACCAACTCGGCCGTGCTCTACGCCAGCTACAACATCGTCAGCTCGGCTGGTGGCCGGCTGGTGCTGGGCCCCACCCATACCTTCAGCGCCGGCGTCCGCATCGGTCTGGGACGGTGGAAGCAGGCCTGGTAGTCCTGGCCTGAATGGCAAAGCGGGCGGGGGCCATTGCCCCCGCCCGCTTTTTCGTGGGCTGACTCGCCGCTACTTCTTGGCGCGTGCCCGCCGGGGCGCCGCGGTCGAGGCGCTCTTGGTGGCCTTTGCCGCGGCGGGAGCCTCCGCCGCCGCTCGAGGTGCAGCGGCAGCCGACTTCGCCTTCTTGGTGGTCTTGGTCGCCTTGCGAGTCGTGGCCTTCTTGACCGTCCTGGTGGCCCTGACCGCCGGCTTGGGGTCGGCGGCTGGTTTCGCGGCTGCCTTCGAGGTGCCCTCCTCGTCCATCTGGACCACTCCAACCAGGGACAACTCGGACGAGCGGGTGGGCGGCCGCGAACCGCGGCGGAACCGAAGCACCGCCGGACCGGGCTTGGCGACGGTGTCAGTGGCCGCTGGCGCCACGTCCGTCTCCGGGGCAGCAGTTGGAGCGGCGGCAGCGGCCTCCCGCTGCTGGGCCTTGATCCGCTTGAGCTGGACCGGATTGGGCGAGATCTCGTAGTTGTCCTCGCCCAGCTTCTTCACATCGGCCACCTCGGCATCGTTGGCCTGGCGGAGCAGCTTGAAGAACCGGCCGGTGTCCAGGAGCGGGTCTTCCCGGCCGTGAAGCGCAGACATCCGGGCCCGGAGCGCCTCATGCGTGGCCGGGGCAGGCAGCTCCATGATGGCCCGTCCCAGCAGGGAAAACGCCTCGGCGAGGGTGAGCTGTCCACTGGATGCCGGGGCGCTGGCCGCGGCCGCCACCGACGGCGGCGGTGTCGCCGAAGCGGCCTCTTCGCCGCGGCCTCGTCCACGACCCCGGCCGCGACCGCGATCGCGCGCCTTGGGCCGGCCCGCCTCGGCTTCAGGCTTCGGTGCTGCCGCCGCGGCTCCACTGGTGCGCTTGCGCTCCGGGGCCGGCGTCGTCTTCCCAGCCAGCGCGGCGACTTCGTACTGGCCGTTCTCGAGCTTGGTAACCTTGATCAGGCCGCGGGTGCCCGCCTCGGTCACGAACTTGCTGAACCGGTTGAAGCCGGCATTGCTCTCGTCGAAATTCGGATCGATCTGCTGCATCACCTGCTTGAGCCGGTCCGACCGCATGACGTCGTCGTTCTGCGTCATCTTGGCCACGGCCTCGCCCACCAGCTCCCAGGGATCCCGCTGCACCGACGGCAGGTCCGATTCCTTGGTCAGGCCAGCCAGGTCGCTGTACGAGTAGTACTCGTCGCAGTTCTGGATCAGGATGTCGCTGGCCGACTCCCGGATCCCGACGCCAACGACGTACTTGCCGTACTCCTTGAGTTTGATCACCAGCGTCGAGAAGTCGCTGTCCCCCGAGAGCAGGATGAACGTCCCGATCTCGGGGCGGGTAAACACCAGCTCGATGGCATCGACGGCCAGCCGGATGTCGGTGGCGTTCTTCTTGTTGGTGCCGAACGCCGGGGCAAAGATCAGGTCGATCGATGACTCGGAAAGCGGCACAATGTATTGCGGGTATCGCCGCCAGTCGGCATAGGCGCGCTGCACCGCCACCTTGCCCTTGATGATGTCACTGCCCATCAGGGTGCGGAGCTCCTTGGTCAGGTCGCTCCGGATGCCGAGGGTGACGTTGTCGAAGTCGATGAGGAGGGCGGCGTGCGGCGCAATGGTGGGCCACATCACACTGGGGGCGGTCGGCGCGGCCGGCCGGCCGGTCCGTGCGGAGGGGTGAGTCACGTGTTGGTCATCTCCAGCCCTGCCGTTGGCCGGTGCCTGAACGCTTCACCTGACCGAACCGGCCGGAGGGAAGACGTGCGGGAGCGCCTGCGGGTGCGGGCATGCGTTGTCGGTGCGGCGCGGACCCCGATGGTCCGGCGCGCTTGGCCGGGACACCATGTCACGGCCAGACAGAAAAGATAGCAGGAGCAGGGTCCAGGATAAAGCTCCAGCATGGAGGTTCAGCGGCGGCCCTGGCCCGTCGCCACCACCAGCGCCGACTCTGCCCCGGACTGATGGAGCACCCGCCAGGGTATCCCGCGACGGGCCAGCGCGGCCAGCAATGCCGGTCGCTCGCGCTCCCGGTAGGGTCCCAGATAGACCCAGATCTCCGCCGCACCGATATCGATCAACCCGGACACCTGCCGGTCGGCCCAGGCTGCCACAGAGGGCGTCACCCTGCCGTCAACTGCCCCCGATGCGGGAGCCAGGATCTCCAGCGGATGCCCGGGCGGGCTCAACAGCGCCAGCTCAGCGGCGCCAACCTCGGCATTCCGGAAGCCTCTCCCCCCCGAGCTCACCTCCCGGGCGTACCACAACAGGCGGGGGCGGTGCGGTGCCGACCAATCGGTGGCATAGTAGACATACTGGGGGGCCCCGCCGGTGAGCATGTACACTGGCGCATCGGCGGGGCGGCGCAGCACCGCCTCGAGCACCTCCGGATCGCGATCCAAGCTCCCCGGGCCACGTCCCAGGGGAGCGTCCGCCCAGACGAGCAGGGCAAGCAGTGGCGCGGCCACCGCCGCGCTCCGGAGGCGGGGCCCGGAGCGGAGCCGTTCCACCATGGCCACCAATCCGGCCGCGAGCACCAGCAGGCTCAGCGGGGCCACGACCAAGAGCAGGCGACCATCGATCGGATAGAGCTCCAGCCAGGAAACGACCAGCACCACCCCAACCGTTCCTGCCCACGGAAGTATCCGGAGCCACCCGAACCGGTGCGCCGCAAGAAGGCCCAGCACGCCGACCACCGGGAGCAGGACCGCCATGCGAATCCCCCCGGCGGGGAGCGGCAGGGGCAGGCTCAGTGCCGCGCCGACCTTGTAGAGCGCCAGGTGAAGGGAGGGGATGGCGCGGAGGAACTCGGCAGCCCAGAACTCCCGCAGATATTGATTGGCAGCGGCCGGCTGCACCAGGTAGTGGTAGAGCACGCCAAAGGCCGCCGCCCATGCGGCGCCCATGCCAAGGTGCGCCACCAGCGCCCTGGTGGGCTGGCCCAGCCGCCACCCGCGAAGGACCAGGATCGCACCCGCCGTGGCCAGCGCCAGGGGAGCCGTCAGCGACATGCCCAGGGCCAGCATGCCGGCCCAGAACAGGCACCACCATCGGGGTCCCCCCGGCGCAGCTTCCGCCACCAGCCAAGCCAGACCCAGCAATGCGACGGTGATGGTGGCATCACTCATGTAGGGCTTGAACTCGGTGCTGTAATAGATCAACGCCGGAGAGCCGGCGGCCGCGATCGTCGCCACGGCGCCGGTGGCCGGGGAAAAAACTGTCTTCCCGAACCACCACAGCGTCGGCAACAGGAGCAGGCCGGCGGCGAGCGGCACGATCCGCAACGCGAGGGCCTGCCCGTCCGCCAGGGTGCCGAGCCAGCGACTGAGCCAGAGAAAGAGCGGCGGGGCGGCCTGATCGTAGTCCAGCGGCATCAGCAGTTCATGGTAGCTGCGCCCCATGACATTGAGCGCCAGCATCGCCTCGTCCAGCCACAGCGGTCGCCCCTCGAGGAGCGCGGCCAATCGCAGCACGGTACCGACCACCATCGCCGCCAGCGAG
>JAWXBA010000310.1:0-7046 GCA_034439775.1 Gemmatimonadota bacterium | reverse complement strand
ATAATTTCGGCGCCGGCCCCGGCGTGCTTCCGGAACCGGTCCTTGAGCAGGCCCGCCAGGACCTCTGGGACGTCGGGGGGTCTGGTATCGGTATCATGGAGCACAGCCATCGGGGCAAGCTCTTCGACCGGATCATCCTTGAGGCCGAGGCCGATTGCCGGTCGCTGGCCGGGATTCCGGATGATTATGAGATCCTGTTCCTGCAGGGCGGTGCGTCGCAGCAGTTTGCCCAGGTGCCGATGAATTTCCTCGCGGGGGGAGCCACGGCCGACTACCTCGTCACCGGGGTCTGGTCGCAGAAGGCGGTCAAGGAGGCCAAGTCGATCGGGACCACCCACATCGCCGCGACCGGCGAGGCGGAAGCCTTTACCCGTATTCCGGATCCGGGGATGGTCCACTGGTCCGCCGCGCCGGTCTATGCCCACCTTACCACCAACAATACGATCTACGGCACCCAGTGGGCCGCCGAGCCTGAGGTCCCCGCTGGGGTGCCGCTGATGGCCGATGCTTCGAGCGACATGTTCAGTCGCCCGATCGACGTGTCGCGTTACGGCATGATCTACGCAGGAGCACAGAAGAACCTGGGCCCCTCCGGGGTGGTGCTGGTGATCATCCGGAAGGACCTGGTGGAGAAGGCGGCGAGCAACATCCCGCTGATCTTCCAGTACCGGACCCACGCCAAGGAACGCTCACTCTACAATACCCCGCCAACCTTCGGGATCTACATGATGGGGCTGGTGTTCAAGTGGATTCAGGCCGCTGGGGGCTTGGCTGCCATGGGGCAGCGCAATGAGGCCAAAGCCGCCGTCCTCTATCAGGCGCTGGATGCCAGCGCCTTCTACTCCACCGCGGTGGAGTCCGGCAGCCGGTCCCGCATGAATGTCTGCTTCCGGACGCCCTCCGAGGAACTCGACGCGCGGTTCGTGGCGGAAGCCACCAAGGCCGGCCTCGACGGCCTCAAGGGTCATCGCTCAGCGGGCGGGATGCGGGCCAGCATCTACAACGCCTGCCCCGCCGCCAGCGTGGCGGCGCTGGCGGCATTCATGCAGGAGTTCGAGCGCACCAACGGGTGAACGGATGCGCCCGGTGACCCACCCCGCGCCGCTTCCCCGGCCGCTGGTATCCACCGACTGGCTCGCCGATGCGCTCGGCCGACCGGGACTGGTGGTCATCGACGCCTCCTGGTACCTGCCGCACCAGGGCCGCGATGCCATCGCCGAGTTCCACGCGGGCCACATCCCAGCGGCGCGGTTCTTTGACCTCGACGCGACCAGCGACCCCGAGTCCGATCTCCCCCACATGCTCCCCACCCCGGAACACTTTGCCACCGCCATGAGCGCCCTCGGGATCGATGCCGGGAGCGACGTGGTGGTCTGCGACGACAGCGGCACCCAGCTCAGTGCCCCCCGTCTCTGGTGGATGCTGCGGGTGTTCGGTCACGAGTCGGTGGCGGTGCTCGATGGTGGCCTGGGCGCCTGGCGCCGGGAGGGGCGGCCGCTGGAGGCGGGGGCTGCGGCGTCGGCGACCGGGGTGAAGTTCCATTCCCGATTCCGGCCTGAGTTGGTGCGGAGCCGGACCGAGGTGGCCGGTGTGCTGGCGGCGGGTGCGGCACAGATTGGAGATGCGCGGGGTGAGGGGCGGTTCCGGGGCACGGTGGCCGAGCCGCGGCCCGGGCTCCAGAGCGGGCACATTCCGGGGACCTGCAACCTGCCCTTTACCGACCTCGTCGATTCCGGAACGGGCCGCTATTGGCCGCCCGATGAGCTCGCGCGCAGATTCCAGCCGGCAGGCCTCCGCCTCGACACCCCCACAATCACCCTCTGCGGCAGTGGAGTGACCGCGTGTTCCCTGGCCCTGGCCATGCAGGTGGCCGGCGCCGAGGAGGTGGCGGTGTATGATGGCAGCTGGGCCGAGTGGGGCAGGGACGGCATCGTCGAAAGCGGCTGAGCGGCGGCCTCAGGTCCCGGGGGAGATCTCCCCATCATGGGCTGGAATTCCGCTCCCGCCGCGCAGCTGCTCCAGCAGCTTGACCAGCGTCCCCTGCTCCGCCTCCGAGAGTCCCCGCAGCACTTGCACATGGGCCGACTGGAGCGGCGGTTCCACCTCGTCCAGCAACTCCAACCCCCGTTGGGTGATCCGACAGTACACCACCCGCCGGTCCTCGGCACACCTCGACCGGTCAGCCCAGCCGTGGTCGGCGAGCCGATCGATCAGCCGGGTAATGCCCGGCGCCTGCTCGATCATGCGATCGATGATCTCCAGCGTGGGCAGCCCCCGCCCCCCGGCGCCCCGGAGGATCCGCAACACGTTGTACTGCTGCAGCGAAACCCCGAACGGCTCCAACACGGCGCCGAACTTGCGCCGGAGCAGGTCCGCGCTCCGGATGACACCCAGTACCGCCTCCTCACCAGCCGTGGGGAAGGGGCGGGACTGCTTGAGTTCGCGCTGGAGGAGTCCGCGGCCTGGTGCCATGATCGCAATAGTACCATGTAAAGTATTGACTTATCAACTGTTGACCTGGACCGGTACGCGCCACCTACAGCGTAATGCCCCGCCCGCATCGTGCTGCCGCCCGTTTGGCCGATGGGTGGTGTGGATACAGCCGCAGCGCCTGCCGCCCATGTTCCCGGGCTTGATCGCAGCGGAGGCGCGTGGCAAGGATCAGGTGGAGCCGGAAGTTGCCTGGATCGATGAATGCCGAGCGACGCACAGCGCCGAGGTCCCGTCCGGTGCCGGCTTCCATCAGCGCGACCAGTTGGGCCGCGCTTCGGCTCGTCGTCACGGTCGCCAGGCTCACCATCACCGAAAAGAGCAGCAGGGCCGCCCGCCGGGTGATCGGGCGTTCCAGCACGGGGCCGGTGTCGGGCAGCAGCACCCCGCACGCCGCCCAGAAAAAGAGCGTTGGCGGCGCCAGCAGCAGCACCGCGTCAAACATCCCGCACACCAGCGTGGCGGCAAGCACCGCCAGTAGCGCGGCCGCGCGATGCGCCACAAGGCCATCGGGGTCGCCCAGCCTCCGGGCCGCGCTCACCGCCATCGCCAGGCCGGCCAGCAGGAGCAGCACGACTCCAATCGGTCCGCGTTCGGCCAGGATCGCCACCCAGTCGCTGCTCGGCCAGGGGTTGGTGGGGATCGGGTTGGCGCTGGCAAAGCTCGGGTCGCCTGGCGTTGTCACCGTCGGGTATTCCACCGCCCAGTTTCCTGGGCCGACCCCGAAGATCGGGGACGCGCGCACCAAGGCCAGCGAGTTGCGATACTGGATCAGCCGTCCGCGACCCGACCCATCCTGATAGTTGACGAGGCCTCCGAGCGTGTCGCGATACGGCGACCCCGACCGCCACTCGAGCTGGTTGGGGATCAGCAGCGCGACGGCCACGCCCAGTGCCATCGCCAGCAGTGCACTCCGCACCCTGGCCGGCGAGATCGACTCCTCGCGCTGGACCCGGCTGGCCACGAGCGAGGCCACCAGGAGGCAGCCGAGGCTGACCGCCGCCGCCAGCCATGCGGCCCTGGAGCGGGTCAGGACCACCAGGGTGGTGCAGACAATCAGCCCGACCATGCCGACCAGCAGCGGGATCCGTCCCCGCCCGCGCACGGTCAGCAGGAGGATGATGGGGAGGACGATCACGGTCAGATGGGCCAGAAAGTTCCGGTTGCCGAGGGTGCCGCCGGGGGCTCGAGATTCCGCCAGCAGCGCGAAATGCACGCCGTGCGCCTGCGCCACTCCGGTGCCCGCGGCCACGACTGCTGCCACGGCAAGCCCGCCCAGCACCAGGCCCGATCGCCCCCCCCGGGCCACCCGCGTCGCCATCCAGAAGATGATCGCGCCCGAGAGGCTGACGCCCAGGGCGCGCCAGGCCTGCCAGTAGTTGGTGGCGAAGACACTTGAGAGCGTGCTCCATACCAGCCAGGCCGATACCAGCCAGGCGGGCACCGTCAATCGGATGGCCGGCAGTGACCAGGCCAGGAGCGGAATCCCGAGCAGGGCCGTGGCATGCAGCGCCAGCTCCTTCGGAAAGGCATGGCGGTCGAGGTCGAACAGTTCTGACGGGACGCCCGCCACCACCACGGCGAATGCACCGGTCACCAGGAGCAGTGACAGGATGGCCGTCGAGAGGCGGGAGGGGGAAGGGGAATCAACCACAGGCCCGCAAGTATCGCGGGTGGAACGCCAAACCGACAACCCCACCCCCCGCGGTGCTAGATTGGGGCATGGAACCAGGGCTCCCCGATGACCTGAACTCTCCCCACGATCGGTTGAGGCCGGCCGAAGGCGTCATTGTCGCGACCGAAGAGGCGCTGCCGCTCCGACTCGAACGCCTCGCCGCTGACCCCAGTCTCGGCCAGGACCTGGTGGTGCTCGGGTCGTTCCTGGGCGAGCGCCTCGTGGCGCGCTGCGCCGTCCCTCTGGCGGCGGCGGCGATGATCGAGGATCAGGAGCTGCTCCGGGATCCGGTCCGCCTGGTCCTCGCGGTTCGCGAGGCGTCGCCCGGACTCCAGTGCCAGCTCTTCGCACTGGTCAGCATGCCACTCGATCGGGCGGAGACCGAACCCGAAGTCGAGCCGTGGGCGGCCAGCTCGCCTGGCGCCAGCTACGACCGCGCGGTGGGGCTTACCCCACCGGAGAGCGGTCGCGATGACTCGACCCCGGCCGCCGTGCTGCTCGGCCAGATCGTCAGGTTCGATCGCGATCGACGGTTCCCCGCCAGCCTCCCCGAGGAGGCGGTCGATGTCCTCTCTGCCATCGTTCAGGGCAAGCTCGTCGAGGTGGTGGACAAGCTGCTGGACGATCTCCTGGAGTAAACCTGGCGCTGGCACCTCCGCCTCGCCGTACGCTGCCCTGCCACCACTCACCCTCTGGATGCCATGTCACTCGAGTTCTATAAGGTCCTGCACGTTGCGGCGGTCATCGGTGTCTTCATCAGCCTGGGCGCGGTCTGCTTCCACGCCATGAACGGCGGGTCACGCGGCACCGCAAGCGGCCGCGGTTTGGTGGCTGCGCTGCACGGTGGTGGTCTCTTCCTGGCCTTGGTAGGGGGCTTTGGCCTCCTCGCCCGCAACGGCCTCATGGGCGGCTGGCCGGGCTGGGTGTGGGCCAAGCTGGCCCTCTGGATCATCCTTGGGGCACTCGTCGCGGTCCCCTATCGGCGGCCTGCCCTGGCCCGGCCGATCCTTCTGGTACTCCCGGTGGTCGGCCTGACCGCCGCCTGGCTGGCAATCCTCAAACCCTTCTGAGCCTCTCAATCATGCCCGATTCCGCACCGACATTCCGGCATCTCGCCGTTCCCACGCGCGGGGAACAGATCACCATGAGTGATGGCCGCCTGAGCGTGCCCGACCACCCGGTCATTCCCTTCATCGAGGGCGATGGCACCGGTCCCGATATCTGGGCGGCGAGCCAGCTGGTCCTGGAGGGGGCGGTCAAGGCGGCGTACGGCGACAGCCGCTCCCTGGCCTGGTTTGAAGTGTTTGCGGGCGAGAAGGCCCACACCCGGTTCGGCGACTGGCTGCCCGAGGACACCCTCGCCGCGATCCGTCACTACCTCGTGGCCATCAAGGGACCGCTCACCACGCCCGTGGGCGGTGGCATGCGCTCGCTCAATGTCGCGCTCCGCCAGCAACTCGATCTCTACGCCTGCGTGCGACCGGTGCGCTGGTTCGAGGGCGTCCCGTCGCCGGTCAAGGAGCCCAACCTGACCGACATGGTCATTTTCCGGGAGAACACCGAGGACATCTACGCCGGCATCGAGTTCGAGGCCGGCTCTCCCCAGGTCAAGAAGCTGCTGGCGTTCCTGCAGGACGAGTTGGGGGTCACCACCATCCGGTTCCCCGGCACCAGTGCGCTCGGCATCAAGCCGATCTCCGAGGAGGGCAGCACGCGGCTGATCCGGAGTGCGATCGAGTACGCCCTGGCCAACGGGCGCAAGAGCCTGACGCTGGTGCACAAGGGCAACATCATGAAGTACACCGAGGGCGCCTTCCGCGACTACGGCTACGAGCTGGCCAAGGCGGAGTTCGGTGCGGTGGAGCTGGATGGCGGTCCCTGGTGCACCCTGCCCGGCGGCCTGATCATCAAGGATGTGATCGCCGATGCGTTCCTCCAGCAGATCCTGCTCCGGCCTGCGGAGTATGACGTCATCGCCACGATGAACCTGAATGGGGACTACATCTCGGATGCGCTCGCGGCCCAGGTTGGTGGCATCGGCATCGCACCGGGTGCCAACATCAACTACAGCACCGGACACGCCATCTTCGAGGCGACCCACGGTACGGCGCCCAAGTACGCTGGTCAGGACAAGGTGAATCCGGGGTCGGTCATTCTCTCCGGCGAGATGATGTTCCGCTACATGGGGTGGACGGAAGCCGCCGACCTCGTGGTCAAGGCGTTGGATCGGACCATTGGCCAGAAACGGGTCACCTACGACTTCCATCGCCTGATGGAGGGCGCCACGCTGCTCAAGTGCAGCGAGTTCGGCCAGGCGATGGTTTCGAACATGAAGGGGTGAGCCTGCCGCCCGAATGGGAACCCTGGAGCCGAACCATACTTCGGTTCGGCACCGGGGAACTCGAGGTTGATCTGGCCGAGGCGGTTGCGGATGATACCGTTCAGGCCATGCGGGCCTTGGGACTCCAGGGCCCGTTTGCCGTGGTGACTCCCTGCAACCCGCAGGGAGTGCTGCTCGATGCCGACACCAATGCCCGACGGTTGGCCGCTGCCGCGCGGATGCTGGCCGAACAGGGGCTTTGCGGTGTTCCTGCGGCGGGTCGCTCCCCCGACGGTGGCCACTGGGAGCCCGGCTGGGCCCTGGCCGTGCCCAAGGAGGAGGCCCGATTGCTGGCCGGGGATTGGGAGCAGGCCGGATTGTACTGGTGGGACGATTCCCAGTTCTGGATTGTGTCAGTGAAATCAGTTGCAGAGCCCACCGCTCACCCTTGGACCACGGGGTCTTAGGCGAGGCACCTCCCAGTCCAGATTGAACTGCTCGACGCACTGGTAGCCTTGCGTATCTGCCGGCGGTGGGCAACCCTCAGTCGTCTGGTCGTCT
>JAWXBA010000309.1:0-7460 GCA_034439775.1 Gemmatimonadota bacterium | reverse complement strand
GGTACCCCGGAGGGACCAGGAATAGCGGTCGTGCAACCTCACGCCGCTCGGATGGCTGGCGCGATTCTAGCGCGCCTTGAGGGGGATCCATTCGCAGTCGGTGAGATCGATGCCGAACTTCTTGACAATAGACCTCACTCGATCGTCCTGCTGTGAACCGACCACCTGTTCAAGCTGGTAGACGGTGTCGTTCTGGACAACAATTCTCGGATAGCTGGGACCTGCGGATGGAAGTTCCGCATCAACGCAAGCGTGCTCACACTCTGGAGCGATTACCGAGATGAAGGCCCGGCCTATGGTCTGAGAATTCCGCGCCCTGGGATCGTCCTCCTCAAGATCTCGGTGGTAGAGTACCACGGACCCATCTCGGAGCCGCCACACCCCTCCGAGGCTCGAAATAGCTGAAAACGTAACGGCTGCCGGCACATTGCGAGACCGGAAGTATCGCGCATGCTGGCCCGGCGGCACCCCACGGCGGCTGCGGCCGGAATCTGCAGAGTATCAATGGTGTGCCCATCGACTCCTGCCACCAAGACGTAGTCGAGCCCACCAAATCCGACGATGATGAGGCTGGAGTCGGCCCAGACTTCGGCATTGTCGAATACATCGAGCCCAGGAAAGGCTCGGAACTCTTCGGGAACGTCGAGGAGGGTACCCAACAGCTCTTCCGGTTGCCCGCCTCCCTCCAAGGACTTCACTTCTACTCGCCCGACGGCTTTCCCCCCGACGTTTCCCATCGTACCGTACCATAGGCTGCCGCCGTCAATGTGGAGGGACCTCACCGATCCCTGATGCTGCGCCGACCCAACGAACTTACCTGTCTGGCTTTCGAACAGAGAGACTCTCAACTGCCGGTATCCGTTTACCGCCACCAGCTCGGAGTTCGCAAATATCACTGAACCGACTCCGCGGAGCTCGCCTGGGCCATCCCCACGGGCGCCAATCACTCGGTCGAGAGTACCATCGGGGTGGAATCGAAGGACCCTGTCCTCACTTCGGTCTGGCACGTAGATGTAGCCGTCCTCGTCAACGGCAAGCTGGGTGCCCGGGGAACCCAGAAAGAAGTTATCCGACTCGACAAGGACCACAGAGTCCACGACTGCGACCCGTGGCGCACCCGGTCGGTAGGCAACGGATCCGGACACCGACGGTCGCTGGCCAGTGCTGCATGCGGTCAGCAACAACAGGACCAAGCCTCGGCCGTGGCATCGGAGTGACACGTGCCGCACTTGGGACTCCACAAAGCGAGACGGGGACAGCATTGAGGCAGCCTCGGGGGAAGCTAGGGAACGTCCATGGACAACCTGCCCTACACTCGTCGGCCACCGACGAGGGACAACACGTTCACGTCATCGGACAGCAACCGCACGAGTTGGCGCTTGTCGGGATATTGCAGTCCCCTGTCGTGTGCTTCTTGCACAGCCCGCACGTCTGCGCATTGCCGTAGACGGGTGCCGCGAGGGCCATGACAGCCACCGCGAACAACGTCCGGAGAAATACACTTCGAGTCGCATTCATGAGAAGACTCCTCAGATCGAAAGGTGTGATCCTAGCTAACCCTCGAAACTCAAGTGATACCGAGTCGGCCTACTGAACATCAAGGCGTCGCCGTTGCAGAAGCGATGCCCTGGTATCTGGCTGAGAACTGAGCAACCGCACCAATTCCGACAGCGGAATCAAGTACTTGGCCAGCCACCAGGAAATAGATTCTTGGAGTCTCTCCAGCTTGCAAGGCTCGTAGGAGTACTGGTCTCTGCCCCAACCGGAGCGGCGCGATGTGGCGGGCATCGCTTTCAGTGGGTTCCGAAGCAAAGACCAGTAGATACTCACTGCTATTGTTACCGGTAGCCCATTCCCGCCAAGACGACAGCGGGCTCCCGCAAAATCAGACAATCGGTGGGGGCATAGATCAGCACAACCGCAGTGTCTGCAGCTCCCAGCAAAGCGGCCACTCTCGGACCATTGGATAGCTCCCAATCGAGAAGCCCACCCAGCTGGGCACCAGTACCCGTGCCCCCACACGCAACGAGTGCACTTGCCAGTGCCAGCGCGCACCATCGTCGCGAGATGGGAAGCTGCTGACGCTGGGGATTCGGGCAAGAGCGGCTCAGACTTGAGGTCAATCCGAACAAAGTGTGTGCTCCATTTCACAACCAACGACAAGGCACAATAGGGACTGGATCAGCGATGTCCACTCTTACCAGGAAGCAAGATCCAGTGTCGCGCTACAGGGCGCCACCCGCAACCTCTGACTTCTCAGAGGTACTTGCCCCCCCCATGCCATATCTTCGGAGAAGGGGAGGATTGACCATGCACCTGCACATTGCTGATGACCACCGGGGCGTGGCGGAGGGAATCGGGGCCCTGCTGGCTGGGCAGTTCGAGCAGATCAGCTACGCCTTGAGTCCCGAGGAGGCCGAGGCAGCATCGACTGAGTCGACGTTCGACCTGATTCTGCTCGACCTCGACTTCCAGCACCCCGACCGCAATGGCTTCGACCTGCTGGTGCTCGCGCGGGATCTTCACCCGGCCGCCCCCTCCCTGATCCTGACCCAATTCGGCGATCCATCCTTGATGTCCCGCGCCGCCGCGCTCGGCGCCGCCGGGTTCGTTCACAAGGATGACGAAGCCACAGTCCTTCGCGATGCGGTTGCCACGGTGCTGGTCGGGGGGGCAGGTCTTTCCCGATCCCATAGCCTCGAGCCCGCCATGCACCCAGGCTCGGCACGGGGAGGACGCATACCGCCACACTAGGCGTCGGCCCGGCAGGTGAATAACCATTTCTGTGCGGAGTGGTGTGCTGGAAATGCAACGGAGGTGGCTCGGGGCCCAACATAAGGCTCAGGGCGCAAACATCTCCTGCAACCCTTTGAGCGCCAGGGCCAACGGCTGAGGTGCCAGCCGACCAACCCGCTTTACCATGCGCTCGCGGTCGATGACCCTGAGCTGATCAAGAACCAGAAACCCTGACTTGCCCGCAAACCGGCAGGGCAACCGAAAGGGGTACCGGTGGGTATCGGTGTTGAGCGGCACGACTACTTCGGCTCCCGGGCCGGAATAAGTCGAGGTATGCGGATCGGCCACGACTGAGACTCGGAAGGGGCGCCGTCCGGCTAGAAGCGAAGATGTGAGGCGGCAGCGCAGGCCCGATCAGGTGGAACCCGCAGGTTGAAGGTTCCGCTGGTGGAGCATCGTCAACATATGTGCTACCTGAACAGCCGCCTGACCTGAATTTCACTGACTTCGCCACTGAGAGGCTCCAAGAGGCCACTAAGGACATAGTCGCGGCCGATCTCAAAAACGATTTGCCGGACGGGGAGCCCGACGCCCCCCCGGGGGATACCGGTTCCGTCAAACCCGAAGATGCGTGTTTCAACGTTTCTTTGGGTTGGTTGGACTACCCACAACCAATCCTCGGTATCCGCGAGGAGCTTCAGCACCCCGCTAGGCTGGATCCCGCCCAGTGGGGCGTTCCACGCGTTAGGCGCCGACGGCCGATCCGTGGTGCAATGGTGCGGAAGCGGTAGGGCCCAGGACGCGCCGCACCCCCGAGGCGGAGAGAGGTCCTTGGGGGTTGGTGGGCATGGGACGCCCCAACGGGCAGGTCAGCCTATCTCCGCAACCGAGCGAGAGCCATCCGCTGGAGTGTCGCCGCAGAGGCCGTGCCATCATACCGGGTCTCGTTCAGGTACCATGTCGGCGTGCCTGTGACCTCGGCAGCCTCACCGAGTCGGGCAAGGCGGAACAGGCGATCACGGTGTGTCCAGCTATCAACGCACGCCCCGAACAGTCGTTCGTCTTCCACGCCCAGGTCGGAAACAGCCACGAAGAGCCGGGCCCGGTTGTCGATTATCCGCCCCTCAAGGAGCACCGCCTCGTACAGAGTCTCAAATGGGACCTGGTCCACCACACACTCCGTGGCGTGAGCCATGAACGTATCGATGCCCTTCAGGTCGGTCCGCGGGGGCAAGTAGTGGAGCCACGTGACGGAGATCATGTTAGGGAACCGTTGCTGTACGGAGTCTATCGCCGCCGCGAATTCCAGGCAGAATTTGCAGGCGTAGCTTCCCCACTCGATGATCCGGATCGGCGCGTCCTCGGGCCCAACACGGTGCCCGAGTTCGTACCACATGGCCAAGGTGTCGGCACTTGGCAGGTCTACAACAAGGTCGGCACCTGGGTTGGCAGGCGTGAACGGGGTACTCCGGTCAGGATCCCCTTCGATGCGCACCGCCACCACGATGATTGCAGCCACCACGATTGCAAGAGTGGCCATGATTTCTGTTTGCTTGGTCACATCGTACCTCCAATCCCCGTCCCGAGCCACTGACAAGCGCTGGTCAGATTATGAGGGCCTCTACGGTACACGTGTCCTCCGGACTTGCGGCCCAGTGGAATCCTCCTTCACGCTGAACAGCACAGTGTCACCCGGAGGGACGGCGAGTACCGATGTCGCATGATCGAGGACGAAGGTCTTCACAAGCTTGAACGACATGTCGAAGACTTGCACCTCGGCGGGCGGCAATCGGTCGAAATAATCCCTGCCGCCCCCGTCCCCCGTGAGGTGGCCCAGGTACAGACCGTAAACGAAACGCTCGGTGACGGCACATCCCGAGTAGGCATGCCGCGTCCGCGCCAGGTTGAAGGCGAAGACCATCCGGCCGGGTTGCTTGGTACTTTCCTCCACGTGCGGCGGCCAGTGGAACGGGACCGGCACCTCACCGCGAATCATCCCAGTCACATCAATGATGTCTGTCCGGCCTGCGTTCCGATAGAATTGGAGCCACACGTCCCTTTCGGGCACGTAGCAGAGAATCCCCTGGTATGCCTGACCCAAGGAGGAAGGATCCATCTGCTCGTTGTTCAGGGCCAGGGTGCCTCGGGTACTGAGGCTGTCGCCCGGCAGCGAGTAGGTGAATGTCTCGATTCCATTGAGCGCTTCAGTCATGCCGAGGAGGTTCCCAGCGGCGTCGGGGCCGTCGATGGAGAAGGTCCACCCTGACCCAGGATCAAAGGCTCGCGTCGCGGAGATCGAGGGGAGGGTGTCGACGGAGAGGTCCTGAATAGCCACACCCGACAGCCGCCCTGGGCGCACGTGGTAAAACCAGACGGTGTCTCCGCGTGTCGAGCCAGCCACCACGAGTGGCGTACTGGGAAAATCTCCCGGGCCCTCGCCCTCTAGTCCGAAGGACCGCGGGTGATCTCCCGTGATCACATCCAACACGTGCACGTAGGGCGGCTTGATATCGGTGATGAACAGGTACCTGCCCGATGCCATCATTTCGAGCGGGCGAGCGATCAGGTCCGGAGGCCCGAAGGGCTCGCTCACCGTGCTGTCGACCAGGTCACTCGCGGTTCGAAGAAACTCGCCCCCGGTGTCGGACGCTGGCCCAACATCGCCCCGGCCACACGCGGACAGCGTGATTAGCAGGAGCGCGAAAAGGGCCCGCGACCTGGCCTCGGTACGGACGGTCGCCTGCGACGAGGGCTGCAGCGCAAGCGCTGGTTGAGACACGACCATTTGCCTTCTCACAGGGATAAAGGCCACGGAGCGGATCCATCGCATGCCAGGAATCCCGGTCCAGGGACAGGCTGCAGCAAGGGTCCATACACACCTGGACCCAAGCCGCAACCAACACCACTCGGGTCGCCTAGGTCTCAGCGGTCCTATAGCCGCCGTGGCCGGCACACGAGCCAGAACCCTCTCCGCATGTCGTGCACGGACGGACCGTACCCGAGCAGTGGGCGTTCGGGTAGAAGCCTATCCCAGCACACCAGGTGCCATCACCGGCCTCACACTTCGGGCCCTCTGGGTCTGCCACCGCCGATCGCATGAGCTTGTGCCCCGAAAGGGCGATCACAATGGTCAGCACCGCCGCTACCCGGACCATCCTGAGAATCGGTTGAAGCATCGTCTGACTCCTGAAGCTGGTGAAGAGGGATGCGGGCGCAGTGCCCGCGGGGGACTGCCAGACAGGTGTGAGGCAGCAATACTAGAACCCAGAGAAACGCGTCCTCGACAACGACCCTCCGTCGGGAGTTGCTGACTCGCTCCGGGTTTTCAGAGGTGGTCCCGCTATCCTGGACAGCGAAATACCGCATGGTCGCCGTTACCTGCCAATTGAACCTCGGTTCTGTCCACGGCACGCAATTCGGCTCGACCGCAGGAGCCGCTGGTGCACTCACCCACAAGATGGGCCATTAGCCCTCAGCATCAACCTCTGACTTCTCAGAGGTACGCCCCCCAACCCATAACTTCGAAGAAGGGAAGGATCGGCCAAGCACATGTTTATTGCCGATGACTACCGGGGCGGGGCCGAGGAAATGAAGGCGCTGCTGGCTGGGGTGTTTGGTTCGGCCCGTGGAACCTGGACGCCGGGGGGCCGCATGATCCGAGTGGGTGGGGATTGCCCCGGACTTACGTCCGGGCTCGGCAGGGCGCGACTGACGTCGCAGGTCGCCGGCTTGTGCACCGATGCCGTAGGGGCCGGTCCTGCCCGGCCCGATGGGCCTGATCGCCGCCCTGGGAAATCTCGGCCGACCCGGTCCGCAGGGGCCGATTCCAATCGGCCCGAGGAAATCAGAGAGGTGCCCCACGAGACGCAACGCATACCCCCAAGGTAGGTGTCAGCCCTGGAACTGGACAACCATTTCTGTGCGGAGTGGTGTGCTGGAAATGCAGCGGAGATTGGGATTCGGGGGTCGGGCCCTACCAACGGCCTCCGGGGCCTACTGGGTCAAGGCGCAAACATCTCCTGCAAGCCCTTGAGCGCCTGGGCCAGCGGCTAAGGCGGGAGCCGGCCCAAGTGACGTACCAGGCGCTCGCGGTCGATGACTCTCAGCTGATCGAGTACCAGGAATCCCGACTTGCCCCCAAAACTGGCGGGTGAGCCGAACGGGGTAGCGCTGGAGGTCGGCGGAGGGCCCCCCCCAAAGGACGTGTTGATCCTATTCGAGATAACCATCGCAGACGGGCGAGACTTCTGGCTCTCCCGATGACCACGATTCGAACCAGATGAGGACTGGCCGATGGCCACCTCTCCTCGTCCAACGACTGTGGGCGCCGCTATTGACCTCGAGACCCCGCTTGTCATCACCTCAGGTGAGCGCAAGCACGACCTCCAGTGCCCCCGCGATCGACATGAAGCCGAGGCACCGCTTGACGATGCGTCCCGCAACTCTCCCATCTCGGATTTGACGCCACTCGCCGAACGGCACTATCACGATCAACGCCACCGCGAGGTAGACTAGAAAGCGCCGCACCGTATTATCCGCAACTGGCAGCCATCGGATAGTCAACCCCGCCACAACAGACAATATTGCATACCGAACAACAACCAGGAGGAGTTTTGGTGGTCCATCAATCATCTGGGGGCCCCTTCGTCATCATTTGCCGACTGGTATCATTGATTGAAGACCGCGTACACTGACGCTGACCCACCTGCAACGAATGCATTGTT
>JAWXBA010000308.1:0-4006 GCA_034439775.1 Gemmatimonadota bacterium | reverse complement strand
GCTCATCTCCTCGGTCCCCGTCGCCACCGTCTGCACGTTCTTGGAGACCTGCTCCGCCGCCGCCGCTACGACCCCCGACTGCGCCGATGTCTCCTCCGCATTCGACCCCATCTGCGCGCTCACCGAGGCCAATTCCTCCGAGGCGCTGGCCAGCGTCTGCGCGTTCTGGCTGATTGCCTGGAACGAAGCTTCCAACTGGTCGAGGGCGCCATCCAGAGCCCGCCCCATCTGGGCCACTTCATCGTGGGAGGTGAGCCCGCCGCGCACCGTCAGGTCCCCGTGCTTCATCCGGTCGATCACGTCGGTCAGGGAGCCGATCGGCCGGAGGATGGCCCGCGTCGTGGTCCACCCCAGCCCGACGGCACTGATGGCCAGTCCGGCCGCGAGCGCGGCCAGGATGGCCAGCGACCGGAAGATCTCCGTCGCGGCGAGGGCTTCCTGGTCCGTCACGGCCTGGCCCGACAGCGCCACCACCCGGTCGATGGCGGCACGGTGCTCGGCATACTTCGGCACCAGCACGCGCTGCATCACCTCATCCGCCTTGCGCCGGTCGCCGCCGAGCACCGCGGGGACGAACTGCCCGTCGCGGGCCTCGAAGAACTCCTCCGCCGGCCGATAGGCCTCCGTCAACAGGGTGCGCTTCAGCTCGCCATCGGCCAGCGCGCCGTCCCAGAAGGCGCGCCGCTCCTCGAACTCCCGCCGCAGGACGATCCCCCGCGCCACCAGGGCCCGGCGGCCGGAGTCACTCGTCTCGATCACCAGCTGGTGGACCACGAGGTAGGCCTCGACGGCGTAGAGCGGCGGCGGGAGCACATCCGCGCCCAGATCCTTCGCCTGCACGACGCGCTCATACAGCGGCCCGTGGATCCGGACCACGGCGATGGTGCGGTACGCGAGGGCACCGAACAGGAGGAGAGTGGCGAGGCTCGCACCGACGAGAATCGTCAACCGCCCGCGAATGCTTTGAGTAATCATGGCTCGCAGTCCATCGGTTGAAGAAGGCGCGGCTCAGGCCGCGGCCCCGGTGTCACTGATCTGGGTCACAACGTCGGTCTTGAGCGCCAGCAGCAGGCGGTCCTTGATTTTGTAGACGCCGTCCACGACTTCGCGCATCCGCTCGTCCACCGTCTCTGGCAGCGGGGCGAACAGGTCCTCGCTGATTTCGATGACATCGCCGATCCGGTCCACCAGCAGACTCACCGGACCCTCGGGGGTGCGGACGACGACATTCATGGGCACCTCGCCATCGGCACGCGGCGGCAGGCCCAGCTGAATACGCAGATCCAGCGCCGTGACGATCTGGCCCCGCAGGTTGATCAGGCCATTCACCGCCGGCGCCGCGAGCGGCACCCGGGTGGTCTTCTGCGCGCGAATCACCTCCTGGACCTCGACGACATCGACACCGAAGAAGAGGTCGTGGAGATAGAAGGTGCAGAGTTGCCGGTTGTCGCTCATGCTGCCGCTCCCGCGCCGGCCAGGGCCGGCGCCTCGATGAAGTCTGGCCGGGCCGCCCGGATGAGGCCGGGAAGGTCCACCAGATCGGTGACCCGGTTCTGGATGATGGCCGAGCCGAGCAGGCCGCTGCGGCCGGCGCCGGCTTCGAGTGTCACCTGCTCCTCGACGATGTCGAGAATCCGATCCACCATGACGCCCACGCTCCGGTCCCCCTCGCTGTACACGATGACCTGCACCGTGTCGCGCTCGACTTCCCGCACTCCCGTTCCCAGCAGCTCGGAGAGACTGATCAGGTGGAGAATTTGTCCCCGGTACTGCACCACGCTCCGGCCAACGGAGCCCTCGACCTTGTCGCGGGGAAATTCCTCGAGGCGGGCCACCAGCCCGAGGGGGACTGCCATCCGGCCGCCCTCGGCCGCGGGGTCGGCTCCCGCCTGGAAGACCAGCATGGTCTGTTTCCCTTCCTCGACCCGCTGGCCCTGCAGCACACTCTCGCCCAGCGACCGGTCGTGCACTTCCGAGACCACACCACTTCGCTGCGCGAGACCGAGCACATCCAGAATGAGTGCGACCTTTCCGTCACCGAGTGTCGTGGCGCCGGCGAACGCGGGGATGCCCTTGAGCTGCTTGCTCAGCGGCTTGACCACGATCTCTTCGGTGTCGCTGATCCCGTCCACGACCAGCCCGAATTGCCGCTCATCCGCCTGCAACACCACGATATTCCGCGCCGCGGGCAGTCCATCGAGACCGGCGACCTGCTCGAGCCCCAGCTGCTGGCTCAGGTAAACCAGCGGCAGGAGCTGACCACGGAGCCGGTACACCGGCACCCCGCGGATCCACTCCACCTGATCACCCTCTCGGTCGCCCCCCACCCGCACCAGCTCCAGCAGGCTCACCTGCGGGATGGCATAGCGTTCGCCACCGGTCGTCACAATCAGCGCCGGGATGATCGCCAGGGTCAGCGGAATCTTGATCTTGAGGGTGGTGCCTTCCCCCGGCTTGCTCTGGATGTCGACCGTGCCGCCGATCTTCTCGATGTTGGTCTTGACCACGTCCATCCCGACGCCCCGGCCGGAGACGTTCGTCACCTTGGCCGCCGTGGAAAATCCTGGAAGGAAGACGAGGTTGAACACCTCCCGGTCGCTCATCCGGGTCGCCCGTTCGGCGGTGACGATGCCCCGGTCGATCGCCTTCTGCCGGATGCGCTCCGGATCGATGCCGGCCCCGTCGTCGCTGATCTCGATATTGACCTGGCCGCCCTCGTGGTAGGCCCGCAACCGAAGGCAGCCCTCCGCCGGCTTCCCGCTGGCGAGCCGCGTGGCGGGCGGCTCGATGCCGTGGTCCACCGAGTTGCGGACGATGTGCGTGAGCGGATCCTTGATGGCCTCGATGATCGTCTTGTCGAGCTCGGTCTCCTTCCCCTCCAGTTCCAGCCGCACCTGCTTGGAACAGGCGAGCGCCAGATCGCGGACGACCCGAGGAAACTTGCCCCAGATGTTGCCGATCGGTTGCATCCGGCTCTTCATCACCCCTTCCTGCAGCTCGGTGGTGATGAGATTCAGGCGCTGGGAAGTGGCGTTGAACGCGCCATCCTCCTGACCGGCGGTGAACTGGAGGATCTGGTTGCGGGCCAGCACCAGTTCGCCCACCAGATTCATCAGCTTGTCGAGCAGGCCCACATCCACGCGGATGCTGCTCTCGGACACGGAGTCACCGCGACGCTCGCGCGGCTCGCCGGCTCCCACCTCAGAGGCTTCCGCGCTCACGACCTGCACTCCGACCGCCGGGGTCGACGCTGGAGCAGCTGAAACTGATGGCTGCGGGTCCGGTGTGGCTGCAGGAGGAGCCTGCGGAGTCCCACCTCGCGCGCCCCCACCACCGCTCAGCGGCGTGGTCTTGGACGGCTCCTCCTTCTGCAGTCGCGTGAGCAGGGCGATGAGCTCAGGGTAGTCGTCCTGACCATCCGCCGCGGTCGCCTCGATCGCCGTAAGGATGCGCCGTACGGCATCCACCAGCTGCAGGAGGGCACTGGTGATCTTCGGTGTGAGCGCCTTCTTCCCATCCCGGAGATCCGACAGCAGGCTCTCCCCGACGTGGGTCACACCTTCCAGCTTCGAATAGCCGAGGAAGCCGCTGGTGCCCTTGACGGTGTGAATGCACCGAAAGATCGCCGCCATCAGCGACTTATCCCCTGGGTTCTGCTCCAGGAGGACCAGATTGCGGTCGAGCTGGTCGAGCCCCTCGGTGCTCTCGACCAGGAACTCCCTCACGATTTCGTCCATCTCGCTCATCTTGGGCTCTCCAATCCCAGGTTCATTTCCGACGACTCCCATTGCGTGGGTCATTGGCGGTGGGGAGAGACGGAAGATTCTCCGCCCCTGCCCAGCCGCGGGCACCCGTTACCCGACGGGCACCGGCGGGCGCGCCGCCCGCTTCGGGGATCCCGGTGACCCGACCCGGACGGACTGGGCGGTGGCCATGTCGCCGATCTTGAACTGCTGCACCAGGCCCTGCAGCTCGCTCGCCAGCTTGGCCAGCTCCGCCGCCGCCG
>JAWXBA010000307.1:0-4044 GCA_034439775.1 Gemmatimonadota bacterium | reverse complement strand
CTAGAGAGCTGGGCAACCGGGCGTGCTCGTCGACGAACTCGTCGATCCGGCTGGCCTGCAGAAACATGGCGTAGCGGAGCCCGGCCTCATCCCGGACTGGTGCCACGGCCAGTCCGGTCGTCGGGCTGAAGATGAACGCCGGCCGGGCAATCCAGAGGGCGCCCAGCAGGAACCAGCCCACGAGGGCCACACGGATCAGCCGCCGGCGGCGCGTCGCCGTGGCAGTGGCGGCTACCTCAATCGGCTCCGGTCCGGCGTTGGACGGGGTCGCCAGCACGCCCAACAACGCCTCGGCAAGCTCCTCGCGGTTGCCTTCGTCTGTCATCAGGGTCCTCCCGGAGTGGTGTCCGTCTTCGTCAGCCCGTCGCAAAATGGGCAAGGGCCGACCCTTGCGCCACTTGCGGGATCTGTCCAACGTTCCGGCAAGTGTTGGACCAGTCGACCCGTGGAGAGGAGGTGTGGCCTTGTCACGCAAGGGCTTTACGCTGATCGAGCTGCTCGTCGTCGTGGCCGTCCTCGGGATTCTTGCCACCATGTCATTGCCTCGGCTGCAGGCAACCCGCCAGCGCGCGTCGGCAGCGTCGATGGTGTCGGATCTCCGCAATCTCCTGGCATCCCAGGAGAGCTTCTTTGCGTCATATCAGGACTATGCCGCGCAGCTGGCAGCAAAGGAGATAGCGGGACCAGGCACCAAGGGCCGGGTGGCGCAGGTCCCGAGCCCGGGGAACACCGTTACCATCACTCGGCGGGCCCCCACGGCGGCCAACGGTGCGGGCTGGTCGGCGATCACGTCGAACCCCAAGGTCACCAACGCCAAATTCAACAATTGCGGAGTGTACATCGGCCACAAGAGCTACGCACCCAATGCGGCCGTCAAGGGAGAAGGGGCCGTTGCCTGCTACTAGAGCGGAGCCGGATCAAGGTCGGCCTGCTACCCTGCTGGCGGTCAGAAAGGAGTCGGCCGACATACGGCTGGTAAGCTCCATCGGCAGTCCATTCAGCATCCCGCGCACGGTCCAGCCAGTTTCTGCCACGACATAGGTCAAACCTTCAGCGGCCTCACCGGCCTCCACAATCGTTGCCGGGAGACGGCCTTGTTCGATCTGGAACTCACGGATCCGGGCTGCCTGCAGATACATCCCATAGCGGAGCCCCTCCTCCGGAGTCCCGGCTCCCCCCATTGGCATCCCCAGGGATGGATTGAAGACCGCGTCCGGACGTGCCAGCCAGAGCCAGCCCAGCGAGCCCCACGCCACGACGAGGAGGGTGGCCACGATCAGGCGGCGTCGCCGGCTTGCATCGTGGCGGGTCGTCTCGCTGTCCCGCTTGAGGTCGATGGCGCGCCGCGTCGGATGGTCAATCACATCCTGGAGCGAGTCTGCCAGGGCCCGGCGCCGTTCATTCTGGGTCATTGAGGCTCTCCGTGTTGGGATCCCGTGGGTCTGATCAAGATACGATTGCCGTCCGGAAAAGTCAGCATCACCAGGCCGGTGCCGGCGCGGCCGCCGCGCCGGGCCAGACTTCAACGGGAACACCCGGCGCAGGGTATCTTTCTGTTGGGTCGCCGAGACCCCAGCGTCCTCTCCATTCCGAGGAATCACCCCATGGTCCGACGCCTTCTGGCCACAGTGCTGGTCGCCGGTTCCGTCGCCGCGCCTGCCTTGGCGCAGCAGCCCATCGACACGATGTACACCCGGATCATTCGGGAGATTTCCCCCACCGATGCCCGCTGGAAGCTGACCACCGAGCTGGTCGACTACCTGCCCGCCTCCGCAACGATTCCCACCCCGCTTGCGGTGGTGGGGTATGTCCCGGGCACCGAAGGTCGACTGAGCGATTCGCGCGCCATCCACGGCTACTTCCGGACGGTGGCGGAGAAGAGCCCGCGGGTCCAGGTGACGAGCCTCGGTGCCACCGACCTCGGGCGGGAAATGATCGTCGCGGCCATCGCCGATGAGGCGACCATCGGCCGACTCGAGGAATACAAGGCCATGGCGCGCCGCCTGGCCGATCCGCGCGGACTGTCGGCCGCAGAGCGCGAGCGGTTGGTGCGCGAGGCCAAGCCGATCTACTACATCACGGGATCGATCCATTCCACCGAGACCGGCAGCCCGGACATGCTGATGGAGCTTCTCTATCGGCTGGCGGTCGATGAATCCGCCCACATCCGGGCCATCCGCAACAACGCGATCGTGCTGATCACCCCGATTTTCGAGGTCGATGGGCGTGACCACATGGTAGACTGGTACAACCAGGGGAAGCGCCTCTACCCGAATGGCGGCGCGCCGGGCGGGTTGCCCTACTGGGGCAAGTATGTGGCACACGACAATAACCGCGACGGCATGGTTGTCTCGAACCTCCTCACCAAGAACTACCTCAAGGCGTTCCTCGACTGGCGCCCCACCGTGACGCACGACCTCCACGAGTCGGCGCCCTTCCTGTATGTCAGCACTGGCACCGGGCCGTACAACGAGGAGTTCGACGCCATCACCATCCAGGAGTGGCACACCCTGGCCTACCAGGATGTCACTGAGTTGACCCGGCGGGGGCTGCCCGGGGTGTGGACCCACGTCTTCTATGACGGGTGGGCGCCGAGCTACCAACTGGCCATTGCCAACCTGCACAATTCGATCGGTCGGTTCTACGAGACCTATACCTCCCGTGGTGCCGACTGCCAGACGGTCCAGCTCGGCCAGGCCCAGACCTCCCGCCAGTGGTACCGGCCCAATCCGCCGGTCAATGGCATTCGGTGGTGCATCCGGTCCAACCAGAACTTCCAGCAGTCCGGCGTGCTGATCTCGCTCCGGTATGTCGCGGAGCAGCGGGAGACCTTCCTGCGGAACAACGTCACCAAGGCGGAGCGGAGCATCGACCGCGGGCGCTATGGCCCGCTGCACGCCTACATCGTGCCGAGCGGGCAGGCCAGCCCGGCGGAAGCGGCTGACCTGGTCAACCTGATGCGGACCCAGGGCACCGAGGTGCATGTGGCCAGTGCTGATTTCACCGTGCGCGACGCCGGGCGGGAGATCGCGGTCAAAGCGGGGGACTGGATCGTGCGCCTGGACCAGCCGTACAGCCAGTTTCCCCGAACCATCCTGGGCGTGCAGACTTTCCGGCCTGATGATCCGCGGCCGTATGACGATACCGGGTGGACCCTCGATGCTCAGCGGCACGTGACCACCATTGCGGTCCGTGACTCCGCGATCCTGGCGCGGCCGATGACCTTGCTGACTTCCCCGGCGCGAGTTGAGGGCGTGATTACCGGGGCCGGCGGCACCCTCCTGGTCCGGCCGGTGGGCGACTGGCGCTCGGCGGCGTTCCCGTGGCGGGTGCCACAGGCCCGTGTGGCGGTGGCGGAGGAAGCGTTCACCGTGGCGGACGAGCGGTTTGCCGCCGGGACGTACATCCTGCCGGATTCTCCGGCCGCCCGGGAAGCAATCCGGACCTCGGGGCTCAAGGCCGTGGCAACCGGGGCTGTAACCGCTCGCCAGCGAGCGCTGCGGGTGCCGCGCATCGCCCTGGCGCATTCCTGGAGCAGCACCCAGGACGAGGGGTGGGTCCGGCTTTCGCTCGAGCATGCCGGGGTGCCCTTTACCTACGTGGCGGACCAGAAGTTCAAGGACCCCGGATTCTTCGATCGGTTCGATGTCGTCATCTATCCGCATGTCGGGGGGAGCCTCGGCACCCTGATCAACGGGCGGATGAATGATGGCCCACCGATGCCCTGGAAGAAGACGGCCCAGACTCCCCACCTCGGCGAAGTGGACGAGACCGACGACGTCCGGCCTGGCATGGGCGCCGACGGCATCATGGCCCTCCGGAAGTTCATCGAGCGTGGCGGGCTGCTGATCGTGGAGGGGGCCAGCGTCAATATCCCGATCGGAATGGAAATGACAACGGGGGTGTCCGTGGTCGAGAGCGCGGAACTGCAGGCCCGAGGGGCAGTGTTCCGGGCGCAGGTGGCAGTGCCCGGCAGTCCTATCATGTTTGGGTACAGCGAGCGCCAGTTCCCGCTCTATTTCCGGTCAGCTCCGCTGCTGCAGG
>JAWXBA010000306.1:0-15365 GCA_034439775.1 Gemmatimonadota bacterium | reverse complement strand
GGGTGTCGGGTGTCGGGTGTCGGGTGTCGGGTGTCGGGTGTCGGGTGTCGGTCCGGAAGGTGGGCGGATTGGAGCAGTTGTCAATGGTTGCTCGGTGGATGGGAGCCGCCGCCACCTGGCACCCGAAACCCGGCACCCGCTATTCCGGTACCCCCATCCCCAACAGGGCCACCCGACACTCCTTGCTCAGCCGGTCCCGATCCTCGTAGCCCAGTCCGGTAGTCAGGATCGGCTGACCGATCCGGATCGTGATCGGCACCGGCTTGGGAGCAATGCTGCCCTTGGGCATGCTCTCGAAGGCACCGAGCACCGCCACCGGAACCACCGGGACCCCGGCCGCTATGGCCATGACGAACGGTCCCCGCTTCAGCGGCATCAACTTGCCATCGGTGCTCCGGGTCCCCTCGGCAAAGACGATTGCCGAAGTGCCGGCCCGGATGTCCTTCGAGGCGGCGTCGTAAGCGGCAAACGCCGAGCTGGGCTTCTGGCGATCGATCGGGATGTGGCCCGAGGTCACCATCGCCCTTCCGAAGACGGGGACTTTCTCAAGCTCGCGCTTATAGATGAAGCGCACGCTCCCGGGCAGCCGCGCCAGCAGGACCCAGATCTCGATATGCGAGACATGATTGGCCACGAAGACGTACGGCTGCCCCGGGATCAGCCGGTCCAGCCCTTCGAGGCTGGCCCGGACCCGGTTCCAGCGCAGCATCCCTTCGGCCCACCGCTGGTTGACCCGGTCGTAGATATCGCCGGGATGATGGCGCACCCCGCGCAGCGAGAGGAAGAACAGCCGCACCCCGACCCACACCGTCAGGACGGTCACGGAGACGACGAACCGCAGCGCCCGAATCACGTGAAGTGACTGAAACTGTCCAGAGTCACTGCGGTGCCGCCCAGCATCAACTGGGCGCCCTCCCCTTCCTCCACGGCGCCGATCCGCGTAAGCGCGACGCCGGTCTGGCTGGTCATCGCCGCCGCCTCGCGCTCCGTGAATATCGGGGACATCGCCGCCAGCAATTCATAGTCCTCACCGCCTCTCGCGGCCAGGAACACGGCGGCGTGAGGGTCGTCAAGCGGAATCGATGGATGCAGCGGGACTCGATCCAGCTCGACCCGCATCCTGAGCCCGGAGGAGGCTGCCAGGTGGGCCGCATCGCCGGCCAGGCCATCACTGAGGTCGATCATGGCCCTGGCACCCGCCTGGGCCAGCCATTGGCCGGCTGCGAGCCGGGGGTAGGGACGCGCAAAGGCCTCGCGGGCACGTGGATCTGGCTCCCGACCCTCCTGCCATGCCAACAGCGCCGCCCGCGCCCCGCCGAGCGCACCGGTTACCCAGAGCCCGTCACCGGCGCGGGCTCCACCCCGCCCCAGCCAGCGCCCGGTCGATCCCACCACGGTCACCGCCAACTGCAAGGTGGCCCCGGCGGACAGATCGCCGCCCAGCACTGGCGCTCCCACCGCCGACGCCGCGGCCCCGGCTCCGTCCATCAGGGCTACGACATCCTGCTCCGTCAGCCCGGATGGCGCGGTGAGAGCCACGAGGATCCCGGCGGGGTCGGCGCCTACCGCCGCCAGGTCGGACAGCGCCGCCGCCGCCGCCCGCCAGCCCACCTCCGTCAGCGTGAGCCAGTCGCGACGAAAATGGACCTCATCGACGCTGACATCGGTGCTGATCGCCAGGAACCCGCCGTCGATGGGCACTAGGGCGCAATCATCCCCCAGCTCCGCAGCACGCGGGCCGAGCATCGCGGCAATGGCGCGGATCCGATCAAATTCCGCCCCGGCGCCGAGTGCGCTCATGACCGCCTCGGCAGGGGAAGTTCATGGAGGATCGGGAATCTCCGCTGGCCCGCCGCGATGCGTTTCCGCTCCCATTCCCGCCAGAGATCGGGCAGGCTGGCGAGAAAGTCCATGGGACGCAGCGCCCTGGCACCAGTCCGCCTGGCGGCAAGGTCTGCAGCGCCGCCCAGCGCCTGGGCAGCCATCGCAGCGGCGTCGCGGGGCGGCAGCCCCTGGGCCAGGAATGCCCCGGCGAGGCCAGCCAGGCAATCGCCGCTTCCGCCGGTGGCCAGTCCGGGATTTCCGGCCGCAATGGTCAGGGTCACGCCAGTCCCGTCGGCCACGACGGTCGGCACCCCCTTGAGGAGCACCGTGACACCCGCCGCGGCGGCGGCGTCTGCCGCCGCACCCCACGGATCGACCGCGGCCACCGCAGCCTCGGCGGGAAAGAGCGCGCGAAACTCTCCGAGGTGGGGGGTCAACAAGACCCGACGTCCCAGGCAGGCATCGCGCAGGTCGGCAATCCGGCCCTGGAATGCCATCAATCCATCGGCATCAACGACCACGGCGTCACTGGCGCGGAGTGCCGCCAGGACCAGGTCGGCGCGGTCGGGCGCCCGGCCCAGCCCGGGACCGATGACGACCGCATCGGCGCGAGCGAGCAGCGCCTGGACCTGGGCGGTCAACGGCGCCCCGAACTCCTGTGGGGCAAGCTGGAGGTCGGGCTCTGCGGTGGCCAAGACGGCGGCACTCGTGGCGGGCGCAACGACGTGCACCAGGCCGGCGCCCGCCGCGAAGGCAGCCCGGGCGGCAAGTCGGGCCGCACCAGTCATCCCCGTATCACCGCCAACGACCACGACACGGCCCCGGGTCCCTTTGTGGGCGTTGGTGGGAAAGGGTGGCATCAGGTGGACCAGGGAGTCCACCGTAGCGAGGGTGGGCCACCCCGGGTCCCGGGCCGTCAGACCGATATCGGCCAGCACCAGATCGCCGCATTCGTCGCGCGAGAGGAGATGGCCGCGGCGATAGCCGCCGAAGGTGATCGTCATCGCCGCCCGGAGGGATTCGTGGCATACCCCGTCGCCAAGATCCAGGCCGGTGGGGCCGTCCACCGCTACGATCGGCAAGTCCAGGTCCTCGATGCGATGCATGATGCCCCGGACCGGACCCCGTGGCGCGCCCCGTGCGCCGGTGCCGAGCAGCGCATCCACCAGGACTCCCGCGGCGGGCCAGGGACCATCCCCGGCCACCTCCCGCACCCCCTCGGCGCGCGCCAGCGCCGCGACCGCCGCATTCAATGGAGTGGGATCACCACCGACCGGGGCGACCCAGCACGGAATGCCCATGGCGTGGAGCGCCCGGGCCATGACCCAGCCGTCGCCGCCGTTGCTGCCGTTCCCGGTGGCGATGAGCACACCTTGCCGGCAGGCGGGACCGAACCGATCAAGCAGGATGGAGGCGGCCGCCCGACCCGCCGTCTCCATCAACACCCGGGTGGGGATGCCAGCGGCTTCGCTGGCCGAATCCCACTGGTTGGCCTGCGCTGGTGTGATGACGGGGATTGGAGGCATGAGAGGGACGCGGGAATGGGGAATGGAGAACAGGGAACGGGGGTGTGATGTGGGGGTGGTATCACCGCGGCGCCCTGCCCCCGCTGCCCTAGTCCCTATTCCCCGTTCCCCATTCCCCGCTCATTTGGTGGACTGCCCGATGGTCCGCCCGAAGCTGATTTCCCCGTTGTCGATCCGGAGATTGAACCCGCACTCGGGGTTGGTGCACACCCACGCCTTGTAGGTGATCGGTGCCCCGTCCCGGCCATAGTCCGACAGGGGAATCAGGGTGCCTCCGTCACACTTCTGGCACTGCGGCCACTCCATCCGCTCTGTCATCCGCAACCACTCCTTCCCGGCGTCCGCCGCCGCGTCAACATTGCCCGGGCTCGCCCGACCAGACATGCGCCTCGCCAAAGGCATCGGCAAAGTCATACCGGCCGGCAAAATCCTCCTCCCGATCCCCGGGCTGGGTCACGAGGAGGCCTACTTCCACCAGGGTGAACACGATCCGTCCGAAGTCATCGGTGCGGTGCACACCCCAATGTTCCAGCACCGTGCGCGACATCGGGCCAAACTGCTCGATGGCAAAGTCACGGCAGCACCAGGACAGCTCGTCCCCGGATACATGGCGGCGGGTGTCGAGCCTGGACTGGAGATACTCGATGCTGGCCAGGATGAACAGATAGGCCCGCTCGTGGTACCGGTCGCCCCGGGCCCGGATGCGCTCCATGACCTCGGGGGCGAACTGCAGCTCGTTCATGCGCCGTACAGCGGGAAGGCGTCGGCCAGGGCCCGCACATCGCCCTTGACCTTCTGGCGTTCGCCGTCGGATCCCGCCGACAGCGCCCGATCGACCAGTTCGGCAATCCGGTCCATTTCCATCAGGCCCATGCCGCGGGTGGTCAGCGCCGGGGTCCCCAGGCGAATGCCGCTGGTGACGAACGGGGACTCCGGGTCGTCCGGGATGGTGTTCTTGTTGACCGTGATGTCCACCTGCCCCAGCAGCGCTTCGGCCACCTTGCCGGTGAGCTTCTTGGGGCGCAGGTCCACCAGCATCAGGTGGGTGTCGGTGCCGCCCGAGACGATGGCGAAGCCGCGCTCGGTCAGCCCCTGCGCCAGGCGCTTGGCGTTGGCCACCACACGGTGGGCGTAGGAGCGGAAGTCCGGGGTGAGTGCTTCGCCGAAGGCCACGGCCTTGGCCGCGATGCTGTGCTCGAGCGGGCCACCCTGGGTACCTGGGAAGACCGAGCGGTCGATCGCCTTGGCCAGGTCGGCAGTGCAGAGGATCAGGCCACCGCGCGGACCGCGGAGGGTCTTGTGCGTCGTGGTGGTGACGATATGGGCATGGGGAACCGGCGAGGGATGCACCCCACCCGCCACCAGTCCCGCAAAATGGGACATGTCCACCAGAAGAGTGGCCCCCACTTCATCGGCGATGCTCCGGAACGCCGGGAAGTCGATGATCCGGGCGTAGGCGCTGCCGCCGCAAACAATCAGTCCCGGCCGGTCGGCCCGGGCCTGGTCGCGGACCTGGTCGTACTCGATCCGGCCGGTGGCCGGGTTGACCCCGTAGTGGGTCGCCTTCCAGATGCTGCCGCTGTGGTTGACGCTGTGTCCGTGCGACAGATGCCCGCCGTGCGGAAGGGACATGCCGAGCAGCAGCCCCCCGGGCGGCAGGACGGCCATGAAGGCGGCAAAATTCGCCTGGGCCCCGGCATGGGGCTGCACGTTGGCATGGTCGGCGCCGAAGAGCTGCAGCGCCCGCGCGATGGCGAGCCGTTCGACCTCGTCGACCACCTCGCAGCCACCATAGTACCGCTTGCCGGGATACCCCTCGGCGTACTTGTTCGTCAACGGGGTGCCGATGGCGTCGATCACCGCGCGCGAGGCGAAGTTTTCGCTGGCAATCAGCTCAAGTCCGTGACGCTGCCGCAGCAGCTCCCGGTTGACCAGGTTGGCAATCGCCGGGTCTGCATCGCGCAGGGGGGCATTGTGCCGCAGCGTCACACTTCCTCCGTTTCAATCTTGGCAATCCGGCGGTCGTGGCGACCACCGGCGTAGGGGGTGTCCAGCCAGGTCTTCAGGATCTCGATCCCCTCCGCCTCGCTCAGGCAGCGCGCCGGGAGAACCAGGATGTTGGCGTCGTTGTGCTCGCGCGCCAGGCGGGCCACCTCGGGGGTCCACACCACCGCGGCCCGCACGCCGTGGTGGCGATTGGCCGCGTACGACATCCCCAGTCCGGTGCCACAGAGCAGCACCCCGCGGCGCGCGGCGCCGCTGGAAACCTGCTCGGCCACTGGGTGGGCGTAATCCGCGTAATCGGAGGACTCGGCGCTGTGGGTGCCGATATCCTCTGGCGCGTAGCCCAGCTCACGCAGCGTCTCCACCAGCCGGTCCTTGAGCTCCAGGCCGGCGTGGTCCGATCCAATCGGGATTGTTTCAGCCATGGGTTCCAATCTACGGACCTTGCGGTCCGGCGTCTATGCGATCCAGAGTTTCCGAAGCGGGGCGATCGAGGCGATCCGCTCCTCGGCAAGGCGATCCGCTGCCAGATAGGTGGGAATCCCCTGCTCCGCCGCGATGGCGAAGACTCGCAGCGTGGTGTCATAGATATCGCCCGCCTTTCGGCGCGACCGTTCCGCGCTCCAGCCCTCGAGTTCCCCGTACACGTTGATCAGCCCGCCGCCGTTGACCACGTAGTCCGGGGCGTAGGTCAGGCCCTGATCCTCGAGGGCGTTGCCGTGCCGCTCCTCGGCGAGCTGGTTGTTGGCACCTCCCGCCACGATCTCCACCTTGAGGCGCTTGAGCGTCTCATCGTTGATGGTCGCGCCGAGGGCGTTGGGGGAATAGATATCGGCCTTCTGGTCGTAGATCACCTCCGGGGCCACCGCCATCGCCCCGGTCAGCTCCGCGATCCGGGCCACCTTGGCGGCATCGATGTCCGTCACGATCAGCCGGGCGCCTTCCTGGTGCAGCATGCCACAGAGGTGGGACGCGACATTGCCACACCCCTGGACCGCCACCGTCTTCCCGGTCAGGCTGTCGGAGCCCCAGCGCACCTTGGCCGCCGCCTTCATGCCCATGTACACCCCATGGGCCGTGACCGGGGAAGGATCTCCGGACCGGCCATGCAGTCCAGCCACATGCTCCGTCTCCGAGTGGATGTGTTCCATGTCGGCCGGGCTGGTGCCGACATCCTCCGCGGTGACGTAGCGCCCGCCGAGCGATTCCACGAACCGGCCATGGGCCCGGAACAGCGCCTCGCGATCGGTGCGCTTGTTGTCGCCGATGATGACCGCCTTGCCGCCGCCCAGGTTCACCCCTGCCACCGCGGCCTTGTAGGTCATGCCGCGGGCCAGCCGGAGGGCGTCGGTGATGGCGGCCTCGGTGGTGGCATACTCCCAGAACCGGGTCCCGCCCAGGGCGGGGCCCAGCGTCGTGTCGTGGATGGCGATGATCCCGAAGTACCCGGAGGACGGGTCCGACGAGATGACCAGTTGTTCGTGGTGGTACTGGGTCATTGCCTGCTTGAGGTCCATGGGTGGTGTCCCTGTATGGTGATGTGTCAGTTCTAATGGGACGGGAAATAGGGAATGGGGAATGGGGAATCGGCTTTCGTGGCTGAGACCCCCGGCTTTACCGCGGCCTCGGCTCCCAGCGACCCCCCAGACGGTGTCCCGCATTCCCTATTCCTATTCCCCGTACTGATAAAACCCCTGCCCACTCTTCCGGCCCAGGTGGCCCGCGGCCACCATCCGGCGCAGCAGGGGGCAGGGACGGTACTTGGGGTCGCCGAGGCCGTGGTGCATCACTTCGAGAATGGCTAGGCAGACATCGAGGCCGATGAAATCGGCCAGCGCCAGCGGCCCCATCGGGTGTGCCATGCCGAGCTTCATCACAGTGTCGACCGCCTCGGGGGTGGCCACGCCTTCCATCACGGTGTAGACCGCCTCGTTGATCATCGGCATCAAGATCCGATTCGCCACGAATCCCGGATAGTCGTTCACTTCGACCGGAGTCTTCCCGAGCGCGGTGGCGATCGCCAACGTCGCCTGGGTCGTGGCATCGCTGGTGGCATGGCCGCGAATGACCTCAACCAGTTTCATGACCGGCACCGGATTCATGAAATGCATCCCGATCACCTGCGCTGGCCGCTTGGTGCGCGCCGCGATTGCGGTGATCGAGATGGAGCTGGTGTTGGTGGCGAGGATGGCGGTGGGATCGGCGGCAGTGTCGAGGGTCTCGAAGATCTTGAACTTGAGGGCGGGGTTCTCGGTAGCCGCCTCGACCACCAGTTCCGCGCCCGCGACGGCCTCCAGCGCGGTCGCGGTGGCCACCAGGGCCAGGATCCGTGCCGGCGCATCCTCCGCGAGGGTTCCCTTCTTGACCTGGCGATCCAGGTTGGCCCGGATCGTTGCCAGGCCTTTTTCCAGGGCCGCCGGGGCCACGTCCACCAGGGTCACTCCCCAATTGTGCTGGGCAAAGACATGGGCAATGCCATTGCCCATCGTGCCCGCGCCAATCACTGCCACCCTCTTCATGCCTGTCTCCCCTGCTGGACTCGGCGCACCACCAGGGTGGTCATCGCCAGAAAAATGAGTGTCGCCAGGATACCGCCTTCAGGTCCAAACGCTCCGCCGGTCAGCCAATCAGGTCCGCCCGGGGCGTAGTCGAGCCAGGGCATGTTCAAGGGGACCCCGCTGACTGGAGCCGCCAGCGCCGCCAGGCCGAGATTCCAGCCCAGGTGGGCACCCGTCGCGGTCCACAGCCCGCCCGGAAGATAGAAGCATGCGCTCAGGAACACCCCCGCAAGCGTGATATTGGCGAGGGCCAGCCACGTCACCCCAGGGTTGAGCAGGTGCGCTGACCCAAACAGTGTGGCAAGGAGGATGGCGGCGCGCCACTTCCCGATCACTCCTGCCAGCAGGACCAGCGGGACCCCACGGAACACCACTTCCTCGGCCAGCGCGGCCGGCAGGAGGACCGCACCCGTCCTGGTGGCGGTCCAGAGCCAGTCGAGCTGGCTGCCACCGTCGAGGCTCCAGAAGGCTCCCCCCGCGATCACACCCGCCCCGAGCGCCACGAATGCCGGTGCGGCCCCGAGCCCAACACCCAGGAGGAGCGAAGGCCAGCCAACGCCGGCCGGTGCCCACCGAAGCTCTCTCCGGCCCAATCCCGCCCCGCGAATGCCGATAGCCCAGGTGGCTGCGCCGAACGCCAGGAGCATCGCCACCGACTGGAACAGCGCATCGGAAAGCGTGCTGCTGACGGGAGAGCCCAGCAGGTCGAGCGCCATGTAGGCCGCGACCGACAGGACCGTCCCGGACGCGAGAAAGGCGACCGTCCAGCCGATCGCCTTTGTCGGGTTGACCGGCGACGGCACCGCCGGGGCAGTCAACGGCCAGCGCGGAGCCGGGGCGCCAGGAGCAGGACCACGGAGGCAGCGAGGCCGATCTTGAGGAGATCGCCGGTCAGGAACGGGACGAAGCCGGCGTCCCAGGCAAAGCCGGCGTCGCCACCGAGGATGGCGAGCCACGCGGCACCCCCAGCGTGGATCACCACCATGGCACCGATCATGGCGGGGACCATGGCTCGCAGCCGCTGCACTCCGCCCAGGGCGGCAACCCACGCAGCAATCGGGAAGGCCAGGAGATAGCCGCCCGTGGGTCCAAAGAGGTGGGCAGCCCCGCCCCGTCCCATCGAGAAGACCGGCAGGCCGGCCACGCCGACCGCCAGATAGGTGACCAGTGCCGCCAAGCCCATGCGGGTGCCGAGCAGGGCACCAATGGCAAGGACCGCCACTGGCTGGAGGGTCATCGGCACCGGCGTGACCGGCAGCGGTACCGCCACCTGGGCCGAGACCGCCATGACGGCAACGGCAATCGCCAGGCGAACGGCGACCGTGGCCGCACGCAGCTGGGCGGTGGGGAGACCGGCAGTCCCGTGTTGTCCATGATGCATGTCAGAGTGCCTCGACCGAGAGGGCAACGGCATTGCCGCCACCGAGACAGAGTGTCGCGAGGCCCGTGGCGGCCCCGCGGTCCTGCATGGCATACAATAGGGTGGTCAGCACCCGGGCACCACTGCATCCGATCGGATGTCCCAGCGCCACGGCGCCGCCGTGGACATTGACCCGGTCCCAGTCCCAACCCAGGGCGCGGCCGTCGGCGAGCGCCTGAACCGAGAAGGCTTCGTTCGCCTCGATCAGCCCGTAGTCCCCGATCGCGGTGCCGGCCCTGGCCATCAGGTTCTGGACCGCGAGGATCGGCGCAAAGAAGAGGTCCTTCGGCTCGCCGCCGCCGGTGGCGTACCCGGTGACCTTGGCCAGCGGCGTCAAGCCATGGGCCCGGGCAAAGGCGAGCGAAGCCACCACCAGGGCGCTGGCCCCGTCATTGACGCTCGGCGCGTTGCCCGCCGTCACCGTGCCGTCCTTCTGGAACACCGGACGCAGCTTGGCCAGCGCCTCGATGGTGGTGTCCTTCCGCGGCCCTTCGTCGGTATCGACTGTGGTGGTCCCGGCCCGGGTCTTGACCTCGACCGGGACGATCTCTGCCTTGAACTTGCCGCCCTCGATGGCGGCCACAGCCTTGCGATGGGAATGGAACGCGAACTCGTCCTGGTCCTGCCGCGACACCCCGGCCTTCTCGGCGGTGTACTCGGCGTAGGCCCCCATGTGGACATTGCCAAAGGAGTCCCACAGCCCGTCATGGACCATGCCGTCCTTCATTTCGCTGTTGCCCATCTTGATGCCGCTCCGCATCCCATACACATAGTGGGGCGAGGCACTCATCGCTTCCATGCCGCCCGCCACGACACACTGGGCATCGCCGGCCTTGATGGCCTGGGAGGCGAGCATCACCGCCTTGAGTCCGGAGCCGCAGACCTTGTTGATGGTCAGTGCGGGAATCGATCCGGGCAGACCGGCTTGAATCATCGCCTGCCGGCCGGTGGCCTGCCCCGCCCCGCCCTGGAGTACATGCCCCATGATGACGTCATCGATGGCCGCCAGATCCACGCCCGACCGCCGCACCGCCTCGCGAATCGCGATCGCGCCCAACTGGGGCGCGGAGAAGCTGGAGAGTCCGCCGAGATACTTGCCAACCGGGGTCCGAGTGGCGGAGAGGAGGACTGGGGTGGTGGAGTCGGGCAATTGAGAAGCTCGGGAATGGGGAATGGGGAATCGGGAATGAGGAACCAGACTCACCCCGTCAAAGGGGTACGCGCCTCAAGAGTTCAAATATAAGCTACCCACATCGCTCGACCTTCCCCCACCACTTCCCATTCCCCATTCCCTATCCCCAATTCCCCGCTGTCACGGCACCAACGCCCGCTCCTGCACTTCCCGACAGACCTGATCCAGGAACTGCTGCACCGGCATGACTTCCTGCTTGTTGCCGGCGCCCCGCACCCGGAGGGCCAGACTGTCGGCGTCGGCCTCTCGCTGCCCGATGATCGCCATGTAGGGCACCCTGTGCACCTCGGCATCGCGGATCCGGTAGTTCAGCGTGTCGTTGCCGTCATCCAGCACCGAACGGATCCCGGCATCGAGCAACCGCTCGTGCACCGCGCGCGCGGCGTCGGCCTGGGCGTCGGAAATCGGCAGCACGCGCACCTGCTCCGGCGAGAGCCAGACCGGGAACGCCCCGGCAAAGTGCTCGATCAGGATGGCAATGAACCGCTCGAACGAGCCGTTGACCGCCCGGTGAATGACGACCGGCCGGTGGTCGGTGTTGTCCTCTCCCACATAGCTCAGGTCGAACCGGTCGGGCGCGGCATAGTCGAGCTGAATGGTGCCCAGCTGCCAGGTCCGCCCGATCGAGTCGGCCACGTCGAAATCGATCTTGGGGCCGTAGAAGGCGCCATCGCCGGGCTTGAGCTCGTAGGGCAGCCCGGTGGCTTCCAGAGCCGCCCGCAGCGCCGCCTCGGCGCGGTCCCACATGGCGTCCTCACCGATCCGCTGCTCGGGACGGGTGGCAAACTTGAGCGTAGCGGTCAGCCCGAAGGTGTTGTAATAGCCGAGGATGAAATCCACCAGCCGCTTCACCTCGTCGGCAATCTGGGATTCCAGCAGGTAGATGTGGCAGTCGTCCTGGCTGAATTGCCGCACCCGTGTCAAGCCCGAAAGGGCGCCGCTCACCTCATTGCGATGGAGCACGTCGTAGGTGCTGTAGCGAATCGGCAGCTCGCGGTACGAGTGCTTCTTTGCGGCGTAGAGCAGGTGGTGGGACGGGCAGTTCATCGGCTTGAGCGACATGTCGTGCTCGCCCGACTCGTTGTCGAGCACCATGAACATGTTGTCGCGATACTTGCCCCAGTGCCCCGACAGCTCCCACAGCCCCTTGTTGTACAGCAGCGGGGTGCGGATCTCCTGGTACCCGCGGCGCTGCAGCTCGCGCATGTAGTCGTTGAGGGCGTTGTAGATCGTAGTGCCGCGGTCGGTCCAGAACGGCGCGCCCGGGGCCCACTGGTGGAACATGAACAGGTCCAGTTCCCGCCCCACCCGGCGGTGATCCCGCTTGCGGGCTTCCTCGAGGCGGTGGGTGTAGGCAGCCAGGTCCTCCTTCTTGAACCAGGCGGTGCCATAGATCCGCTGCAGCATCTGGCGCCGCGAGTCGCCGCGCCAGTAGGCCCCGGCGGTCGTCAGCAGCTTGAAGTGCCTGAGGCGGCCGGTGCTGGGGACGTGGGGCCCGCGACAGAGGTCCACGAACGGCCCGTCGGTATAGACCGTGATGGTGTCGTCGTCGCCGAGCTCGCTGATCCGCTCCAGCTTGAGCGGGTCGTCGGCAAAGCGGTGATTGGCCTGGTCCCGATCGACGACCTCGCGGACGAACGGATGGTCGGCCGCCACCACCGCCTGCATCCGGGCCTCGATCTGCTCCAGGTCCTCGGGGGTGAAGGGCCGCGGCACCTCGAAATCGTAGTAGAAGCCATCCTCGATCGACGGACCGAACCCGATGGCCGCCTGCGGGAACAATTCCCGGACCGCCGTGGCCAGGATGTGCGCGGCGGAGTGCCGCAGCAGGTCCAGGGCCTCGGGGTCGCGGTCGGTGACGATCGCCACCACCGCGTCGGACCCGAACGGACGATCCAGGTCCTGGAGGACACCATCGGCCGTGACGGCCAAGGCGGCGCGCGCCAGCCCCGGCCCGATGGCGGCGGCCAGGTCGCGGCCGGTGCTTCCCTCCGGCAATTCCCGGACACTGCCATCGGGCAGCGTCAGTCGGAGGGCACTCATGGCTGCAACTCCATCTCGATCGGGGTGGCCACCGGGTCCACGTCGGGCCCGTACCAGAGGAACAGGACCAGGCCAGCCCCCACCAGGAGGGCCAGGAGGAGCCAGCGAATCAGGTTGGAACGGGCGAGAGCTGCGGGTGTAGGAGGCATCTTCGGCAACCTGTGCATTTCCGGGTGCGGACGGCCTGCGCGGCGAGCCGTCGGGTGATTAAGTTAACGTCATGCGATGGGGTTCTGCACGTCTTGCCGCGCGCCTTGCCAGGCCTCGCGATAGTGGGTCCACTCCGATGTGGGCGATCACCGGCTTCGTCGTGGGCGCCGCCACCGGATGGCTGCTCGGGGAAATGACCGGCGGAGTCTCCCGCGCCAGGGTCTCCAGCTACCTCACCGCCCGGAAGCAGCCCCGTCCCGAGCCGCAACAAGCGTCGGCACCACGGACCCGGATCCAGGCGGCACTCGAAGCTGACGCTGAACTCGGCGGGCTGAGCCTGACTCTGGTCCCCGCCGGACGGGCCGCCATCGAGCTGCATGGCTGGGTGCCTTCCCGGCGGGTTCGGTCCCGGGCCACCCGGCTCGCCGCCGTGGCGGCAGCTCCAGTTCGCCTGGTGGATTGCCTTCTGGTGCGCGGCGAGGACGACCGTCCCGCAGCCGAACCCACACCGACGGCCGGCTCGCTTCAATCGGCATGACCTCAGCCCTGCCACCGCAATTTGATCCTCGATCGCTCGAGGCCAAGCTCTACGCCTGGTGGGCCGACCAGGGGCAGTTCGCCCCTGCCGCCGAGGGCGACCCGTACGTCATCATGCTCCCGCCACCCAATGTCACGGCCCAGCTGCACATGGGGCACGGACTCAATCAGGCCATCCAGGACACCCTGGCCCGGTTCGAGCGGATGCGCGGCCGCGCCACCCTCTGGCTCCCTGGCACTGACCACGCCGGCATCGCCACCCAGAACATGGTGGAGAAGTTGGTGGCAAAGGAGGGCAAGACCCGATTCGACCTGGGGCGCGAGGCCTTCGAGCGCCGGGTCTGGGACTATGTCGGCGAGACCGGGGCCACGATTCTGGAACAGATCCGGGCCATCGGATCGAGCTGCGACTGGAGCCGCACCTATTTCACCCTCGATCCCGATCTCTCCCGGGCGGTGCGTGAGGTCTTTGTTCGCCTGTTCGAAAAGGGGCTGATCTATCGCGGCAAGTACATCATCAACTGGTGTCCGCGGTGCCTGACGGCGCTCTCCAACGAGGAGGCCGAGAAGGTCGAGACCGATGGCCGGATCTGGAAGCTGCGCTATCCGATCGAAGGTGGCGGTACCATCCCCGTCGCGACCACCCGCCCCGAGACGATCCTCGGCGACAGCGGAATTGCCGTCCACCCGGACGATCCGCGCTACGCCGGCCTGATCGGCCGGATGGTGCGGGTCCCGGTGGCCGATCGCCTGGTGCCAATCGTCGCCGACGAGGCCGTCGACCCGGAATTCGGATCGGGCGCCGTCAAGGTCACCCCGGCACACGATCCCACCGACTTCGAGATCGGCCGGCGCCACCAGCTCGAGGCGATCGATGTGATGGCCGACGACGCCACGATGGCGGGCCCGGTCCCGGCGCGGTTCCAGGGGCTGGACCGCTTCGTGGCGCGGAAGCAGATCGTGGCCGAGTTCGAAGCACTTGGCCTGGTGGAGGGGGTGGACAACCACCACCATGCCGTGGGCCATTGCTACCGCTGTGACACCGTCGTGGAACCGCGCCTCTCCGACCAGTGGTTTGTCCGGATGGCACCGCTGGCCAAGCCGGCCCTGGCCGCCTACCGGGATGGACGCCTCAAGTTCATTCCCGAGCGCCGGGGCGAGGAGTACGCTCAGTGGATGGAGGGGATCCGGGACTGGTGCATTTCGCGCCAGCTCTGGTGGGGCCATCGGATCCCGGTCTGGTACTGCGAGGCGCCGGGTTGCGGGGCCATTTCCGCCAGCCGCACCGACCTGACCGCCTGCGCCACCTGCGGCGGCCCCGCACGGCAGGACGATGACGTGCTCGACACCTGGTTCTCCTCCTGGCTGGTGCCCTTCAGCAGCCTGGGATGGCCCGACCAGACCCCGGACCTGGCACGCTATTACCCCGGTGACGTCCTGGTCACCGCCCCCGAGATCCTGTTCTTCTGGGTGGCCCGGATGGTCATGGCCGGCTGTGAGTTCATGGGTGACATCCCATTCCACACGGTGTACCTCCACGGCACGGTCCGCGACACCCAGCACCGCAAGATGTCCAAGTCCCTCGGCAACGGGATCGACCCGCTCGATGTGGTCGGGGCGTACGGCGCGGACGCGTTGCGCTACACCGTCATCGCGGGGACGGCGGTCGGCACCGACCTGATTCTGGACCACGAGGACATCGAGGGCTCTTTTGCCCCCGGCCGGAACTTTGCCAACAAGCTCTGGAACGCGGGGCGTTTCATCCTGGGCAGCCTGACCGAGGTCCCCCGACCGCTGGCGGGCACCCACCCGAACGTGGTAAGGCGCGAGGAGCTGGGCCTGGCCGACCGCTGGATCATCGCCCGTTGCGATCACGCCGTCCGGGAAGCGACCGCCGCCTACCAGAAGTTCCGCCTCAATGACGCCGCAACCGCAATCTATCACTTCCTGTGGAGTGAGCTGGCCGACTGGTACATCGAGCAGGTCAAGCCGCGCCTCTCTGGCGACCAGCCCGGCGGCGATGTGGCCCGGGCAGTCCTCGCCGCCACCTTCGATGTGGCGCTCCGGCTGCTGCACCCGATCATGCCGTTCATCACCGAGACGTTGTGGCG